>JAZRGR010000260.1:0-8659 GCA_045644345.1 Faecousia sp. | reverse complement strand
GACTCCTACTCCAGCATGCCTCTGGGCGAGAAGCACAACACCTGGCAGGTACTGCCTGCTGCTACCGAGGGTGCATACTATGTATTCAACGTAGGCCGTCAGGTCTATCTGGAGTACTACGAGAAGAACAGCAACTGGAGCGGTTACTACAACAACGCTGACGAGGCTCTCTTCGCAATGCACTTCTATGTTAAGGGCGGCACTCCCGCTCCCACTCCCTGCGATCATGCATGGGACGAGGGCACTGTTACTGCTGAGCCCACCTGTGAGGCTGAGGGCGTCAAGACCTTCACCTGTGGCACCTGCGGTGCAACCAAGACCGAGGCTGTTGCAGCTCTGGGTCATGACTATGTAGAGGGCACCTGCGCCAACTGCGGCGAAGTTGATCCCAACTACAACCCCAACCCCAATCCCAATCCCGACGTACCTACGCCTGTTGCATTTGCTGATCTGCAGGACGGCGACAAGATCGCTATCGTGGTTACTGCTGATCCCGCTATGACCGGCAAGGACTATGTCCTGCTCAACAACTTCGGTGCAACTGCTGCTGCCAATGCTGCAGTGTTTGAGGGTACTTTTGACGAGACTATGTACTGGACTGTCAAGATCGTTGACGGCATGATCTACCTGATCAATGGCGATATCGGTCTGTCTCTCCTGGACAACAACAACGGTCTGCGTGCAAACGGTGAGGCTATGGCTATCACCATGGATGAGAGCGGCTACCTGAGCATGGTTGACCCCAACGGTAATGTCCGTTACATCGGTGTTTACGACAACAACGGTGGCGATGTTTCCAAGGTTGCAACTCCCAACTTCCGTACCTACAAGAACTACACCAACAACACCAAGAACCAGGTCACCACGATCTACAAGATCGGCTGATCTCTTCGGCTCTGTAGAGCATAGGCGCTGATATCTCAAGTCCCGTCGCCCACTCCCCTAAAAAGGAGTGGGCGACATTTTTTTGATGAAAAGCTACGGCGTATTTGTCAAAAATTCCGGAAAATACAAAAGAACTATTGTATAACGAGCATTATACTGATATAATGGCAGAAACTATAGAAAAATCACGGTTTTTGAGAAAAAATAAAGGCTTAAGTTTTCTAAAAGTTGTATTTTCTATAGAATAGATATACGGCTTATGCCGGGACGGAGGAAGAATGCAAATAGATCGGATTTTACACAGAATGCTTGGAATGCTCCTGGCCCTTGTGATGCTCGTGGGGATGGTCCCTGTGTCCCACGCTGTTGAGGGAGGCGAAGGACTGGATACACTGACAGTCAAGAACAAAATCGGGGACAACTATATGCAGGTCAACGAAGACGGCACCCTGAGCACCACGGATATAAAGCTACCCGGAGAGGTGTCTACTGTTTTCAGCAACATGGAGTTCTGCTTTATTCTGTACAGAGTGGAGGAGGTCTCCTCGGAGGATGGCACCACGGAGATAGTCCGTACCCCGGTCACCAACTATCCCTATGTGATCGGTGAGGACTCCTACACGACTGCAGATAACGGTGTATTCACACTGAAGAAGAATAATATGGCTGTCTTCTCCGGTTTGGAATTCACCGGAGATGTATCCTACGAGATCCGCCTGCAGATCAACAATATTGTGTGGGCCCCTCCCTCCTGGGTCACCAAGGGGAGCGTATCGTCCACCGTTGCGGTTCCCTCCGAGGATATCAATACCTCTGCAGCCCTGTCCATTGCAGGAGATCCTACCGTTGCAGAAAGGATGGAATTCACCTGCACCAACTATTACTTATACAATCCCTATATTTCCGGAGATCCCATTTCGGTGGTCATGGACTACGGCAAGTCTATGGATGTGAATGTACTCTCCGAAGCACAGTTCCAGGGCCTGACATCCAAGGAATTCAGCACCGCCACCTTAAAGGGAGCGGTTGTCAGTAAGCACAACGGCCTGTCCTACGGCACCGCCGGGGTCGTAGACACGGATGGGGACGGCAAGATGGAAACGGTCCGCTTCACCCCCACCCGTCTCCTGGATCATATGGTGGAGGTCATTGCACAGATGGAGGTCATCCTTGCCAACGGCGTGCCTACCACGGTTTCTGTGCCCGTTTATTTCACTCCTGCAAGCTTTGTGTATTATGAATCCGATTTTACCACTGACGCTTCTGTTTTCAATAAGGTTGCATACAAGGATGGTAAGTCTCAGTCCGATGCCTGGAAGCTGGTGGACGAGAGCGGTACAATTGTAGAACCTACAACGGCAGAGGTCCAGGATGACGGCTATACCACGGAGTATATTATTACGGAGAAGCCGGGACGGGAGAATATCCCTTCCAATGCTTTCTTTGCAGACTTTGAGGGAGATGCCTCCCGTTACAGTGCCAACTTTATCTACAACGGATATAACTTCGACTCCCCTCTCATGTGCCCCTGGGCTTCTACGGAGGGGGCAGTGACCCTGAGCCCGGAGGAGGGCATGATGGAGATCCCTGTGGGAACGGAGGGCACCACCATAGTGACCACCGCCTTGCAGGGAGCTATGCCACAAGAGTCGGGAGATTATCCTCTGCGGATGACCGTTTCCGATGATCTGTACTTGCAGACCCGTTTCCGACTGGACGGCTGTACTGCCACCGGGGAGGCCAATATCCGTCTGACCATCTATTATGACGCAGAGGGTGTTTTCGCATCCAAGGAGGTCCTTGTTACCCCCTTTGACAGCTCCATAGACGGCTTGTTCCAATCCTGTACGGCAGACCTGTCGGAATGGATCCTTGCAGATGCGACGGAGATCCGCGGCTTTGCCCTGGAATTTGAGGGGATCGGCGGCGGAAAGATCACCGTAGACTATCTGTTCCTGGGGCCCCGTCTGGGCTTCGATATGCAGGTAGTCAGTGGTAATTCTCTGTACTTTGATTTTACGAACAACGGTATCGATGATGTGCGTTACTCTGCACCTCAATACGGTGGATATGACAATGATTGGCATGCACTGTACAACTACGATGCCGCGAGCACTAAGGTTCCACAGCATCTGGCACCCTGTGGAGAGGCTACCCTGCAGATCGACGGTGGGCTCCTACGGATCGATCCCAAGGGTGCGCTGACAGAGTCGGGCTATGGTTTCCGCATGGTGACCAACCTGACAGACTTGGCAGATCCCCTTGCCTTTGCATCGGGAGAGGAGGATATGCTGCAGATCCGCTACCGCCTGGTAAATGCTACTGTGGAAGAGGGTGTAGATACCTACATCAAGGTCCTCTTACGGGGACAATTGAAAGACGGCACACAGGACGAGCTGGAACTGCGGTTGGATATCCCTGCCCAAGAGGTAATGGATCGGGGCTACTTCTCCGTGACGCTACCTCTGTGGGATCGGGAGGACTATAAAGGCTTCTCCCTGATCCAAGGGCTCGAGATGACCTTCCACGGGTTGCAGGAGTCTGCAGGGACTACTGCCAAGTTAGATGTAGACTATCTCTATATTGGCCCGGAGGCAGAGGAGAAGACGGCCTTTGCCGAGACGGGGGATCTGTTCTTTGGCTTCACCAATACGGAGACGGATATTAAGAGATATAAGCTCTCCCAATACAGAGGAACGGGCACCACTTCCTCGGAGGATGTGAATTATGACAAGAAGGGCTACTGGAAGGCGGACAGCAACACGGTAGTAAATGACTTTAATGAGGGATGCTTGCATTTCTCTCCTACTGCTGCTGCAGAGACCTACGGTGTATCCACCATGAAGGGGCTGAACTACAAGACGGAGGAGAACGACTATTGCCAGGTCCGCTTCCGCGTACAGCATGCTGTTGCAAAGCGATCTGACGAGAAGGCCAGCTTTGTCCTGGCACTGAGCTATTCAGATGGTAGCATCTCCGAATATTCCTTGGATTTCCAGGCTTCGGAGTACATCGACAATGGATTCTATACTCTGTCTGTGCCTTTGCAGAACGGCATCCATGAGACCAAGGTCCTGCTAACGGGAGTCCGTCCCTATTTCCGATATATTACCTCCGCACCCGGCACCAAAGCGATTTTTTCCATTGATTACATCAAGATCGGCGCACCTTCCCCGGAGCGACAGCGCTCTCTGCCGGAGGGGGATGCATATTTCTCCGGCTTTACCAATACGGCGGCGGATATTCACCGTTTCAGTTCCAATCAGTATAACCACAATATGGATATTGCCAAGAGTTGGCGAGCCGAAGACTCTGCAGTCTATAGTCATAAGGTGGAAAACGGTGTCCTATCCATGGAACTGAAGGACGGAAAAGGTATCAGTAAGAACAGAATAGGCTTCCGTTCCGATAATGAAACTACCGTATCCGATGAAGATAAGTTCACGAGAGCACTCCGCGTCTACGCAGACCAGGACTACTATTGTCAGTTCCGTATCAAGCTGGAGAATGTGATTTCGAATAAAGCTGCCACGGATCCCCAGGCAGGTATGCTTATGATCGAGCTTGACTTGGATACCAGCCGATGGGGGACCAACAAATATGAGGTCGCCAGATATTATCGGTATATCCATGTTGCCGATTATGTAGACCGGGGATATTTTACCATTACTGCAAAATTGACAGAGGATCCCAGCTTCTACTTGAACGAGTATCTGAATCTCCTCCACCCCAGAATAGACTGGGTCAGCAATAGTTCTAAAAATGCCAAGATCTCCATGGACTATATCTATGTAGGACCAATGACTCAGGCACCGATTCCCGAGGAATGTCTGTACTTCGGCTTCGACAACTTAGAGGAGGATCGGGATCGCTATACAGACAAGCCCTACAACGATCGGAACTTTGACAGCGAGACGGAGTTGTATTGGAGCAACGGTATGGGAACAGGGGAAGGCTTGGAGATCGACAACATGAGCGGCAACCTGATGGTAACGGAGCTTACGAACGATGGTACCGTCATTGTAGAGAATGCAAAGACGGCACCTCTGACCTACCGCCCCGATTACGCACAGGTCACCAAGCTCCGCTTTAAGCTCAAGGACCTGAAGCCTGTGGGAAATGCTACCATATCCCTTCTGTATGATGCAGGTGAGGGCTGGGAGACGGCATTGGATTCCTATCCTGTTGACAGCTTCTACTTCGAGAATGACTATTATCTGACCACGATCCGACCCCTGGCGGAGGAACTCCGACGGGAGACCAATGTATCCGCCATCCGCTTGGTCTTAGAGAATGTAGAGAGGGCGGATCCCAATGTACCGGGACAGCTGATCCTGGACCAGATCTATATCGGCCCTGCGGAGCATATCGAGGAGCCGGTATACGGCTATGATTCCACTTATTTGGACGACAGCTTCCTGTCCAATGGCAGTAGCTACTTTGTAGAGGGCTTGGGCTACAAGTCCGGCACCAATACGGAGAACTATACGGAGGTCAGCTTCACCTTCAAGGGCACGGGCTTTGACCTTATCAGCCGCACGGGACCCCAACAGGCGACCTTGAACATTTGGGTCACCAAGGCAGACGGAACAGAGGTCAAGTCGGTGATCCTGAACAACAAGGGCGAGTTGGAGCTGTATCAGATCCCTGTGTTCTCCCTCCAAGGCTTGGAGTATGATACCTACACTGTCCGCATTGCCGCCAGACGGAAGGTGGTCAGCGATTACGAATTCCTGAACCGCGGGGGAGAATTCTACTTTGACGGTGTGCGGATCTACGATCCCCTGAATACAGCCGGGGGAGACAACACCGTTGCCTTGGGCTACCACAAGATCCATAAGGAAGGTCAGCCCTATATCAAGGAGGTCCGCAATATTCTCCTGTCCCAGTCTGAGTATGCGGCATTGGAGGGGACCCTGGATGGAGCGGTCTTTGTGGATATGGAGCGGACGACGGAGGCCCCTGCTGTGCCTCCTGTGGATGAGAACGGAGAGCCCATCCCCACGGAATCCGTAGATCCCGATATCAGCGTAGAGAACCATATCAACATAAATGTCCATACCTACAATAAGGTAGGACCCAAGAACGAGGTCTATTTGGATCCGGAGCAGGGTCTGGCATTCCGATTGAGCATGGCAGACAGTGCCGCTGTGGTCAGCTTCGATATTGGAGCCAAGACCATTGGGGGACAGCATGCCAATTTGGCAGTGGGTATCGTAACTGCCGATGGATTGCAGGGCGGAAGACCGACTGTGGAAAATAAGCTCTATGTGAATCTCCATTCCTCTACTACCCAATATTATCCCCTGGATATTACCGATCTTTCCGGGGAGGGGAGCTATCTGATCATCTACAACGACTCTCCTCATGAGAAGGATGAGGACAATGCCGCCAACGGTGTCATCTCCATTACGGATATCAAGATCGTCTATGATCCCTCTCAGGGGACCCCGGGAGACCTGCCCGGTGATCCGGATATTTGGCCGGAGGCAGCGGGCTACGGTACTGCCAAGAGAGCACCGGGAGAAGCTCCGGTCCGCCTCCTGGTAGACGGGAATGCAACCTTAGCGGTAGAGGCCTTGGTAAAGGAGATCCTTTCACAGCCTGCCCTCCACTGTGGCGCGGTCCTGCGCCATAGCCTGAATCTTGCAAATGATATTTCCATCAACTATCTGCTGGACAAGACCATTGCCGAAGGCTATGAGGATCTGTATTTAGAATGTGTCCTTCCCCTCTACGATCGGAGCACCAAGGTAGGGGAGAGAGTTGTGACCCTCTACCCCGAGGATAAGAACGGCTTCTATTACTTTACCTTTGAGGGCTTGACGGCAGTAGAGATGAACAGCGAGATCCGTGCCACCCTGTATATGACCCGTGAGGGCAGACAGTATTACTCTCCCACGGATATATATTCCATTGCCACCTATGCCAACAATCAGATCGGCAGAGCCTCAAACCCGGAGAAGCTGAAGGCTGTCTGTGCAGAGCTCCTGCGCTACGGTGCCCTGGCACAGCTGTATAAGGGCTACCGCGTTTCCGCCCGCAGTGACAGCGCTATGACCGAGGAGGCCGTTGCTTTGCTCAGCGACTTGGAGACTGTGACCTTCCAACGGATCGAAGGCATTGCAGAGGACTTGGAAGCACCTGCTGTCCTGTGGAAGGGCAAGGCTCTGGATATGAATACCCGTGTAGGTCTGCGGTATGTTGTGGATGTCAGAGGCTATGAGGGAGATCCTACAGCCCTGTCCCTCCACCTGTCTTACACAGACAGCAAGGGAGAGGAGCGGCAGGTCATTTTGGAGGATCCTGTGGAATATGTACCCGGGTCCGGTTGGTATACCTTTATGTACGAGGGGCTGTACGCATCGGAGCTCCGTTGTACCCTCCAAGCCGCTGTCTATGCAGGGAATGAAAGAGTGTCCCAAACCCTGACCTATAGCCCCCAGACCTATGCCGAGAACAAGGTAGAGACCCTGGGTGCCCTCTGCCGCGCCATGTTCGCCTACAGCGACAGCGCCCGCACCTATTTCGAGGGCTGACAGCCCCGATCATAAGAAATCACGCCGCCTGCACCCCCAAAAGGATGCAGGCGGCATTCTTCAACCCCAAAAAGTCAAATTTCGATTTATGGAGCTGTTTATCGTATAACACCGTAGGGGCGACCTGTGGTCGCCCGGTCATTGTCGTTAAACGACAATGACGAAATTACGGGATTATAACGAGATTTCGGCCAAAATCAAAACATTTTGCGGGCGACCACAGGTCGCCCCTACGAACAAATTCGGAAATCGAACTGCTCCATAAATCGGAATTTGACAGCAGAAAAAATTTCGGCTATCCACTGTCAACTGTCAATTTGTGATATCATATTTCACCGAAAAATGACCTCGGGCCGTGGTGGGTCCGAGGTCATTTGAATTATTTGGGCTTCTTCCATGTTTTGACTACGGGATTGACACGGAGGTTGCGGAAGAAGGCTTGCAGCTCTGCCTTACATTCCTCCTCCAGGACACCTGCTGTAACCGTGGGCTTGCTGTTGTAGGGGAAGTCGAAGAGATTTACCAGGGAACCACAGGAGCCTGCTTTCAGGTCCGCGGCACCGTATACCAGACGGGGGAGTCTGGCGTTAATTATGGCCCCCGTACACATAGGGCAAGGCTCTAAGGTCACGTACATGGTACACCGCCACAGCCGCCAACCACCCAGAGTGCGGCAGGCTTCGTCAATGGCTTCCAGCTCCGCGTGACATAGAGCGTTCTTGGCCTTCTCCCGTCGGTTCCGACCTCTGCCAACGATGCGGTCTCCGTCCACAATGATACACCCAACGGGAACTTCACCTTCCGCCGCCGCTTCCTTTGCCAAAGCCAATGCCTCTTGCATATATGCTTCATCCGTCATGGGAAGATCCTCCTTTATAAAGAACTCATAATACAGAATAATCACCAACCTTCCAACGGATACTAACCGTGGAGGCGATAGAAATGGAAAAACCGAAAAAACTGCCCGAACAACCGGAACACAGTTATGAGATCCGCGATCCTAAGCTCCCCGTGATCCACGGAACAATCCCTCATAATCTTGCCCAAGACCGTATCAATCCCCGTCCCACAGAACAGATCACCATTCAATAATAGCTCTAAATTCCGATTTATGGAGCTGTTTATCGTATAACACCGTAGGGGCGACCTGTGGTCGCCCGGTCATTGTCGTTAAACGACAATGACGAAATTACGGGATTATCACGAGTTTTCCGACAAAATCGAAACATTTTGCG
>JAZRGR010000259.1:0-3074 GCA_045644345.1 Faecousia sp. | reverse complement strand
GAGATTGTATCGACAATATGTTGCTCTATTTTAAATCCATCCCGTAGGGATACCGACATTTTACATTATACATTTTCCATTTTCCATTATTCCGATTTGCGCGACCGAAGGGAGCGATAAATCGGAATTTGCCAATTTGCGGAGGCTTGCATTTTTGGGGGTGAGGTGGTATAATTAAGGTATGAAATGATGAAACATTGAATCGTTTAAGGAAGGGGAGGAAGCGTATTGAAAAAGGAACGCTACAAGGTTACAGGTATGTCCTGTGCGGCTTGTTCTGCCCGGGTACAGAAAGTGACGGAACGGTTAGAGGGCATGGAATCTGTACAGGTGAACCTCCTTGGAGGCTCCATGGAGGCTGTCTATGACGAGAGTCGTTTGTCCTCCGATGCCATTATTGCTGCCGTTGTGGAGGCAGGCTACGGGGCAGAGCTACTGACTGCGGAGAAGAAAATCACAGCGGATCCCTCCCCCTTAGAGGGAATGAAGCGGAGGCTGTGGATCTCTTTCCCTCTCCTTGGGATCCTTATGTACTTTACTATGGGTCATATGGTGGGTTTACCGCAGCCCATTCACGGCCTCCCTCTGGCACTGATCCAGCTTGCACTGACCCTCCCCGTGGTCATTGTGAACGGGGCATACTATACCAAGGGCTTTAAAGCTCTCTTCCGAGGGGCTCCCAATATGGACAGCCTCATTGCGGTAGGCTCCGGCTCCGCATTGGTTTACAGCCTGGTTCTTACCGTTGCCATTGCCATGGGCAGGGGAGATACCCATGATCTGTATTACGAATCCGCAGCCATGATCCTGGCTCTTGTTACCCTGGGCAAATTCTTCGAGACCCGATCCAAGGGCAAGACGGGCGAGGCGATCCTGTCCCTTATGGAGCTTGCACCCCAAACCGCTACTGTGTACCGGGGCGGTGCATGGGTGCAGATCCCCACAGAGGAGGTCCAAGCCGGGGAGCTCCTACGGGTGGTTCCCGGCGGTCGGATCCCTGTAGACGGTGTGGTAACAGAGGGCAACTCCTCGGTAGATGAGAGTGCCTTAACAGGAGAGAGCCTCCCTGTAGAGAAGCAGGTTGGCAGTAAGGTTTTTTCTGCTACGGTGAATCAGAGCGGCAGCCTTGTTTTCCGAGCCGAGAAGGTCGGACAGGATACTACCCTCGCCCAAATGATCCGCTTGGTAGAAGAAGCGGGCAGCTCCAAGGCTCCCATATCCCGTCTTGCTGACAAGGTGGCAGGTATATTTGTCCCCACAGTTATGACAATTGCTTTGGTGACACTGGTTGCTTGGCTGTTGGTGGGTAGAGAGCTCCATTTTGCCCTGTCTGCGGCAATTTCTGTATTGGTGATCTCCTGCCCCTGTGCTTTGGGTCTTGCCACTCCCGTTGCCATTATGGTTGCAACGGGACAGGGGGCAAAGCACGGCATCCTCATCCGCTCCGGTGAGGCACTGGAGACCCTCCACAAGGTGGATACGGTGGTCATGGATAAGACAGGCACCTTGACGGAGGGCAAGCTTTCCGTTACCGAGCTCCGCGGACGTCCTGAGCTGTTGTATATTGCAGGGACCTTGGAGCAATTCTCCGAGCATCCCATTGCCAAGGCTGTGCTGAAGGAGTGCGAGGCTCGCAATATCACTCCGGGCAAGGCAGAGTCCTTCCGCAATATCCCCGGCAAGGGTGTTACTGCTATTATAGATGGTAAGACATACTACTGTGGCAACCGCCTGTTCTTACAGGAACAGGGGATCACCGTTCCTACAGAAAATCTGCCTCCCAAGACCCTGCTGTTCTGCGGTGGGGAGGCGTATTTGGGCTGGATCGCCCTGTCAGACAGGGAGAAGGACAGCGCAAAGACCGCTGTGTCCCGTCTGCACAGTATGAAGCTCCGTGTGAAAATGCTCACCGGGGACAACGAGGCTGCCGCACAGGCTGTAGCCGCCACCCTCGGTATTCGGGATGTGACCGCCCGTGTCCTACCGGATCGTAAGGAGGGGGAGATCACAGCCCTCCAACAGGCGGGCCATGTGGTCGCCATGGTGGGAGACGGCATCAACGATGCCCCCTCCCTGGTACGTGCGGATGTGGGCATTGCCATCGGGGCAGGGACAGATATTGCCATTGAGGCAGCAGACATTGTCCTAATGAGCAGTGACCCTTGCGGCGTACCTACAGCCATATCCTTGAGCAAGGCTACCATCGGCAATATTAAGATGAATCTGTTCTGGGCATTTTTCTATAATACCCTTGGAATCCCCATAGCGGCACTGGGCCTTCTGAACCCCATGATCGGAGCGGCGGCGATGAGCTTCAGCTCCGTTTGCGTGGTCAGCAACGCTCTCAGACTCCGCCGTTTCCGCCCCAAGGAGGAGCATGAACCCCAAGAACAGCCTACCATACCCCAAGAGAAAGGAGAGGAACCTATGGAACTGAGAATCGAAGGCATGATGTGCCCCCATTGCAGTGCCCATGTTGAGAAGGCCCTTCTGGCTGTCCCCGGTGTAGAGTCCGTCACTGTCAGCCTGGAGAACAAGAACGCCCTCGTCACCGGCACCGCCGACCCCGCCGCCTGCAAGCAGGCTGTCATCGACGCCGGCTATACCGTCCTGTAAACCCAAGTATGCACAGCTAAATTCCAATATGTCGCACAGACAGAAACAGCCGCTCTCATATGTGGGCGGCTGCACTATTTCAGCAAATTAAGTCGAGAAAGACCTTTCGAGTTCCCCTATAATATGAGCATAAGGAGGTGAACAGAAATGGATGGGCATATAGAAGCGGTTCAAAGAATGCAGGACTACATCGCGATGCACATTGATACAAATATTACAATGGCTGACCTTGCGAATGTATCACAGTATTCTCCGTGGTACTCATATAGACTTTTTATGGATTTGCTCCATATGACACCCGCAGTTTATATCAGGCGGCTGAGATTGTCTAAATCTGCACTCCGATTACGAGATGAAAAAGTAAAGATAATTGATGTTGCGTTTGACACAGGATACGAGAGTGTGGACGGCTATCAGCGAGCATTTTACAAAGAGTTTGGATGTAATCCTTATGAATA
>JAZRGR010000258.1:0-6678 GCA_045644345.1 Faecousia sp. | reverse complement strand
TGGTGGGGCCACCGGAGGGCTGACGCAGGCAACCGCCGACGTTCTTACCCAGCTTGCCCAGACCCTGGATCAGACCCAGAGAGGTGGTGGACTTACCCTCGCCCAGGGGGGTGGGGGTGATGGCGGTGACTTCGATGAACTTGCCGTCGGGCTTGTCCTTCAGACGGTTCATGATCTTGATGAAGTCCAGCTTGGGGGTCTTGCCGTAGGGGATGATCTCCTCGGGGAGCAGACCCAGCTTCTCGCGGAATACTTCAAAGGGAGGCAGAGTCTTCTCTGCTTCTTCTGCGATCTGCCAGTCCTTATAGACGGTGGGGTCCAGGGTCACACGACCGGTTTCGGGGTCTACGTACTTGCCGTTTACGAATTCGATTGCCATAGGTAATCCTCCTTAAAAAAGTCTCTCTTTATTATAGCAACAGAGTAAAGTTTTGTCAATCCATATTGCGTATTTTCGGGGCTTTTGCACCCCGTTGGATCGTTCTCCCATATTGTAGCACGGATAAGAAAAAAATCAATCTGTTATTCATAGTTTATTTATAGTTTTAAACTATAGATTTTTGTCAAGCGATGACTGTACCCCATAAAGACGATTCTGCCTTTATGGGGTATGGTTGGTGTTTATGGATGGGTATTGCGGATAGGGATCACATTTTGCTCTTGATGGCACCGATGAGGAGATCGCCTGCAACCACACGGTCCTCGGCGGAGAAGCCGGTGACGAAGTTTTCTGTATACAGGAGCTGTGCATTGGGAGGAAATTCGTCGTCCCCTTCCCACACCAGCAGACGCAGACGGTAGTTGTCTGTCAGCTCGAATTCATAGCCTGCATCCCCGTGGGACAGGGGCAGACCGCCTAAGACCTCTGCGGCCTTGCGGAATTTGTCGATCCGGGTACCGAAGGTAAAGGCGGCACGGGTCAAGACTCTGCCTGTAAAGGGCTGGATGTACAGCTCACCCCAGGGCATTTCACGGAAGGTCTTATAGTCTGTGGAGACAGCACCCTTCTTTCCCTCCAGCAGGAACCGCAGCAGGAAGGTCTGCAGGGGCAGAGGTGCATTGGCAGGCTCCAAACTATAGATAGGATGGGTAATGGTATACTCTGTCCCCAACAGGGTCAGGGTGAAGGCCTTACCATCCCACTTCGCCCCGGATCGCAGAGCCATCTCTACGGGATCCGCGGCCTGAAATTTTTCACAATAATAGCTGAAAGGAACTTCTTCCTTGTGATTTTCGACTTGCATGTTATTTACTCCATTTCATGGTGGTTTTATACTATTTTAATCTGTAATAGTGGGTCGTTTTCCCGACTCCTTCTTTTTTAATTTCGTCAGAATCTACCAACTTACGGAGGGAGCTTTCGATAGAGCTGTCGCTAAGAAAAGGACAAAGCTCCCGAATGTCCTGCTTGGTGAATCTGCCGATTTTTTGCAGGGTAGCCTGTCGCACTGTTTCCAAAGCCGGAAGCTTGGTTTCTACCAGCGAATACCGGTCTTCAAAATCCTTGTAGGCTGCAAGAATGGTTCCGAGGAGATACTTGATGAAGGGAACCGGGTCTTCGGTGCCTTCGTGCCAGCCAACTTGAGACTGACTCAGTGCATCATAATAAAGATCCTTATTTTTAGCAATCTTGGCTTCCAGAGAGATATACTTTCCTACATAGAATCTGTTTCTGTATAGCAGTAGTGTGGTCAGCAAACGACTCATTCTACCGTTGCCATCATTGAAGGGATGGATGCACAGAAAATCATGAATAAAAATTGGAATCGCAATGAGTGGCTCTACTTCCAAATTTCCAATAACACGGTTATATTCTTGGCAGATCTGATCCAGTGCCTCGGGAGTTTCATAGGGAGCAAGGGGAGTAAATAAAGTTTCTGTATGACCATCCGGGTAGGTGGCACTGATAAAGTTCTGAACACTTTTGGTTCTCCCTGCCATGGGGTTATTCATATGGGAGTACAGGATTTTGTGGAGTTGCAGAATATAGTTGCGGGTAATGGGGATGTAATCAAAGCTCTCGTGAATGAGATTCAGAACATCACGATACCCGGCAATCTCCTGCTCGTCTCGGTTCCGAGGGGTAGTTTTCTCTCCGGCTAACTGTCTGATGCGAGTGGAGGTAGTAACGATACCCTCAATGGCATTTGATGCCTCGGTGCTCTGCACCTTGGCGATCTCCACCAGCTTTTCCAGTTTTTCCGGCTGTTGCTTCAGATACAGCTCCTGTTTTCCGGCTTCCTTATAGATGGCTGCGATCAGCCCGAGGATATCAGAATCCCATAGCCTGTTCTTGATTTCAGAATAACGGAACGATCTCATTCCTGCACCTCCTATGTTTTCTCCTTAATTGTAATATATTTTGAGGGAAAAGTCAACATATTAAGGAAACTTTCCCTTAATAGTATTGTTCTATTAAGGGAAAGTATGCGAAATTATTCCATAATAAAGCGGCTTGCGTCGGTGTGAGGCAGGAAGCAGGCGGCGACAAAGGAATCCATGTAGCCGGGATGGGTGGACAGCTCCATGTAGGTCATGTTCCGTGCGACCTCCTCGGTCTTGGCATTGGCCTCGTCGGACAGAGCCATGGTGTAGGCACCTGCCAGGGAGGAATTGCCGATGTAGTGGAACAGCTCAAGGGGGACATTGGGGAACATGCCGATGCGGACGGCGTTCTTCATATTGATGCCGCTGCCGATGCCGCCGGCAACATAGATGCCCTCTAAGACGGAGTCATCCATATCCATAGCAGACAGGAGGGTGTCGATGGCGGAATAGATGGCACCCTTGGCACGGATGAAGTTATCGATGTCGATCTCGTTCAGAGCAATCTCACGGCCTGTTGCGGATTCCTTGGCATTTGCAAGGATGTATCTGCCGATGCTGTGCTTGTCGTGGGCAACTCTTGCACCCTCACGGACGAAGATACCCTTGGCATTGATGATCCCACAGCGGAACAGCTCTGCGATCAGGTCGATAATACCGCTTCCGCAGAGACCTACCGCTTTGCCGCCACCGATGATATCAAAGGTAGGCTCCATAGTGACCTCGTCAATGGTGCATGCCTGGATAGCTCCGTCTGTAGCACGCATACCGCAGGAAATGTCACCGCCCTCAAAGGCAGGACCTGCGGAACAGGCACAGGATACCAGGAAATCGGAATTGCCGAATACCAGCTCGCCGTTGGTGCCTAAGTCAATGAACAGGGACATTTCTGCCTTGTTCCAGATCATACCGGCGAAGGTACCTGCGGTAATGTCACCGCCTACATAGGAGCCGATGTTGGGAGCAATGCGAACCTGTGCCTCGGGATGGATGGGTAGTCCCAGGTCAGCGGCACGGAGCTCACCGTAACTGAAGAAGGCGGGAATATAGGGCTCTGTGCGGATGGGATCGGACTCAACCCCTAAGAGCAGATGATTCATAGTGGTATTGGCACCGATGGCAAGGCGGAGGATCCGATTGGCGGGAATCCCGGCTTCCTTGCTCAGGGTCTTAAACAGGGGGACAACGGTCTCTTCAATAATGGCCTTCTGCAGTTTCTCTCTGCCGCCGGACTTGCCTTGCTCGATGATACGGTTAATGACATCCGCACCGTAACGGATCTGTCCGTTGCCGCCGGAGGCCTTGGCAAGGAGCTTGCCGTCCTTGAGATCAAAGAGGACAGCGGAAACCGTAGTGGTACCGATATCCATGCCGATACCGCAGACGGGGCTCTCATCCCCGTAGGGCAGGAAGGTGTAGACCGTGAAGCGGTCGTTTTTCTCCTCGCCCCAAACCCGGATACGGAAGTTGTTCTCTCTTAATGCAGTGGGCAGCTCACGGAGGGCGGCAAAGGGAATGGAGATCTCACAGCCCAGAGCCTGAGACAGGGCCCACTCTAATCTCTCGTTGTCCGGCATAGTGTCGTCCAGAGTAGGCTCGTCCATAGCAATATCCACGGAGCGGAAGCTGTTATCTAAGGAGATCCCGGCTTCTTTTACACCCTCTAAGAGCTCTGTAAAAATGGCGACCTCCTTGCCGCTGGACAGGTCGGCGGTCTTCATGCGACTGCGGTAGGCGGAGGCAATATCGGGGACCAAAATCTCTAAATCGCTGACAGGCTTGCAGCAGCAGGACAGTCGCCAGCCCTCTGCAAATTCCTCGTCGGAAATGTGGGAGGTCTGCAGACCCTCTGTTTCACCTTTTAACAGCTTGACACGGCACTTGCCGCAGGAGCCGTTACCGGAGCAGGGGGCATCAATGGCCACATTGACCCGCCGTGCAGTGTCTAAAATATTCTCCCCATCCACCCACTGGGCAATCACAGGGCTGTCACCGTTCTCGAATCGGAATGTCAGTTCATACATATATAGGTACCTTCTTTCTATCCTAATTAACCACACTAATCATATCATAAAAAACCGAAAAAGAAAAGCCCTATCCTTGAGAATTTGCTGTGAATACAATACCTGCCACCAAGAGTCAAATTCAGATTTATGGAGCTGTTTATCGTATAACACCGTAGGGGCGACCTGTGGTCGCCCGGTCATTGTCGTTAAACGACAATGACGAAATTACGGGATTATCATGAGATTTCCGACAAAATCGAAACATTTTGCGGGCGACCACAGGTCGCCCCTACGAACAAATTCGGAAATCGAACTGCTCCAAAAATCGGAATTTGAAGAGCTCTGTAGCAATAAAAAAGGAGTGTGCTCCGGTGGGAGCACACTCCGTGGGTGTTAAGGGAAGATTACTTAGCCTTGGGACCTGCTTCTACGATGTGAGCGGGCATGTTGGGGTACTTCTTGGCGAAGTTGTCGGAGAACATGGTAGCCAGCTTGTTAGCCTGTGCATCGTATGCGTCCTTGTCTGCCCACAGACCGCGGGCATCCAGCATCTCGGCGGGAACGCCGGGGCAGGAGGTGGGGAAGTCAACGTTGAATACGTCATGATGCTTGAACTCTACGTTGTCGAAGTCGCCGTTGAGAGCAGCGGAGACCATGGCACGGGTGTAAGCCAGCTTCATGCGCTTTGCGCCGGAGGCTGCGGAGCCGCCTGCCCAACCGGTGTTGACCAGGTAGACCTTTGCGCCGCTCTCACGGATGCGCTTGCCCAGCATCTCTGCATAAACAGAGGGATCCATGGGCATGAAGGGCTCACCGAAGAGGGTGGAGAAGGTGGGCTGAGGCTCGGTAACACCACGCTCGGTGCCTGCCAGCTTGGAGGTGAAGCCGGTAACGAAGTGATACATAGCTGCATCCTCGCTCAGACGGCTGATGGGAGGCAGTACGCCGAAAGCATCGGCAGTCAGGAAGATAACGACCTTGGGAATGCCGCCAACACCGGGGATAGCGGAGTTGGAGATGTACTCTACGGGGTAGCCTACACGGGTGTTCTCGGTGAGGGAGCCGTCGTCGAAGTCGAACTCACGGGTCTCGTCGTCCATAACGACATTCTCTACCAGGGAGCCGAAACGGATAGCGTTCCAGATCTCGGGCTCGTTTTCCTTCTTGAGGTTGATGCACTTAGCGTAGCAGCCGCCCTCGATGTTGAAGATGCCGTCGTCAGCCCAGCCGTGCTCGTCATCACCGATGAGCATACGGTTGGGGTCAGCAGACAGGGTGGTCTTGCCGGTACCGGAGAGGCCGAAGAAAACAGCAGTCTCACGGGTCTCGGGATCCATGTTAGCAGAGCAGTGCATGGGCAGGATGTTCTCCTTGGTGAGAACGTAGTTCATGGTGGAGAATACGCTCTTCTTGATCTCGCCTGCGTAACGGGAGCCTGCGATAACGATCAGATGTGCCTCGTAGTCGATCATGATGGCAGCTTCGGAATTGACGCCGTCGATCTCGGGATCGCACTTGAAGCCGGGAGCGCAGATAACAGTGTAGTCAGCTTCGCCGTACTCTGCCAGTTCTTCGGCAGTGGGACGGATGAGGAGCTGATGGATGAACAGATTCTGAGAAGCCAGCTCGTTTACGATGCGGAACTTCTTGGTGTGAGCGCGGTCTGCACCTGCGAAGCCGTCGAATACGAAAATCTCACGGCCCTGGAGGTAAGCGCAGAGCTTGCCCTTGATAGCGTCGAACTTCTCCTTGGAGATGGGACGGTTGACCTTGCCCCATGCGATATCGTCATGGATAGCGGGGGTGTCGACGATGAACTTGTCGTTAGGGGACCGGCCGGTGTACTTGCCGGTAGTGACGACCAGAGCGCCGGTGTTGGACAGCTTGCCCTCGCCGCGGCGGAGAGCTGCTTCGGTGAGCTGTGCGGGGCCCAGGTTGCGGTAAACTGCCTTGGGAGCCAGGATGCCCAATGCTTCGAGACCGTAGGTTTCCATAGTGTTTCCTCCTAATAGATAATACCGTCTTGGGACGGCTTGTATATATACTTTGGCAGATGTGGATAAAAGTCCAACGTCCACCGCTTACATCATACCATAAATCGAATAAAATTTCTATACGTATTTGTAAATTTTTTGGAAAAAATGCAAAAATTATTTTTCTCGTTTTCCATTGGACCCGAATGCTTCAAATTCCGGTTTATGGAGCAGTTCGATTTCCGAATTTGTTCGTAGGGGCGACCTGTGTGTCAAGAGTAACATGGTATACACTTTGTGTACTTACATGGTATACACATTTCTCCATTTAAAAATACATTGTTGTTCTTAGATTCTGAGCAGGAGGCAGCAAT
>JAZRGR010000257.1:0-2368 GCA_045644345.1 Faecousia sp. | reverse complement strand
CACTGAGGATGGCTGTGAAGTTGCTGGAAACCTTGCCAAACCGACGACCGACGACTTCAGGAATGGTCACAGCCATGGTCTTGCGAATCTTGGGCGCAAAGTATGCCAGCGGGATCATGGCGATGGACGCAGCCAAAACATACCAGATGGCACTCATGCCCCAGTCACCGAAGGCCTTCTGTGCCAGACCGGTGGTAGAGCCGCCGCCAACGTTATTGGCGGACAGGGAGAATGCGACCATGAACAGACCCATTCTGCGGCCTGCGATCATGTAGTCCTTGCTGTCGTTGATTTTCTTCTTGCCTACGAACCAGCCTACCATCATCATGGCGGCCATGTAAACGACAACAATAATCAGGGGTAATGTTTGCATGTGATTTTCCTCCTATTTATAATGTTTTGAATAGGCTGTCCCGAAAAAGTCGGAACAACATCTTCAAACCAGGGCAGTTTTGACTGCCCATGGAAATATTATAACAGTCATTGAAGCAAAAGTAAAGAAAAACCTTTGTGTACTCCGTCGGTATTATACACAAAGGTTTTTGGTAAAATTGTTCAAACTATACAAATTCTGTGTTCGTTAAGCAGAATGCACTTCGGTATTTTATCTTGGATTAGGAGAGCTCAACTGCGACGCACCGTAGCGTATGCTGTTATGCCGGCAGCAGATGTTTGCTTGTGTGACAGGTAAGGTGAATCGTGTAAGGCTTATGGGGAGCGGCTCGTCGGACTGCTTATCGGCATGGAGATATGCAAGTCTATATTGACGGTTCCGGTGTGGGAGGTCCTGCAATTTGTTGACATAGAAGCTCCCCAATGGTATAATTCAATTATAAAATAGTAGTATCAAATAGGGAGGACGGAACAACATGCTCCATCAGATGAAACTAAGGAAGAATCCTTTTGAGAAGATCCGAGCAGGACACAAGACCATTGAACTGAGACTGTATGACGAAAAACGGCAGAGAATCCGGGTCGGTGATCAAATTGAATTTACCAACCTTGCCGATCTATCTCAGAAGCTTGTGACACAGGTTGTGGCGTTACACCGCTTTGACAGCTTTGCAGAACTGTTCCGTGCATTGCCGGCTTCTGCCATGGGATATACCCCGGATCAGATCCCGGACCCCGGAGATATGGAAGCCTACTACTCCAAGGATGAGCAAGCACTGTATGGCGTAGTAGGAATTGAGCTTTTGCTATACCTCCCATCAATCGAATGAACAAAGAGGAACGAATATGAAAACCTATACATACGTATCAGAAGGGAAATTTGATTTTGTTGAAAAACCGAAGCCGCAGATCCTCCATCAGCGGGATGCAATCGTAAAGGTTACATTGGCAAGCATTTGCTCCAGTGATCTGCACATCAAGCATGGCTCCGTGCCTCGTGCGGTGCCGGGGATCACGGTAGGGCATGAGATGGTCGGCATCGTGGAAGAAGTCGGCACGGCTGTGACCCATCTAAAGCCCGGGGATCGGGTGACGGTGAATGTGGAGACCTTCTGCGGTCAATGCTTCTTCTGCAAGAGGGGATTTGTGAATAACTGTACCGACGGAAACGGCGGTTGGGCTTTAGGCTGTCGCATCGACGGAGGACAGGCGGAATATGTCCGTGTGCCCTTTGCAGATCAGGGGCTGAACAAGATTCCCCACAATGTGTCGGACAGGCAAGCTCTGCTGGTGGGGGATGTGTTGGCCACGGGCTATTGGGCGGCAAAAATCTCCCGGATTACCTGCGAGGATACGGTGCTCATCATTGGGGCAGGACCTACGGGTATTTGCACCCTTCTGTGTGCCATGCTCAAGGAGCCTAAGCGGATCATTGTCTGCGAGAAGGATGAAAGCCGTATTGCCTTTGTGAAGGAGCACTATCCCCACGTGTTGACTGTGGGCCCCGAGGATTGCCTTGCGTTTGTTAAGGCAAACAGTGACCACGGCGGTGCGGATGTTGTACTGGAGGTTGCCGGGGCACCTTCTACCTTTGCACTTGCCTGGCAGTGCGCCCGTCCCAACGCTGTGGTGACGGTGGTTGCCCTTTACGATCAGCCCCAAGTTTTGCCCCTACCCCAAATGTACGGCAAGAATCTTACCTTCAAAACGGGCGGTGTGGACGGCTGTGATTGCGAAGAAACCCTGGATTTGATTTCTGCCGGCAAGCTGGATACCGAGCCACTGATTACTCACACATATCCTCTGGCGAGGATTGACGAAGCCTATGCCCTTTTCGAGAGCAGACAGGACGGTGTGATCAAGATCGCAATCGAGTGTTAAGGAAGCTCTGATTAAATCGCCGAGAGCAATCGGCGAGAGATTTTGTTCCAAATTGAGGTTTGGAAAACGCAGGAATACTTTGTGTATTTCAAGT
>JAZRGR010000256.1:0-22834 GCA_045644345.1 Faecousia sp. | reverse complement strand
TTATAATCCGGACAGAATGCCATAGGCAATGAGTCGATCCTTCTTTGCATTCAGCAGAAGGGTCCCTCCTGCGAAGAGTCCCATGCCAACACTGACTCCCAGAGCCAATGCATAACGTTCAAGCCCTCCCGATAAAAGCTGTAAGCCAAAATCACCGGCAAAATAACTGCCGGCAACTATAATACAGGCAAAGATCATGGCAATACGGCTGAGGACATAGGTCCTACGGTATGCCCGATAGGCGTAGAGGGCCTCTCCTTCCCAATCCTTTTTGCCCAAGATTTCCTTGTACCGTTGGAGTTCTCCCGTTTCCATTTCCAGAGACAGCTTGGCAAGGGCCTTGCGAGATGCCTTGGAGGGGTCATCCAGTGCTTTGCAAATTTCTTCGTCGGTCATCGGAATGCCACCTCCATTCCCTTAATATGCATGGGGTTGATAGCAAGCTTCACTGTGTCTCCCACCCGGCAGCAGTGGGATATTGGAGTCACATCCACCGCACAGTGGAGAGAACCGATCGCTCCCACTATCGGGCAGGCTACGCGGTCAATATATACATAGGGTCGAGGACGCTTCAGCAGATTTTTCAGTTCCCGTAGACCGCCCCTAAGGCAATCGATCACACGAGATCGGTCCTCCTTACAGCTAACCTGTAATCCGTTACACCATCCAATAGGAATAATGGCAATGACAGTCTCCCTCTTTGCCCTCCATATGGCCCCATAGCCGGTAGCATGTCCCTTTGGCAGTATCCGCAGTTCCTCGATAGTCGTCTCAACGCTCCCCAAGGCTCTCAGGTCCGTAGGAAAGCTCATTCTGCCCAGGAGCGCAGAGCCTAAACGGACACCGCCCAAATGCATCTCCGGGAACTTAAGAAAAGCAGCAGAGTTGCAACAATGCACAGTTCCTGTATCACAGCCCGCCTGTTCTAAGGCAGAAATTATCTTGCAGAACATTGCAAACTGCTCCTTTGTCAGCTCATCATTGCAAAAAGCACAGTTAAAGTGGGTGAACACACCCTTAATACGGACGTGCTTCTCCTGCTGAAACGCCGCTATCATCTCCGGTAGCTGCGTAGGCAGGAAGCCGTAGCGTCCCATACCGGTGTCGATCTTGAGATGGACAGAAGCCGGACCGTCTACTGCGGCATTGATCCTTGCCACAGCCTCTAAGGAACCAACGGTAAGAATCACTCCCGCCTTCCACATCCTACGGATATCCTCAGGATCGCTGAGCTGTCGAAGCATAAGGATCTCTATATCCGAAAAACGGCAGGAAAGAAGCTCCTCTGCCTCACGAGGCTCGGTAACACAAAATCGCCGAATCCCCAGTGCGTAAAGCTCCATAGCAAAGGCTCTCACACCCAGACCGTAACCGTCTGCTTTTACCACTGCCCAAATAGGGGTAGCTCCTGCCTTCTCTTTCAGAATCCGTAGATTATGAGCCAGATCCTCTTTGGAAACAACATAGGCACTCATGGGATCACCCCTTGCGATTCTTGATACGGTAGAGCTTGGCCGCAAGGTTCTTATAGACCAAGCTGCCCTTCTCTGCAATAAAGTACATCAATTTATTCTGCACATAGTCGTATTCGCCCACGAACTCCGTAAAATCGCCGCCAAAGCCCTTCTTAAATCGATAGAGGCCGTAATGGGGGTTGTCCTCGGAAATATCACCGGACACGCCACGGAAATCATAGACACGGCAGTTGTTCTCAATAGCCCACTGCATCATACTCCACTGGAGGAGATAGTTGGGCATGAGATTCCGGTGCTCATTGGAGCTGGCACCGTAGAGATACCAAACCTTATCACCGTAGAGGATGGCAAGAGTACCTGCAATAGGCTGTCCCTCATGGAAAGCCATGTACAGACGGCACTTGTCTCCCAGGTTATCCAACATAGCCTCGAAGTACTCCGGAGGACGGGTCGCAAAGTTATCCCGCAGACCTGTCTCGATCATGATCCGCGCAAATTCCGGGACCATTTCCTTGCCACAGAGGCGGATCTCTACACCCTTCTTAACCGCAACACGGATATTGTAACGCCATTTCTGATGGAAGCCTGCCTGGATCTCCTCCTCAGTTCTGCCATTAAGGTACAGGCGGAAAACATACTTGGGCTGGATCGCCTCGAAGTTCTTGCCCGTGTCACGGGTGTGGAAGCCCTGCTCCTCCAGCATGGCCGCAAAGTCCGTATTGGAGGAAGGAACATCGGGGTCGATCTTGATAACATATGCTTTTTCTTCCTTGGCAAGTGCCTTAGACGCATTCATAAGCTCTGCAAAGGTCTCTCGATCGGTAAGATCGCATACAGGACCACGGCAGGCATACATCATATTCCGCCGAACAATGGGCATACGACGGATCAGGAAAGATATCGCACCCTTGATCTTCCCTGTCTCATCACGGCAGACAATGGCTTTCCATCGCCATGCAGGCTTCTGCTTGGCCCACAGGGCAGATTGTGCAAAGTGGCCCTCGGGATGGCTCTCCAAAAAAGCTTCATATTCAGGAATCATTTCCTTGGTTACAAGTTCAGTCATATCTGCATCTCCCAAACCATATTATTTCTATTTTAGAATACCATATTCAGATGAGTTTTGCAATCCTCTTTTACCATTCTCCCCGTACTTTCGCCAAAAAGTCCACACCGATCCCGAGATGCGAGCTCCTTTTAAAAAATTTAGCAGTCACACAGAAGCTACTGATTGTCAACATGTATCTCCGTGATTTGCAAAACACAATCCTTTAGAAATTTATAAATCCTCAGCAGATCTCTTTTCCATTAAATCGCACTTCCTTGATGCGCAAACCAAGCTATCTACTGCATCGGGGCATTTTTTAACCAGTCGTTTCAAGCGATTTACTTCGTTATAGAGGGCAGCAGTATATTCAAACCCATCTTTCGCAAGCGTTTTCAAACCGGACAATCTTCGAGAGTACTCCATTTCATTCTTATACAATCCGTGGATGTAGATATTTCTCTTTTGGATCCATTGGTCCAATTTTTGAAAGAACTTCATACCCAACTTGGAGTTTTCAAAGATAACAGATTGACACCGAAAACGATCTGCGCAAGAAATCCGATGAGAGATTTGCACTTTTTTTCTTTCATTAACCTCTATAAATTTATTGCAGGGCATTCCTAACACTCCCAGCAAGGTTTCCATTCTGGATTCGATAGCCGCATATTCCATCAATATCGCTTCCATATAGAATCCCCGTTCTATCGCATCGTTACAACGGTCAAAAAAATCCTTATGCATAATTTGAGCTTCACGATTGCACACTTTGTTTCCTCTCATAACAGATACCTCTACTTAGTCGATGATGAAAATAATGTTCTACAGTTTGGGGCAAATTAGTGATAAGGATTTAATCGTAAAATCGGCATCCCTAACTTCAAAAAACAGGCTACGAAAAAATCGACATTCCTCAAAAGAAGAATGTCGATCTTGGTGCGAGTGATGCGACTTGAACGCACACGACTGCTGCCACACGCCCCTCAAACGTGCCTGTCTACCGATTCCAGCACACTCGCATATGCACTTTGCTCCGCTATTATACATCGGTTTTTTGATTTTGTCAATAGTTTTTTTCACATCTTGCAAAATTTTATTTTCTTTGGTACAATAGGGATATCCGACATCGGAATACAGATAGATAGGAGGAGCTTAAATGGCTCGTTTCTTTGTTGATCCCTCAGAAATCAATGCTTCCTTTATGATCCTGACCGGTGAGAATGCCGCCCATGCCAAGGTCCTGCGGCTAAAGAACGGTGACGAGGTCACGGTCTGTGACGGTATGGGGACCGATTACCGTTGTACGGTTTCCGATGTTGCATCGGGTCAGATCAGTCTGGTAGTTCACAGTGCAGATCCCTCCAAGAGTGAGGCCACTGTCAAGTGCCGCATATATATGGCGCTGTCTAAGGGTGACAAATTTGAACACGTGATCCAGAAGGCAACAGAGCTGGGAGCCTCAGAGCTCATCTGCTTTCCCTCTGCCCGCTGCGTATCTCGCCCCGACGACAAGTCCCTGCATAAAAAGCTGGACCGCTGGCAGAAGATCGCCGCCTCCGCCGCAGAGCAATCTCGCCGTGGCATTATCCCCACGGTTCGCTCCCTTCCCAGCTATAAGGTCGCCATTGAGGAGGCCGCAACAGCCGACCTTGCTGTATGCTTCTACGAAAACGAGGAGCAGCTTACCTTCCGTGCCGCCATTGAAGCAGCCCCATTCTCCACTGTCTCCATCCTGACAGGACCGGAGGGCGGCTTTGAGCTCGAGGAGATCCAGCAGGCACAATCTGCCGGACTGAAAATCTGCACCTTGGGCAGTCGTATCCTGCGCTGTGAGACAGCTCCCTTATGCGCACTTTCCGCACTTATGTACGCTACGGGAGAATTTTGACAGGATTTTCCGACAATTTCTTTCAGTTTTCCCCTTTCCCTACTTGACGAATTGCGCAAAATATAGGATAATAAAAAATAAGTCCCCCACAGGGACTCTACAGATAGCCGCAAGGAGGGCATATAATGATTGGGTTCTATGATTATACCGTCATTTTAACATATTTAAGTCTCGTTTCTGCCGTCGGAGGCATTGCACTGGTTACCAGCGACCATCCGATTTTAGCCACCTTCTGTCTACTGTTCTGCGGACTATGTGATATGTTCGATGGCAAGGTTGCTCGCAGTAAGAAGAATCGCACGGCAGAGGAAAAGTCCTTCGGTATCCAGATCGACTCACTGGTAGATGTGGTCGCCTTCGGTGTGCTGCCGGGGACCATGACCATTGAGCTGTGCGGTCATCGTTGGTATGCCTATATGATCTCCGCCCTGTTCGTACTGGCAGGTGTGATCCGTCTTGCTTATTACAACGTAACGGAAGAAATGCGACAAAAGGACACTAACGAGGTCCGCAAGTCCTATTCCGGTCTGCCCATTACCTCTTCTTCTCTGATTTTCCCGTTCTTTTTCTGTTTGATCTCCGTATACTGTATGCAGCATGATCACATTTCCCTGTTCCTGCAGCTGTTCCAACGTAACGGTTTCCGCTTCGCACTGTGCGGCATCACCGCTCTGACAGGTCTTGCCTACATCACCCCCTTCCGGATCCGCAAGCCCCAATCACGTGAGATGTGGATGATCTTGGTATTCGGTGTTGTCATGGCACTGGTCCTCCTTGTTGTTTATTTAAGATTTGTACTGAAATGAAGAAGCTTCTGATCATCATGAACCCCTGCTCCGGCAAGAAAAAAGCCAATACCCACCTTGCCGATATTATTTCTGTCTTTAATCGCGCTAATTATGAGGTAACGATCTACATGACCACCGCCCGTGGTGATGCCACTACCATAGCCGCTCACCATGGTGCATGCTTCGATTTGCTGGTATGCATCGGTGGCGACGGCACCTTTAACGAGGTGATCACCGGTCTGCATAACATCGGTGCCAAAACACCCATCGGCTATATTCCCGCCGGCAGTACCAACGATTTTGCAAGCAGTCTCCACCTGTCCAAGGACATTGTGACCGCCGCGACAGATATTACAACCGGTAGCATTCATAATCTGGATATCGGCAAATTCAATGAACGCTGTTTCTCCTATATCGCATCCTTCGGCGCATTTACCCGAGCCTCCTATGCCACGCCCCAGAGTCTAAAGAATCTGTTAGGTCACACCGCCTACCTCTTGGCAGGGGTGAAAGAGATTGCCTCCATCCGTAGCCACCGAGTCAAATTTACCGTAGAAGATGGCAGTGTTTACGAGGATGATTACATCTTCGGTGCCATCAGCAATTCCACCTCTGTTGCCGGGATCCTGACTCTGGATCCTAAGATCGTGGATATGAACGACGGACTCTTTGAGTTGCTCCTGGTGCGAAAGCCCCGTAGCCCTCTGGAGCTGGGAGATTGCGTCTTGGCTCTGAAAACCCAGGATTACAACAGTCCCATGCTGACCTTGGTCTCCACATCCACCGTACTGGTTGAAACAGCAGAGGAGCTGGATTGGACACTGGACGGAGAGTACGAAAAGGGCAGACCCTTCTGCACCGTCACCAACCTCCACAGCGCTGTAAACATGATACTTCCATAAGGATCTGCGCTGTCTTTCAGTCTCCTTTACTGAAAGACAGCCTTCTTATCATATCGAGGTCTATATATGAAAACTATCTGTAAACGTCTCCGCCGAGGAGATGATCTGCTATTATGCATCCAAGCGTTAGCAAAGGAGCACCACATTCCTGCAGCCGTTGTCCTATCTGCAGTAGGCTGTATTTCCGAAGGTCGTGTACGGGACGCAAGCGGAGTAACCATCCGAAATATCACTGAGCACTGCGAGATCCTCAGTCTCAACGGAACCATCAGCGAAAACCGCTGTCATCTCCACATCGCCCTGTCTAAAGAAGACCTGACAACCATAGGTGGGCACCTGTGTCAAGGCTGTATCATCAATACCACCTGTGAGCTGGTTCTGGGCATTTTGGACGGTTGGAGCATCGGTGTAGAGTTTGATGCAGAAACCGGCTATGACGAATTGATCTTTCAGGAGGTACATCTATGAAAAACACGACACTCTGTTATATCGAGAAAGACAACTGCTACCTACTGCTCCACAGGGTCAAGAAGGAAAACGACCTAAACAAGGATAAATGGGTAGGGATAGGCGGCAAGTTCGAGGAAAACGAAAGTCCCGAGGAATGTCTCCTTAGAGAAGCCATGGAAGAAACCGGTTTGACCCTTACGGACTATCGGTACTGTGGCATCGTAACCTTCGTCTCCGACAAATGGGAGGGTGAATATATGCACCTATTCCATGCCACCGGCTTCCACGGTGAGCTGATTGACTGTAACGAGGGTACTCTGGAGTGGGTAGACAAAGAAACCTTCGCCGCCCTTCCCCAGTGGGAGGGGGATCGGATCTTCCTGTCACTGATGGAGCAGAAGGTTCCCTTTTTCTCCTTAAAACTGTGTTATGAGGGTGACCGACTGGTTGATTCCGCACTGAATGGGAAAAAGCTTTCAATCGAGGGGAGAGTTTGTCTATGTTAGAGCTTCGAGCCTTAACAATGGAATCCATTGCATTACGGATCGTTGCCGCAGTGGTCTTGGGGGGTATCATCGGCTTTGAGAGAGGACGTAAGAACCGCCCTGCAGGTCTGCGGACCAATATGCTGGTATGCATCGGGGCCTGTATCGTCATGATGACGAACCAATACATCTATCAAGCCTACGGCACCGGAGATCCGGTAAGAATGGGTGCGCAGGTGGTCAGCGGTATCGGCTTCCTGGGTGCAGGAACCATTATTGTTACGGCACATAATCGGATCAAGGGACTTACCACTGCCGCAAGTCTGTGGACCGCCGCCTGCGTAGGACTGACATTGGGTGTAGGTCTGTATGAAGTAGCATTTATGGGCTGTTTTGCCATCTTCCTTGTGCTGACCCTCTTGCACCTGTGGGACAATCGGATCCACCGTCATACCCGTAGCATCGATGTGTATATCGAGTTGGAGATCGGCATTTCTCTGGGGGAGTTCCTGCGTTGCTTCCGTGAAAACGGTCTGGCCGTTTCCGGTCTGCAGATTGAGCAGGGCTCCCATGCCGAAGGAGTCTCCCTCTTTGCTACCATCAAATCCGGTAAAAAGCGGAATCATGAGCTCCTCTTGGAAGAGATCCGTTCACTGGAGGGCATCCGTTTTTGCGAAACTTTATAATGATAACATCACCGCAGAATGGGCAGGAACCCATTCTGCGGTGATTTGCTATTTATGGAATATAATTAACCTTTCGTATCCAGGAAACGCATAAGAATGGTGGCTACCTGTGCACGGGTAGCACTGCCGGCGGGGCGGAGGAAGCTCTGTTGTGCACTGCTGTCGTAGATACCATTGATGAGGCCCTTGCCTACTGCCCAACGGAATGCCTCTACAGCATAGGACTGCACATCCTTGCTATCGGGGAAGCTGTCCAGCTCGGCACGTTCAACCGGATCCATCTCAGTCAGCTTAGCGTAACGGAAGAGGATCGTTGCAAGCTGCTCTCTGGTAATCTGGTTGTCGGGGCGGAAGGTTCCATCGGCATAACCGGTGACAACACCCTGCTCTGCGGCCCATGCTACAGCCTCGCTGTACCACCGGGAGTCGGGGACATCGGTAAAGTCCGCAACATCCGCAGCAGGCTCCCCTGCGCTACGCCACAAAACGGTAACCAACATCGCACGGGTCATAGTCTTGTTGGGTGCAAAGGTAGTCTTGCTCATACCATTGAACAATCCCTTGGCCACCACAAAGTCGATGCCGGCATGTGCCCAGTTGCCCAGCTCCGGCATATCTGTAAAGGTATGTGTTCCGCACTGATCCCCGTATGCACAGCCATCAGAAGGCAGAGCGGGGATCTCCTCGGTATCGGTCTTGCCACAGGTGAGGCAGGTATAGGTCATCTCCCCCGGAACACCGGGTGCAGGAGCCAGGGTCACAGTACCCTCGTCCCAAGAATGGCCGAGAGCTCCTGTAGCATCTCCTATATAGCTGTTACCGCAGACGGTACAGGTATAGGTGGTATAGCCTGCCTCGGTGCAGGTAGGAACAGTAACAACAAACTCATAGCTATGTCCGAGAGCCTCAACGACAGTGTCCTTATAAGAGTGTCCGCACTTGGTGCAGGTGTGGGTCGTATAGCCATCATCCGTGCAGGTAGGCACTGTAACCACGGTCTCATAGCTGTGATCGCACTTCCCGGGAGTCGTAGTATAGTAGATAACACCGCCATCATTGGTGTAGAGTTGGGGAAGAACCAGAGTAGAGGATACGCTATTGGTATAGGTCGTAAAACGAGGAGAGCTACGGTTGTAAAGGATCTTTCCGTAGGAGTCGTTGGTGGTGGTCATAAGAGCATCGGACCCATTGAAGGAGATCTTCCACTGGGTAATGCCGGTATCCCAGCCCAGCTTTTTATTGCCGTAGGCGCCCAAGAGCTTGCCATCTGCGGTTTCCAGAGTCCAAGCATCCGCCTGTCCTCCCAAGATAAAGATCACGGCATCCTGGGGCAGGGTCTTGATCATATCACCGTCATCCACAAAAGTAGCATTGCTCTTAGTCAAGTGAGTATCCTTCATAGAAGCAGCTACCGCACCGTTCTCTGCGGACGCGAGAACCACCTGAATGCCGCTACGAAGTGCGGAAGCCTCGGTCACGAGCACCCAATCTCCGAAGCCTTCACCATCAGAATAGGAATACAGTGCAAAGAACTCCACATCACCGTTAAGGGTATATGCACTGCCTGCATTTAAGTAAGAGGGCTTAGTGGTAGTATCCTCCACAGCCTCTGTGACCCAACCGATAAAGCGGTATCCCTCCGGGGCCGTAGCGGTGGGCAGAGTAATGCTCTCGCCGGCATAGTAAGAGATGGGCTCAACACCGAGGGCATTAAATGTTGCCGTTACAACCTTCTTGGGTGCAAAATTGATGCGGACAGAGCAATCGGAAGCAGCAATAACGGTGAAGATATTGTCGTTCCGCTTTACCTCGGCATCACCGGACAGGAGAGTGTAGCCCTCTACATAGTAGCCCTCTGCCGGTGTAGCGGTGATCCGTCTGCCACTGACACTTACGGTACCCCAAGCTGTGTTATTGGAGCTTGCGGTAATCGTATAGGTGGTCATTCCAAGAGGTAGCTTCTCGGGGACATCCATGTCTGCAGGAGGAGTCTCACCAAAGAGGAGCCATGCCAATTCGGGATAGTCGATAAAGACATTGCGGTTGCCCTGTACATCCTGGGTTGCATCGTTACGACCCATTTCCCATTCGTCAACGGGGTCGATCTCACACCATTGCAGGAGAGTCTCCAGGTCAAAAATAACACGCAGACCGTTGTTCTCATCGGTAGAGGAGCCGGGCTTTGCGTTGGGATCATTCTCGAAGAGGTTCTTCTCTTCCCAGCGAGTATAGACATACAGGAGGATACGGGCAGTATCACCCTTAACGTTGTCATTGATCTCTACCATACCCAGGTTATCGGTGGTCTTTGCTTCCTCGGGGCTGTTCTCGGTGTAGCTTTTGTCATACCAAAGGATGGTGGGAGTGCCGGAAGTCGGATAAGTGGTAGGATTGCTAAGATATTCCCGAACATTGGCAAAGGTATAGTTAGATCGGGTAGAATTTACCGTGCTGTTAGTGGGACGGAGATGATGCAGGTCGCTACCACCCTCGCTCTGGTAGAAAGATGCGCGGGACTTAGGCCATACATGTTCTCGATTGAAGCTTCCGGTAGTATCGGAGTAAAACAGCTGTGCCTTGCCGGAGCCCTTGTTGCAATCTGTATAGGGCCAATACTCCTGCAGACCATTATCACCCTTATAATTCACATCATAGGTATGGGTGTCTGTCATCAACTGTTGAAGGACATTATACAGTTCGCTGTCCACAGCCTTGAGACAACTGCCTGTAGTGTCAGTTTCATAGCTGATCAATGCATCGGGGCTGTATTTGCCGGTATAATAGGCCACCGCCTGGGAGGAAAGGGATGTACACAGCTTATGGCGTGTACCGGTATTCCGCTGTACCGCAAAGGCTACAGGGGACAGGGTGCTCAGTAAAAGTACCATGGTCAGTACAATACTGATGGAACGGCGTGTGATGTGCTTCATTTTCTTAACTCCTTTTATGTATTTACGCTATTTCATATCATATCACATTTTGTGGGAAACGCAAGAGGTCATTTCTGCTTTCACCGGATTTCTCTTTTGAAGCACATTGACTGTCACTGCGGCAAGGCTTGAGGCATGGGATGTCCCCCCCGGATCAGAGGCAAATACCAGTCCTCATAGTGGTAGGGCTTCTCCTGCACATCTGACCAATCCTGCCCCCACGGGCGGAGATAAGCAGTATAGTAGAAGGTCCCCGTATCATTCTCAGCACCGCAGGAAATCACAAGCAGATCCCCCGGCTCATGACGATAGGGTTCGATATACCAGTCTCCTTGTCCGATGATCGTAGCACCGAAATAGCCCTCTTGAGACACTGCCGATCCCCGTTCATCTATGTAGAAGGAAACCTCCCCTAACAGCTCCTCCACCGATCCGTCTTGGTCCCACAGGCAGATCCGCCCACGAGAGTTGCTCTCCATGGTGACAGTAGCACACAGATCCCACCAGTCGCCTGCAACCTCTGCAAAGCTCCCGGTTGCCTCGTCTACCATCCACCATCCGTACCAGTCCCCCTGCCAGAGCAGAGCCTGCTCTGTAAGCTCCCAGCCCTTGCCGGGGGTGTAATCCGGTGCCGCATGAAATTGAAGCTCCATGCCCATATCCAAGTAATTCAGCTTTAGGATCCCGTTTTCTATAGAGCCCTCACTTTTCCTGCCGTCCAATTCCAATATAAACCGCTGTCCGCGGAAGCCCCACAGAATCTCATGGGAATCTCCCGCCAAGGTAAGTACTCCCCCTCCGTCCTCCCCTAACAGGATGTAGTTCTCCCCATCATAGATGCGACTCATAGGGATCTCGTACCCCTCTGCTATGATCACCGTCCCCTCATAATAGCCGAACATTGTCGGATCGTAGGGATCATAACCACAGCCATAAAAAGTTAGACACAGGCAGAGACATAAAATACAGAGTTTTTTCATCAGGCAATCCGCCTCCATTCCGATTTCTTCCATTTTACACAGGAAGTGACAAAAAGGCAATAGGTACATCCCTCCTATTTGTCGCGTAGCAATACTTTTATGATATTTTTTATGTCATTTTCTTGACTTTCGGGAAAAAAACAGTATGATAGTATATGGAATACCTACACAGCATTCCATCACTATACATTCCATCTTTGAAGGGAGCCCCAACCTATGATCCAATCTCTGGACGCCCTAAAGATCCCCTCCGACAAGCCTCACGTCATTGCTGTAGCGGTTGCCCAGGACGAAGAAGTTCTGTCCGCTGTTGAAGATGCCCGTCGTTTGGGACTTGCCAATGCGATCCTAGTCGGCGACGAAGAAAAAATCCGCCAGATCGCAAACGCTCTATTCATCTCTATGGAGCCCTATACTATCATTCATGAGCCCGACTTGATCCAGTGTTGTAAAATTGCGGTTTCTCTGGTCCGTGAAGGCAAGGCAAGTGTCCTCATGAAAGGTCTGGTAGACACCGCCCTGGTGCTGAAGGAAGTATTGCAAGGCGACACCGGATTGCGTACTGACAGACTTCTGTCCCATGTTGCTGTCTTCGAGGTCCCCGGGTTTGACAGACTTCTGTGTCTCTCCGATGCAGCTATGAATATAGCACCTACATTAGAGGAGAAAAAGCAGATCATTCTCAATGCTGCAGATGTAGCACACGCCCTTGGCATTCCCGATCCCGTTGTGGCCTGTGTCTGCGCTGTAGAAAAGGTCAAGGCAAAAATGCCTGCCACCATCGAAGCCGCTGCTCTGAGCGAGTCCGGTCTCCCCGGTTGCCGAGTCGTCGGTCCCCTGGCACTTGACAACGCCATTTCGGTAGAAGCTGCCCGACACAAGGGCATCACCGATCCCCGTGCCGGCCACGCAGATATTCTGCTCATGCCGGACATTGAAGCCGGAAACATCATGTACAAGACCCTGGTTTTCCTGGGACGAGCTCGTAATGCCGGCATCATTATCGGTGCCAAGGCACCCATTATCCTAACCTCCCGTGCCGACAGCCACGAAAGCAAGCTCAATTCCATTGCACTCGCTCTCCATGTTGCGGCATTCTACAGCAAGGAGGGACAGGCATGAGAGACTTTAGAGTATTGACCATGAATTTCGGTTCTACCTCTACCAAGGTAGCCGCTTACGAAGGCGACAACTGTATCTGTATCAAGGTGTTTCAGCACGACCCCAAAGATATGGCAAACTTTAACACCATGGAAGAAAATGCGGCCTTCCGCAAGCCTTTCATCCTGCACTATTTAGAAGAGCAGAATCTCGCCTTAAAGGATTTCGACGCTATCGTAGGTCGCGGTGGCTTGGTGCGCCCCCTCCAGGGTGGCACTTACGCGGTAAACGAGACCATGTTAGAGGACCTGCGTAGCTGTGCTTATGGCAAACACGTGTGTAATCTGGGCGGTATCCTTGCAGCAGAGCTGGCAGAGGGCTTAGGAATCCCTGCCTATGTGGTAGATCCCCCGGTCATTGACGAAATGACAAAGATCTCCAAGCTCTCGGGACATCCCGACTACCCCCGTCGTCCCCTGTTCCATGCACTGAACCAGAAGGCCATTGCTAAGCGTTTTGCAGCCGAGATCGACATTCCCTACGAATCCCTGCGGCTCATCGTCTGTCACATGGGTGGCGGTATTACTGTGGGCGCTCATCGCAATGGCAAGATCATTGATGTGAATAACGGCTTAGAGGGCGAAGGTGCCTACACTGCCGAGCGCCCCGGCACACTGCCTGTACTGGATGTACTACGGATCGCCTTTAGTGGCAAATACGGCTCCACCTATGAAGAGCTCCGCCGCCACTTTAGCTTCGATTGTGGCTTACAGGGCTATACCGGGACCAACAACGGTCTTGAGATCACCCAGCGCATCAAGAACGGCGATTCCAAAGCGGAGCTCGCTTTCCGCGGAATGGCATATCAGGTCGCCAAGGAGATCGGTGCAATGTCAACTGTCCTCCAGGGTAAGGTAGATGCCATTCTCCTTACCGGCGGTTTCGCCCACAGCAAGCTACTGATGCACTGGATCGAAGAAAACGTCCATTTCATTGCCCCCATCCATGTTTATCCCGGCGAGGACGAGATGCTGTCTATGGCACAGGGTGCCATCCGCGTTCTGGAAGGGGAAGAAGAAGTACAGGTATATCAATGAACAGACGCATACAAATCATTACCGGTCACTATGGAAGCGGCAAGACCGAATTTGCCGTAAATCTGGCACTCCATCTGGCACAGCAGGGGGAGAAAACCGCTCTTGCCGATCTGGATATCGTCAATCCCTATTTCCGCTCCTATGAGCAAGCTCAGCGGATGGAGGAAAGCGGTATCCGTGTCATTGTTACCTCCTGCGGAGGTGTTGCGGATATCCCTGCGCTGAATCCTGCAGTCCTGTCCATCTTTGAGGATCGGAGCTATCGAGGAGTGCTGGACTTAGGCGGAGATCCCATCGGTGCAAGAGTCCTTGCCCGTTTCGCCCCTAAGCTGCAAGGCGAGGATTTCGATCTACTCTTTGTGCTCAATGCCAACCGTCCCGAGACTGCCACCTGCGAAAAGGCCCTTGCATATCTGCAAGCGATTGAGGCAGAGTGCCGTCAGAACGTCACAGGCATTGTCAATAACACCCACCTGTGTGGGCAGACCACCCCCGAGGAGATCCTTAAGGGTGCCTCTCTCGCACGGGAGCTATCCCAAAAGACTGCCCTGCCCATTGTATGTCACGGAACTCACCGCAGATTCGTGCCTTTCTTAGAAGGGCAACTGTCTGAGCCCATTTTCCCCATGGACATCTATATGAGAAAGCCCTGGGAGATCACTTTCAGCGAGGAGGAAGATTATCTATGGCAGGAATCGTAACTTTCCGCCAAGACAGATGTAAGGGCTGCGAGCTCTGCGCCTTAGTCTGTCCCAAGAACATCATCGTCATGGACGAGACCACCACCAACCGTAAGGGATATCATCCCGCTGCCATCCGCCCCGAGGATCTGGACAAGTGCATCGGTTGCGGAAGCTGCGCAAAAATGTGTCCCGACTCTATCATTACGGTAGAGAGAGTATAAGGAGGAGCTATGGCAAAAGAACTTTGGAAAGGCAATGAAGCCATTGCCGAAGCCGCCATCCGTGCCGGCTGTAAATACTTTTTCGGCTATCCCATCACTCCCCAGAACGAAATCCCCGAATATTTATCCCTCCATCTGCCCCAGGTAGGAGGATGCTTCCTCCAGGCAGAGTCTGAGGTCGCAGCAATTAACATGGTCTACGGTGCTGCAGGCTGTGGCAAGCGTGTTATGACCTCCTCCTCTTCCCCCGGAATCTCCCTTAAACAGGAGGGTATCACCTACATCTGCGGTGCAGAGCTGCCTGCAGTTATCGTCAATATGATGCGCGGCGGTCCCGGCTTGGGTACCATTCAGCCTGCACAGGGTGACTACTACCAGGCTACCCGTGGCGGCGGCAACGGTGACTATCGTCATCTGGTCTATGCCCCCGCCAACATTCAGGAAGCCGCTGATCTGGTACAACGTGCTTTCGATGTAGCAGATTACTACCGCAATCCTGTCATGGTTCTCGCCGACGGCATGATCGGTCAGATGATGGAAGCCATTGAGTGGCGTGAGCAGCCCAAGCGTGAACTCCCCGAAAAGACCTGGGCAACCACCGGCACTAAGGGTGAGCGCGAGCCCAATGTTATCAATTCCCTATACATCGATCCCAATCTCTGTGCCGATCACAACGAAAGACTGGCCAAAAAGTATCGGGCTATGGAGGAGAACGAGGTTCTCTTCGAGGAATACAACACCGAGGGTTGCGAGGTTCTCTTCGTAGCCTACGGCACACCCTCCCGTATTGCCCGTGCCGCTATCCGCCAGTTGGAGAAGGAGGGCATTAAGGCTGGCCTTCTTCGCCCCATCACGCTGTGGCCCTTCCCCTCTGAAGCACTTAAGGCAGTCGCAAGTCAAGCAAGTGTCAAAGCTGTTGTGGATGTAGAGCTGAGCATGGGTCAAATGATCGACGACGTCAAGATCGCCCTGGAGGGCTGCAAGAGCGTTGCCTTTGTGGGCAAAGCAGGTGGCGTCGTTCCCACTCCGGCAGAGGTCTGTGCCGCTGCCAAGGTTGCAATCGGGAGGTAAGAAACATGGCTATTGTATATCAGAAATCCAAGGGCTTGACCGATGCAGAGCTCCACTACTGCCCCGGTTGCACCCACGGTATTGTCCATAAGCTGGTCGCTGAGACCTTAGAAGAAATGGGCGTTCTTGGTCAGACCATCGGCGTAGCTCCCGTTGGCTGTTCCGTTTTTGCCTACAACTATTTCAACTGCGACATGCACGAAGCAGCACACGGCAGAGCACCTGCTGTGGCAACAGGCATCAAACGTGTCTCCGATCCCGGCACCATCGTCTTTACCTATCAGGGAGACGGCCATCTTGCCGCTATCGGCACTGCCGAAATCATCCACGCAGCTATGCGTGGGGAGAAATTCACCACCATTTTCATCAACAACGCGATTTACGGCATGACCGGCGGTCAGATGGCTCCTACCACCCTGGTAGGTCAGAAGGCCACTACCGCTCCCTTGGGCAGACAGCAGGACCACTACGGTGCTCCCATCCGCATGGCCGAGATCATCTCTACCCTGGATGGCTGTGCATATGCCAGCCGTACCTGCGTTACCGACATCGCTAATCTGAACAAGACCAAGAGGGCCATCCAGAAGGCTTTCCGTCTCCAGCAGGAAGGCAAGGGCTTCACCTTCGTAGAGGTTCTTGCTTGCTGTCCCACCAACTGGGGCAAGACTCCCGCCGCCTCTGTAGAATGGCTGAAGGAAAATATGATTCCCTACTATCCCTTGGGTGTATACAAGGACATCGAAGGAGGTGCCAAGTAATGACCAACGAGATCATGATCGCAGGCTTCGGCGGTCAGGGCGTTATGGCCATCGGCAAGACCCTGGCTGAGGCCGGGATGAAGGAAGGCAAGGACGTCTCCTGGCTCCCCTCCTACGGTCCCGAAATGCGTGGCGGCACAGCCAACTGCTGTGTGGTCATATCCGACGAGCCCATTATTTGTCCCATCGTATTGGAGCCTACGGAGCTCATTGCCATGAATCTGCCCTCACTCCTCAAGTTTGAGCCCACCGTTGCACAGGGTGGCACCATTTTCGTCAACAGCTCCATTATTACGGAGAAGGTACAGCGCGAGGATGTTCGAGCCATCTATGTTCCCTGCCTGGAGATCGCCCAGGAGTTGGGCAACATGAAGGTAGCTAACATGGTCATGCTGGGTGCTTACATCAAGGCTATGGGCAATTTGGGCGTAGAAACCATTAAGGAAATGCTTGTCCATATGTTCACCGGCCCCAAGGCAAAGCTGGTTGACCTGAACATTGAGGCACTGCGCCGTGGCGCCATGTGCGTAGAATAATATAAATCGAAAGGAGAAGCATCATGCTTCCTGAGATTCAAATTTTTAAAACACAGACCCCCAAGGAAAAGCCTGCAGATGAGTCCACTTTAGGCTTTGGCAAGCATTTCTCCGATCATATGTTCATGGTCGAGTATGACGAGGGACAGGGCTGGCACGACGCCCGTATCGTTCCCTATGGCCCCATCCCCATCTACCCTGCAGCTCCCGTACTCCATTATGCCCAAGAAATTTTCGAGGGTCTGAAGGCATACCGCCGTGTAGACGGCGAGGGCATCCAGCTCTTCCGTCCGGAGGAGAATGCTATGCGGATGAACCGTAGTGCAGAGCGTCTGTGTATGCCTACATTAGATGTAGAGTATCAAGTTGCCGCCATGAAAGCACTGGTCAAGTTAGAGGAAGAATGGGTGCCCCACCGCCCCGGTACCTCCCTGTACCTCCGTCCCACCATGATTGCTATGGGCAATGAGCTGGGCGTTCATCCTTCCAAGCACTACCTGTATTTCATCATCTGCGCCCCCTCCGGTGCATACTACAAGAATGGCATGGCTCCTGTTCGCATCCGCATTGAGGATCGATATGTCCGTGCTGTCCGCGGAGGCATCGGTGCATGCAAGACCGGTGGCAACTATGCCGCATCCCTTAAAGCAGGTGCAGAGGCCGCCAAAGACGGCTTCGATCAGGTCCTGTGGCTGGACGGCAGAGAGAACCGCTATGTACAGGAAGTCGGTGCCATGAACATGATGTTCGTCATAGACGGCAAGCTCATGACCGCTCCCATTGAGGACTGCATCCTCCCCGGCATCACCCGTAAGAGTATTATGCAGCTCGCCGCCGACAAGGGCATGACCGTCGAGGAACGTCCTATCGACATTGCAGAGATTTTCGATGCCTATGAGAGAGGTACATTGACCGAAGCCTTCGGCACCGGCACTGCCGCAGTCATTTCCCCTGTCGGAGAGATGGTGTATAAGGATCACTCCATGAAGCTGTCCGGCGGCAAGATCGGCCCCGTAGCACAAGCAATGTACGATACACTGGTAGGGATTCAGACCGGTGCTTTAGCAGATCCTTATACTTGGATCACCCCTGTGTAAATTATCGCAAGGAGAAATATCATGGATCACGAAAGCACAACACTGTTTTGTCGTCCGCTCATGGGTCCTGATGAATATGTTCTTTGGCAAGGTCGTCCGGAAAAGAAGGGGAAACTCGTGACCTGGAACGAGATCAGCACTTTTGTTCTATGCGTCATTTGGACTGTACTGGCATGTTCTATGTGCAGTCGCGCCATCCAAGGTGGAACAGATCCGCTGGGTAATGCCACTGTGTTCACATACTTTCCGCTTCTCTTTCCCCTTGTAGGCTTCGCCCTACTAATCAAGCAAATCTACAAGTTCTTCCTCGTACGGAATCACACAGAATATGCGATCACCAACAAGCGACTGTATCGCCGAATGGGCAAGAAAACAGATAGCTACCCCGCATCCCAAACTCTGGGATACGAAACCGAGTACTACAGGAACGGCAATGCTACCATCCACTTCCCCTTGACCAGAGATCGCAGTAAGCGCAGAGTTAGGGTCAACGGCCGCGAGGTCCCCCAGTATGTCACTCTGATCAACATCGCAGATGTTGACCGTGTCCAGCAGGTCCTTTCTCTTATGGAAACCCACGAATAATGCATATTTACCGGGAGCTGTTTCAGTGAGACAGCTCCCCTTTTCTGTAGTTTTAATGGTTGTAATTTCTCGGGAAATATGGTACATTATTCTTACAACTCTACAATCGTTTAAGGAGGAATTCCCATGCAAAAACCATCCCGTTTGTTCAGCGTTTGTTTACTATTGGCACTGCTTCTTGCTCTCCTGCCCGCCGTTTCCGTAACGGCCGTAGAGCCGGATAAGATGCAACCGGAATCATTATTGTCCCAAATGAAGCCCGTTACCAAAGCGGTTTCTGTCAGCGACATTTCCGTCCCTGCCTATTCAGGTGGTACAGCTTCAAGCTGGATGACCTATGACTGCGGTCAGTATCTTGGCTTGGCAAATACCGGAACACAATCCAAGATGCAGATCATCAAGGGCACCTCAGGCACCCAGCTCCTCAATTATCGGGATAAGCTGACAGGGCTGGGCTATACCCTCCTGTACCAGAAAGCTGTCACTGCCCAATCCGGTACCAACCGCCATATCAAATGTCTGTCTCCCGACGGCACTTATACCATCTATGCCTATTATGTGGAAGCGTATCAGGAGACTCGTATCATTGCAGACACCAATGCGGATACCTTCCGCCGTATCAGTTATACTGCTAACGGTAGCAGCACAGGTCGTACCGAGGTGTATATGGTTCCCTTCTCCGCTTCTCAGGACGGCTATGGCTATAGTAGTGCCTACGGCAGTCAGAACCGGAACAATGCCGGTTCTATGTATGTTATCAAGTTCGCTGACAACAGTCTGTTTGTGGTAGACGGTGGCAGTTACATTCAAATGAGTGACCGAGACTGCGAGCGTGTTTACGCTTTCCTGCGGAAGATCACCGGCATCCCCGAGGGGCAGAGGATGGTCATTAACACCTGGTTCGTCACCCACTACCATGACGATCATGTTTCCGGCTTCCCCCGATTTCTTTCCAAGTACTATACGGAATTTGACCTGCAGAATGTCATGTATAATTTCGATGTAGTAGGTGCTTCCGGTGATAACATGGAGATCATTGGCAAGCTCTATCCCAATGCCAGGTATTACAAACAGCACACCGGTGAATACTTCGATATTTGCGGTGTTCGCTTTGAGGTTTTATACACAGTAGAAGATCTTTACACTCCCAACAGCAGCAACAAGCTTGCTCTTCGTGATGTCGGCTGTATGCGAAAGTCTGACGAGGAGAACAACTGCTCCTCCGTCCTCCGTGTGACCTTTGGGGGTAAAACCATTCTCCTGACCGGTGACATTTATGATGCAGATCGGATCCTTATAGCCATGTATCCTCAATCCTATCTCCACGCAGACGTATTGCAGATCCCCCACCACGCCTTTGACGGCCATGTCACACTCGTCAAAACCGTCGCCCCTTCTATTTCCTTCCTCAATCAAGTGGAGCGAGCTACTACCAATCGGAAAGATCTCTATACGAATAACCACAACTGGATGCCCTACGCAGGTACCATCTACTACGGCAACTCCAACTTAGTGGGCTACTGTGCCGAAACGGGCGTTTTCCTGCAGGAGCCCTTTACAGACGGTGTAGACTGGCTCAACTGGGGCAATCTCACCCGTGACATGGAGGAAGCCAATCCCTATACAAGCACCACCGTCACAGCCTCTGAGCAGTATTATCGTTACGACCGCGTTACTACAGCCCCCACAAAAATCAGTGGTACCTATCTCATCGTTGATAATAAGATGGGCTATCCCCTTTCTTACACCACAGCAAACGGTACTGTCACCAATGGTTCCTCTGCTCTATACGCCAACGACAGATACTATTTCGGTGCCTCTCAGCGGCGATATATGAACTGGAATATGACCTTCAATTCCATCGACGATGCTTCTTTGGCTATTGTCAGCGGTGGAAAGGGCTACTATGTCTCCGGTGCCGTAAAGAAAGGCAGTGGAGATTATTGGGGCACCAACACCAAGAACGCCAACATGGCCCTTGGCAAGGGAGACACCTATACTGCCTCCGGTATGTTCGGTGCTTGGGCTTCCTTCACCAATCAGATGGAGACAGCCACCAACTCTGTTCGTCTGGATATGATGCAGGATAACACATTCCTCCTCTATGCCCGTTATAACAGTAATGGCAGCACCTACCACCCCCTTTATCGAGATGCTTATATGGCAACCACAGATCAAGGTTGGGGAGCCTCCAATTTGACCAAAACCGCGGCTAATGAAAAGCTGGACTATCTTAAGCTGCGGTTATATTCCTACAATACCACTGCCGATACACTGCTCCTATCCTGGTCCGGACATAAGGACTACTATGCCGATCCCGGCATCAGTAAGAGCCAGGCTCTGTCTCTGCTGACTGCGGATCTTCGCGTCCGCTACACCTTCAAAAATTCCGGAGACAGTGGTGAGATCTTCTACGACGGCTGGCAGAAAAAAGCTCCCGGCACCTACTGGCTGGAGTTCCCCGGTGGTTTCAGCGGAAGCACCCCCGGAAATTATACCATTACCATTAAGTTTGCAAACCACAACGGTACTGCACAGTCCCTGGGAACTTTCACCCTTCATATCCGGGATCGAAGCAAGGATGTTGCTCCCAAGGCACTGTTCTTCGATTTTGATGACAGTACTGCCTCCCGGAAGAAGTATCAGTACGAAACCCAGTACAATGGCATCAACTTTGACTCTGCCTCCCGTTGGGACTTCATCGAATATAATTCCTCTACCAAAACCAATGATATTGCCCCGGGCCTTGTAGACACCTCCGCCGGCACACTGACCCTGTATACCAAGTCCGCCGACACAGTCAGGAAGAATCTATCTATCCGCACCTATGCCGGTAGCTACAATCCCCTAAACTATAGCCCCAAGAACGCTGAAGTGGTGCAGATCCGCTTCAAGGCAGAAAATCTAAAGGCATCCGTCGGAGAAACCGCCAACTTCCGTCTGTGCTATTACAAGGACGGCGGTACCGATCTGGTATACGAAACCATTTACAGTCTTGGGGGCGATTATGTAGCAGATGGGAAGTACCAAGTCATCACCATTCCTCTGACCCAGGCATTCCGTGACTGTACCACCATCACAGGACTCCGTCCCGCATTCTCCTATGTAGTCCCTGCTGACCTGTCCAAGCCCAGCTGTATCACCATCGACTACATCTATATAGGACCCAAGAACGGCACACCTCCCGTCCCCTGCACCGCAACCTTTGTCATGCCCGACGGTAGTATCCTCTATGAACAGATCGTCTCTGCAGGCGGCAATGCCGTCTATGCAGGTGCAACACCTGTTAAATCATCGGACAATAAGAATCACTACACCTTTGCCGGCTGGGACAAGTCCTTGAGTGGCATCACAGCCAACACTGTCTTTACTGCCCAATTCACCGCTATCCCCCATAGCTATACCTACAGTATGGCAGACAACAACAGCCATATCGGCACCTGCTCCTGTGGCTACAAGCTCACCGGTACCCACAGTTGGAATGCAGGGGAGCTCACCATACAGCCCGGATGCGATACCGATGGCAGCAAGACCTATACCTGTTCTGTTTGCAGAGGAATCAAAACAGAGACCGTTGTTGCCTTAGGTCACAGCTATACCAAGAAGGTCACAGCTCCTACCTGTACCGCACAAGGCTACACCACCTACACCTGCTCCCGTTGCTCCCATAGCTACAAGGATAGCTATGTAGCAGCAAAGGGACATACTGAGGTCATCGACAAGGCAATAGCTACAACCTGTACCACTGCCGGTAAAACCGAGGGCAAGCACTGCTCCGTCTGTAACACTGTTCTTGTGAAGCAAGAGACTGTTGCAGCTTTAGGACATAGCTACACCAACAAGGTCACGGCTCCTACCTGTACCGCGCAGGGCTACACCACCTACACCTGCTCCCGTTGCTCTCATAGTTATAAAGATAACTATGTCAATGCAAAGGGACATACGGAAGTCATCGACAAGGCAGTATCCGCAACTTGCACCGCCTCCGGCAAGACGGAAGGTAAGCACTGCTCCGTATGCAACACCGTCCTCGTGAAGCAAGAGACCGTTGCAGCT
>JAZRGR010000255.1:0-6204 GCA_045644345.1 Faecousia sp. | reverse complement strand
ATTCTTGGCGATCTTGTGGTGAACCTTGCCGTAGCCGGTCTCCTCATGAGCCAGAATGGACAGCTCCTCTGCATGCTCCCGAGCGGTCTGACGCATAGCTTCGATGAGCTTGCCTCTCTCCTCCAGGCTCATGTCCATGAGCTTCTGCTGAGCACGGATGGCTGTGTCGATGGCGTCATGGACATCATCGAACAGGCACTGCCCGTTTGCGGCAGTGAAGGTGGAGCCGCAGCCGCCGCCTAAGACACTGCTTCGGGTCTGTTCAGCGATTTGTCGGATTTGTTCTTTTGTCAATGCCATACGCTAACCTCAACTTTCTTGGTTGAATTTTTCAAAAATACGGCGTCCGTTTACATCTACGGAGTCGATAATTGCAACGATGGACTGGTCAACGGGCTTGTTCTCCGTTGCGGCGGTCTGACGGGAGGAGCTGCCGCCACAGAGCATGACGACTTCACCCTCGCCGGCGCCCACTGCATCAATGGCTACAATGAGACCGCCCTTTTCTTCCCAGGTTTCGATATCAATGGGCTTGACGATCAGCATCTTCAGGCCGTGGAGCTTCTCTGCCTTGTTGGTGCTGACCACAGTACCCTTAACTCTTCCTAAATTCATACGCTTTCTCCTTATTCAATTCATATGCTATTCAATTCATATGCTTTCGCTATTATCATACCGAACGATTACATCGTGAACTGCCAGTGCATCCCGTGCCGCCGGGGTGATAATGGCACCTACCCGGCAACGGATGGTCTTGTCCGGTCTCTCGGAAGCTGCCAGAACATCTGCCTCCGTGACCAGGCTCTCCCCGATCTGCCGTGCCGCATCCCCGGTATAGTAGGGGCTGACGGTAACACCCATATCCTTGAGGGTATCCAAGCAGGAATTGACCCCCTCCAAGAAGGTGTTCCGCTTAAATCTGGGAGGTTCAAAATCCAGGTACAGCCGTACATCCTTCCGCCATAGGACGGAGCGGATCATGAGATAGGACAGGAAGTCTTGATCCTTGCCCTCTGCGATCTCCTGTAGCTGCTCCAGACGGGGCGCAATGAGGATGACGGTCTTAGCCTTGGTGATCTGTGCCAGGATGTCTGCCTGAGACATGGACTCAGCATAGAGGGCATGGGGCAGCTCGCAATTCTCCCGGAAGCAGAGGGGGGTATAGCCCTCTCCGAACTGGGTCTTGAGCAGTGCCTTCAGCTCCTCGGGGTAGGCAGTGGGTGCGGCAATAAGAACCAAAACATCCTCGGGATGCTGCTTCTGCCGCTCCAGGATCGCCACCCGTCTGACCACCTCGGCCACAATGGCTTCTATGAACTTGTGTAAAAGCTCCTGATTCATAGCTTAACCTCTTACACAAAAAATCTATGATACTTTCTTATATTTGTGATTTATTGGGGTAAATCCCTGAGCAGCCGATGTACCGATCGACAAGAGTATTTGGCGAGATATTTTGTCCCAAATTAAAGTTTGAAAACGCAGGAATACTTTGTGTATTTCAAGTTTTCGAACTGCAAAGTTGGGGCAAAAGATCCGTCAAAGACCGCAGACGATCGTACAGAGGTTGCTCAAATAATAACCTCCATCATGGGAGATCCGGACATGGCGGCGGCATTGGCCTCGTCGGTGTCCAGGTGGACCTCTAAGGTGTGTCCGTCACCTGCACGGACAATGACATTCTCGAATACCACGGATCTCTCCCCACCGGAACGGAGGCTGACGGTCTGCCCGTCCTTGAGGCCGTACATCACAGCCTGCTCCTTGGATACATGGAGGTGTCTTGCGGCAACGATCACGCCCTGTTGAACCTCAGCAGTACCATAGGGTCCCACCAGCTTACAGCCGGGGGTACCGGCTACCTTGCCGGACATACGGATGGGAGCCTTGATCCCCAGACCGAAGGTGTCGGTGAGAGCTACCTCAACCTGGGTGTCCTTGCGCTCCGGTCCCAAAACGCGGACTCTCTCGATCTGACCCTTGGGTCCAACCACAGTGACCTGCTCCTTGCAGGCATATTGACCGGGCTGGACCAGATCCTTGAACTTCTGTAACTGATAGCCGGGTCCGAAGAGCCTCTCTACATCGGCACGGCACAGATGGACATGTCTTGCAGAGGCGGCAACGGGAACGAAGAGCTTGCCTTCCTTGCGGAATACGGACTCTGCAACAGAGAGCTGGACCTGACGCTGTACGGCTGCCTTATCCATTCTTCTGTTCCTCCTTCACGATACCCTTCATAATCAGACCCTCGTAGTAGGTCTTGGTAATAATGATCTTGATGTCGTCCAGGGTGGGACGGACGGCATTGGTGGCGGTAGCGGTATCCTTGAGGGAATTCTCCGCAATGATGTCCAGATCCTTCATGTCGAACTTGGTGTCGCAGAGAGGGGGGATCTTTACATCGGAGATCAGGCGGCGGACTGCCTCGATACACTGCTTGGAGGCGGCATCTACAGACAGATGATCCACCTTCTCACCCATGGCCTGGGCAACCTCAGCCAAACGACCCATGCAGTAGGGACGGTTGAACTCCAGCACTCTGGGGAGCATAATGGCATTGGCAAGACCGTGGGGAATATTGTAGTAGCCGCCTAACTGGTGGGCAATGCCGTGAACCAGACCCAGACCCGCATTGGAGAAGGCCAGACCTGCCATATACTCTGCCCAGCACATATCCGTACGGGCATCCATGTTGGAGCCGTCCCGCACCGCCTCACGGAGGGAGTCGGAGATCAAGCGGATGGATTCCAGGGCCAGTGCGTCGGTATAGGGGGTATGGGTATTGCAAATGTATGCCTCGATGGCGTGGGTCAGGGCATCAATGCCCGTAGCCGCCGTGAGAGAGGGAGGCATGCCAACCATAAGCATGGGATCATTGAGGGCCAAGTGGGACAGACAGTTGGTGTCCACCATGAGGAGCTTGCTCTTGGCCTCCTCGTCGGTGACAACGTAGGCACGGGTACACTCGGAGCCGGTGCCTGCGGTGGTGTTGACCGCAATGATGGGGGCGCCGTGCTTCTTGGACTTGTTGACGCCGTTGTAGTCCTGGATCCGTCCGCCGTTGGCAGAGAGGATACTGACTGCCTTGGCTACATCGATGGGGCTGCCGCCGCCAATGGCGACCACAGCGCCGCAGTTCTGTGCCTGATAGAAGGCAAAGGCCTCGTTGATGATCCGTACGGAGGGATTGGGCTCTACACCGTCATAAATCACATAGTTGATCTTGGCCTCATCCAAAACAGCGGTGACCTTGCCGGCGATGCCTGTCTTCATAAGTCCCTTATCAGTAACCACCAGAACACGGTCTGCACTGATACGCTCCAGGAAGTGAGGGATCATGGTGATACCGTCACGACCGATCAAGGTGTGACGAGGCTGATATAATTCGACAATTCCTTGATTCTTCATAGTCAAAATCTCCATAAAATATTCGCTCATTTTCGCTCATTGCGAAAACAGACTATTCTGTCCCCCATATCATCCCACAAAACCGATGAAAAGTCAATAGTTTCAAAAAATCTCATGGGATTTTCAGCAGAATAAACAAAACGGTTACAAACATATTGTTTACATTGTAACAGATATCAAATAGGCAAAACAGCACCTGCAATGAACGCAGGTGCTGTTTGTGAAATTATCGCTCATTTTCGCTCATTCAACCGCTACCATGGTGCAAGGGATCCCCTTCTGCCCATAGTATGATGCAAAGCTCTGGGGAATCCGTCTGGTAGTGATGATCCGACAGGTTTTATCCGGCGGGAATACAGTGGCAAAGGCTCTGCGATCAAACTTCCCACTGTCTACCAGGATGTACAGACGACGGGTCATACGGGATAACTGGGTATATAGGGCGATACGGGTCTTGTCCTGTACGGTATAGCCACGTTCCAGGTCAATTCCGTCCATCGTAATAAAGACTTTATCGAAATAGAAATTCCGCAATGTCTGACTGATATTGCTGTCCATGGTCTCGATGAAATTCTTACCCGTATGGACATCCCCGCCTAAGAGGGTCAGGTGGATATTGGGCTTCTCTACCAACTCCAGCACAGCAGTAATGCTGGTGGTGACCACCGTCAGCCGTTCTACGGCACCCAGTCGTGCCGCCAGCATGTTGCAGGTCTTGCCGGTGCCGATGAAGATGGACTCCCCTGCCCCCACAGACTTGGCGGCCTCTGCGGCAATGGCATCCTTCTCCCTGTCCGTATCGTCCAGGATCTCCGTACCGCCGAAGAAGCTCTTGCGCTCCTTTTGTACCAATCGCAGACTGCCGTGGCTCCGTACCGCAAGGGTCTTGTCCTGCAGGGCATCGAAGTCCCGTCGCATAGTGGCAACAGAGGCCCCCGTCAGCTCACAGGCCGTTGACAGAGAAATGATCTCATTCTGCTCCAAATACTCCAGTAATAATTTCTCCCGTTCTGCGTAAGTCATGACAAATCCTCCATCCGCTCATTTTCGCTCACCTTTACTGTAGCACAAAACCACTTCCCTGTCAATCCTTTCTTCTGTCAAAAATCCCTAATCGTTCGCCAATTTCCAATTTATCGCTCTGTTGATTTCCGAATTTGTTCGTAGGGGCGACCTGTGGTCGCCCGCAAAATGTTTCAATTTTGTCGGAAATCTCGTAATAATCCCACAATTTCGTCATTGTCGTTTTACGACAATGACCGGGCGACCACAGGTCGCCCCTACGGTGTATGACGACAAACAGTTCAATAAATCGGAATTTGGCGGTCCTCCGTCTATCCTAAATCAGATCCATTCTCTAAGAGGATCGTCAATGCTCTGGTACACTCATCCCAATAATAGGAAGCTTCGCCGTCGTAATAATTCCACAGCACATCGAAGGCGTCCTTTTTGGAGATATACTCCGGTCTGTCAAAAATAACGGTAAAGAGGGTTTGCTCCTTATCCACCGCTTCCTTGATGGCGGCTTCCAATTCATCATATGTGGTCACGGAATACTCATTTTCCGGTCTGGCAGAGAGGTCTGTTTCTTCTAACAGAGGAACGGTCATATCCTCTTGCCAGGTGCGGCTACGGGAAGCACGGTCCTTACCAATGTTAAACCAGGTGTATTCCACTCCGTACTCTCCGTCTGCCCAGCAAACATCCACTACGCGCCAGCTACCCTCAAGCTTCAACAAATTCCACATATGGCTGGAGGTTTCGATGGTATTCTTCTCGTGATCATAATTGGATGCGATCCCGTGCTGACAGCGAACCTCCAGTCCTGCCAAGCCGCCCACCAGATAGAAGGTATCTGCATAGCCATCGCAATCCGCTACATTCTTAAGCAGCGTGCCCACTGCCGTATCTACATCGCTCATGTTGGTCATATAGGCATAGCTGACGCGTTCGCAAATGGCGTTCTGAATATTTTTCGCCGTTTCCAGGGGATTCGATGTGCGGCAGGCCTCTGCCATAGCCTGTGCCTCTGCCAAGGTCTTTCTGAATGTAGAGTTGAGCTCGGCTTCCTTCCCCTGTTCTACAGCACGGAGGATCTCATAACCGGGATAGAAGCTTATGTCGGTCACGGTAATGGTTTTCTTGACCCCGGCATTTATGACATTGCAGTTGTAGAGTCCTGCATTATTCAGTAGACTATAGATCGCTTTGCGTTCTCCCTTATCCGTTTTGTATGTAACCTTCATCAATGTATCATAGAGCTCCTGAGAGCAAACAAGGGTATATTCTTCTGCTCCGGCCTGTGCCATTTCCTCTACATATGCCATAACCTTGTCCACGGTGTCCAGGAGCTCCGATTCACGAGAAACAGTGGCATCCTCTGTAGCAACTGCGGCAGGTTCCTTCCCATCCTTTGGCACAGTGTCCTTCCCGTCGGAGCATCCCCACAGCAGCGTGGTCATAAGGCATCCTATGAGTAAAATAGCGATCCTTCCTATTTGCATCTTTCGGTTCTTCCTTCTATCCATCCCCCGGCCTCCTATTCTCTTTTGACTATTATAGATCGTATTATCCATTTAAAACCGTTCTAAAATCATTATACACACCCACACCCCTTCTGTCAACCTCGACAGCCTCGCCAAATTCCGATTTATCGAGCTGTTATGCTTTCGCAAATGGAAAATTGAAAATGGAAAGTGGAAAATGATCCTAACTGGAAATTCTAATCATAAAATATTTTTATTTTCGCAGAAAATTTTGGAAATACCAGAGATTGTATCGACAATATGTTGCTCT
>JAZRGR010000254.1:0-5409 GCA_045644345.1 Faecousia sp. | reverse complement strand
GAGAGCACATGCCTTACAAGCATGGGGTCACAGGTTCGAGCCCTGTTGTTCCCACCACAATTTGGCCCGGTGGTGCAGTCGGTTAGCACGCCAGCCTGTCACGCTGGAGGTCGACGGTTCGAGTCCGTTCCGGGTCGCCATATTTATCGCATTTGAGCCGAGTTTAACTCGGCTCAATATGCCTCTGTAGCTCAGTAGGTAGAGCAGCGGACTGAAAATCCGCGGGTCGTTGGTTCAACTCCGACCGGAGGCACCAAATGCGGGTGTAGCTCATCCGGTAGAGCGCCACCTTGCCAAGGTGGAGGTAGCGAGTTCGAGCCTCGTCACCCGCTCCAAACAATAAAAGGAACGTTGACTCGTTCCTTTTTCAATATGGTGCCGTGGCCAAGCGGTAAGGCAAAGGTCTGCAAAACCTTTATTCCCCAGTTCAAATCTGGGCGGCACCTCCATGAAAAGCTCCAAGTCGTTGACTTGGAGCTTTTCAATTAAATCCACCCTGTCGGGTGGGTGAAATCATCTTCGATGATGAAATCTCTTGGAGAGATGAAATCCGCCTCGACGGCGGATGGGTGGATTTATTTCATTTCACTTGAAGTGTCAGCATCGAATTTCACAATGACTTCACGTTATTATCTCACATTCACCATGGGCGAATATTTCACACTTGTGCTATATTCCTATTACAGACTGTAAATTCAAAAGGAGGTACATTTCATGATTCCCAACCCGAAACTTGATCGAATCAGCAAAATCTGCAATTGGATTTTAGGGATCCTGTATATTCCGTGGTCTTTTGTTTGTTTCATTGCTATGATGGTATCCGAGGCTACTATAGGGGCGAATAACCCTGTGTTTATTAGCTTGATCAATGTTATTTGCGGTATTTTCTTCATCAACACCTTTCTTTGCTTGCTTGCTGTTCCCATTGCAGTCCTGCTGAAAAGGAAAGGCTACAGCATTCTGTCTCTATGCGTTACCTTCCTGCCCTTGCTTCTTACCCTCTTGAATTGCGGTCTGCTTGCTATTTCCGACTTGATTCCTTCGGTGATATAAAGGAGTGATTTTATGGTATTTTCTCATATTCTGACACAGTTGCTCCATTGGTGCGATGAGCAACTTATGGCATACGCCGCGAAGGTAGGTAACTCTCAGGGTCTATATTTTGTTGGCTACCAGTATGTCATAGAGCTTAGATTCAAACTGGCAACTCTTGTAGATCGGGAGTTTGACAGCCTTGATGCATTCCGCAAAGAGGTTATTGCGCTCCTGGATATTCATTATGAGCGAGCTATTTTGAATCCTCCCAATCAGACTGCCGTAGCCATGATCCGATCCTTGAGGGAGCGGTTTTTGGAGTACTTCAACTCTATGGCTGCGGAACAGGGTGCAGTTCCATTGTCGGAGCATCCCTACATACGAGTGATTGTGGGGGAAGAAGGACAGAACCTGATTCAGAGGTTTCGAGATATTTGGGGCTATGATGCCGGGAGTTATTGGCATCCCTTGTTGGGTCCTGCATCGGACATTGGGTTTGATATGCTTTTCCTTATGGCGTCTTATATCGAGCTTTATATGGAGCAGATTCGGCAGTGGATGGGCTTGCCCTACGCCCATATTTACGAGTACGGAGAATGGTATCATGCCTATCCTCCCCACTGCTTAGAAACTGTGGAATTAGGGGACTATTCCGGCGGTGAAGCCATCTATACAGACAAGGATTTTACATGGGCTGTTTATTTCTCTCACGAGAATACTGTGACATTTGCCGGTGCCATCGTTCCCTTTGCGAAGGAACTGCTTGCTAAAGAGCGGGAGCATTGGAATCGTTTTGAGTGGTCGCCCGACCCACAGTAATGCAATCCCCATTGTATCGATTCCTTTTTCAAATTCCGATCTATCGAGCTGTTTGCCATACAAATCATAATTGATAACCGTTCGATAAATCAGAATTTCCCTGCTACGGAAGGGATTCACTACAATCAATGGGCTGTCTCAGCTGGATTCTGAGACAGCCCATTGTTTGGTTATTCCTCTATGGTGATGGTAATATTACCACTGGCGGTGGTGAGTCTGCAAGGCTCTCCGTCGGTGTTGGGGACATCGATTCTGCCGGAAGCACTGTCAGCAATAAAGCGCATAGGACGCAGGACACTGCCTTGGATACTGCCGCTGGCAGATTCCAGATCGAATTTTTCTGCATCACAGCGGCTGAGAGTAATGGCACCGCTGACGGTTTCGCCTGTGATCTCCTTGTCAGCGACCACATCCTTTAGACTCAGCTTGCCGCTGGCTGTTTCGGCATCCAAATCTCTGCACTGTACCTTAGTTAGATAGATACTGCCGGAAGCGCACTCTACCTGGATACGACCGGCATTGAAGATGCCCTCCAGGGTGATATTGCCACTGGCATTGTCGATCTCGATATCCTCGTAGGTACTTCCTCTCAGGGACACATCTCCCGAGGCATTGTCTATGGACAGATCTCCGTTAAAAGAGGCCGCACAGTTAACGGTTCCGCTGGCAGTTTCCAGCTCCCCTCTTGTAAAGGCGAAGCTCTTATCCAACGTGATATCTCCGGATGCAGATTCCAGAGAGACGTTGCATGCCGCCGCGATCTCAAAGGGTACATAGATCATTACCTCGGTATGCTCGCCCATTAGGGAGAAAATGTTGATCAGCTCGGTGCGGTTGGGCTCCTCTATGGTCAGGCATCCGTTCTTTACGAAAACTTGATGGGGATACTTTTCCCGTTCCTTACAGACAACGGAAATGCCGCTGCCCGTAGAGGGGAGGACGGAGATGTTGCATTCTGAGCACTCTACGGAGATTGAAGTGAAGGACTCGGAGATGTCATGGGTCCGGGTGATCATTGTCCCTGCAGACTCGGAGGTACTGCATCCCACAGCCGTGAGTGCGACAGCGGAGAGCAGGACTGTAAGCAGGAGATACTTGAATGTAGAGCAGTGTTTCATGGTGTTAGCCTCCTTTTCGTTTGATTTGATTGTATTTATCCGTGCACCATCTTAGGACAAGACTGCCTATGATCACAGCGATCACACCTGCACCCCAGACCCAATCGGTGACGGAATCTAAACGGAACTTGCTGATAAAGGTGGGGGTTATGACCACCCATAGTACCTGCATAAGATATAATTCCAGAGAATAGTTGCCTACGAGGGATAGGAAGGATGCAATATACCGACCGATCTTACATCTTGCGAGCAGTTCCAACAGACAGGACAACCCCACGCACAGGGGCGGTGTGATCAGAAGGAAGGGAAGCCAGAACAGCCCATAGCTCCATAGATACTCTGTCAGCCTCCTGTAACAGAACAGCAGAGCTGCGATGCCTAACACAAAGGCTGCGAGCATCATAAACCCGTGGGACCTTTTGACACCGACATCTCTCTTGCTCAGATCACCTAACAGCATACCTGCGTAGAAGATGGGCAGACGGGTCACAATGATCATATATCCATTGTTCTTAAGGAAAGGGATGATGCAAATAAGGAGGAACGTCAGGAGCAATACCTTGCCCACGGGGGTGGAGCGTTCTGCCCCCAGCTTTAAATAGGGCGCTAGGATATAGCACAGCAAAATCGCGCTGATGTACCAGTTGAATTCGTACCCCCTGGCGGTGAAGCTCTGCAAGCCAATGAGATTTCCTACTGCCATGGGGAGATCGATCTGTCCCATAACCAGGCGGTATACCAGCCAGAAGCCAATGGTGAGCACGCAGCCCGGAGCAATACGCTTGATCCGTCGCTTTAAGAATGCACCTACATCCCCATTAGCACACAGGGAGTAATAGCAACCTAAGCCGGAGGCAAAGAGACAGATGTCCACACCCCCATAGCCAAAGGTCTGTAAATACCATAAACATCGGATCTTAATGGGCAAATGGAATAACAGCACCAGCAGGGTTGCAAATCCCATCCAGCCTTGCCGGTGTCGGAGAAGATCCTTATAACCCATCCAACATTCCTCCTTTCTGCCTCCTATTATATCACAAAAGAAAGAAAATGTAAATACACGCTTGACACTGACGGGACGTCATAGTGTATACTGATACTCGAGGTGAAGATATGAAACTACAGATCAAGGAATTTGCCGACCTCGCCGGGGTCAGTGTCCGGACACTGCATTATTACGATGAGATCGGATTGCTAAAGCCGAGTTATGTGGATAAACAAAACGGCTATCGATTCTATGACAGAGCATCTCTGGAGCGAATGCAGCAGATCCTGTTTTACCGTGAGCTGGATTTTCCGCTCAAAGACATTGCGCAGATCCTCGCTTCGCCGAATTATGACAAGCAGGAAGCATTTGCAGAGCAGAAACGGTTGCTGTTCCTCAAGAAGGAACGGCTGGAACGTTTGATTACAGCTCTGGAACAAGCAGAAAAAGGAGAGATCACAATGACAGCATTTGATAACGGGGAATACGAAGCAGTCCGCCGGCAGTATGAGGACGAGGCAAAGCACCGCTGGGGCGACACCGACGCCTACAGGGAGAGTCTGGCAAAGACAGCCGACTACTCCAAAGACAGGTGGTCTGACGTTCTTGCCGGGATGAATGACATTTTTGGTGCATTCGCAGAGTGTAACCATTGCGGTGACAGTACCGATAGCGACAGGGCACAGGGACTGGTTAAGAGGCTGCAGGACTATATTACAGCAAATTTCTACTACTGCACCGATGAGATCCTTGCAGGACTGGGGCAGATGTATGTCTGTGACGAGCGGTTTAAAAATAACATCGACAGCCATGGTGAAGGCACCGCGGAATTCGTTTCCGAAGCCATCAAAATTGCTACGGAATGATATTCTCGGAGCCAATTTGATTTCACCGGGCAGATTTGGTTGAAAATGGGGGCGGTCTCATAGAAATGAGACCGCCCTCAGACCGTCGAGAAACCTCATTGCCGTTGGCAATGAGGTTTTTTATAAAATCCTTAGAATAAAGACTATTTCTTATCGGTCCTCCCAAGGAGGTAATCGGTACTTGTTTGATAAAAATCGGCAAGTTTTATCAGTATGATGGTGGGAATATCGTTTTCGCCGGTTTCATATTTGAATGATGCATCGCCGTTGGCGATATGATGCATTTGCTTTGCAAATATGATGTTGCTCGCGATGGTCGCAATGATGCGATGTTTGCCTAAAAAACATTAGGCGAAGCTGACATCATTAGCGTAGCGACATCATTTGTACAACAACATCATTTGCCGCAGGCAAACATCATTGACCCCCCCTGAGCCGTTGGCTCCGAGGGGGTCATGGTGCGGGTGTTCATAACGGACTTGGCCAAGGCAAAACAATCGACCGACAGTACACACATATTTCTTGAGCTTTGCGAGAACACCTGTGCTTTCAGAGATCATTGAGGACTTTAAATTCTATTTACCCA
>JAZRGR010000253.1:0-2876 GCA_045644345.1 Faecousia sp. | reverse complement strand
AATCCTGCAAAGGGCTGTGGTCGGAGCCTGTGCTAAACCATCGAGTGGTAGGGGACGGAAACCGATCCACAGCATCCTCTACAGTGTAGCACAGGTTCACACTTTGAACAACATTGAGCTACGACTCCATTATACGAGGGGACAGTGTCACACTTGATGCCAATATTCACGACACCTTTAATACAAATTACGATGGTTCCATCTTTATTTGGCTGAACGTAACCAACTCCGTAGAGATCGGCGGAGAACTGCTTAGTCAATCCTTCCCCCTTTACATCTTCGAGGTAAAACTTGTGGAAAGGGAAGCAACCGGTGACGTTGCCGGTAAGATCGGAGCGGACAGGGCTACGAAGGCTTTGTCTACCCGTTTCAGTGACAGCCTTGAGGGTACCACGGTATATCTCGTAAAAGAGAACGCTGTGGTATACGCTACGGATTGCGACGCAAACGGAAATTACCTCTTTACAGGCGTTCCCTATGGGACCTACACCATCAAGGTCGATAAAGAGGGCTATGACGAATACAACGAGCCCCTTGATGTCAGTCAGGCAGAGGTAACCCACGATATTACCATCCTCCTTCACGAATGTTTCAGTGAAGAAAACGGCATGTTGTGGTGCTTCCCTGCAAAAGAAGCCGAGTGCTCTGACGTTACCGACGGCGTACTTGGCAATGTGGAATATTACAGCTGTCAGCATTGCGGTAAGTTCTACGATGCAGAGCGCAATCTCATTGCCGACAGCGTGGCTGATCCCAACAGCCTGAATGATATGGGCGTTCCTTATAAGGCACTCATTTACCCCATGCACCAATACTACGGTGTTATGGAGGGTGGAGACACTGCAGAAACCTACCTCCGTCACCGTGCGGATACCTGCCTTGAGGAGACCACCTATTGGTACTATTGCATCAATCCCAGCTGTCGCAAGAGCGCAGGGGACGATCTCTCTGCGGTAGATATGTACTATGTTGCCGGTGAGAGCAACCAAGCCCACAGCTACACCCTGGAGATCGCAGAGGAATATTATCGTTATGATTTCCATGAGCTTGGGGAAAACGGCAAGGAAAATTGCAAGCAAAATATATGGTACTACCACGCTTGCAAATACTGCTACGAAAAGGGTAATACCGTTTGGGAGAGCGATCTTTGCGGCGAACATAGCTATGGCCCCCTCACGGAGAGCAACACCCATGTTTGCACCGTTTGTGGCTACGAAACGGAACCGGGAGCCTCTGATCATGTCTGTTCCGGCGGCTATGCAACCTGCATTTCCCCCGCAAATTGCTCCACCTGCGGCGAGCCTTACGGAGAGCCCAACCCTGAGAACCACGATCTCTACGGCTATCCCAAGGCAGAAGCAGACAGCAAATACCACACCCATCACGACACCACCTGTGATCTGTGCAAGGTCATCGTGTACGAAGAGGAGCATTATTTCGGTCCTCTCACCGAGAGAAACACCCGATACTGTATCGTATGTTGGTACGAGACCGAGCCTGTGGTGCAGAGCATTGATACAAACATCAAGTTTAACCACACCCTGAATCTGGCAAGCGACATTTCCGCAAACTTCGCCATTGCCAAGTCTCTCCTTACCGGTTACGACATGACCACAGCCTATGTAGAGTTCGAGATCGATACCTATGACGGCAACGAGAAGACAGGCACCGATAGCACCAAGGTCACCGGCGTTCTCACCGGCAACTATTATTACTTCACCTTCACCGGTCTGAACGCAACCATGATGAATGATAGTATCCGTGCAACCTTCTACGGCACTAAGAATGGCGTAGCGTATAAGTCCAATGTAGACGTATACAGCGTTGCTACCTATGCCTATTCTCAGTTGAACAAGACAGGGATCTCTGTTGCTCTGCAAACCCTGTGTGCAGATCTGCTCCGCTACGGCTCCACGGCACAGACCTACAAGGGTTATCGTACCGATGCCCTTGCTAACAGTGCAATGACTGCGGCTCACAAGGCTTATCTGTCTGATGATACTGCCGTAACCTTCGATAGCTACAATTCCACCGGTGCAGAGATTGCAAATCCCAGTGTAACTTGGGTTGGTAAGTCCCTGCTTCTGGACAGCAAAGTTACCCTCCGCTATATTGTGGATCTGAGCAAGTATACGGGAAATATTGAAGACCTGTCTCTGTTAGTCAATTATACGGATCTGGACGGCAACAAGCAGTCTATGTATCTGCATAATATTGCTGTTTACGATGCTTCTAAGAATTGGTACTCCTTCGACTTCGACGGTCTCCTTGCCGCCGAGCTGAGACAGCCTGTCAGCGTTGCCGTTTACAATGGCTCTACCCGTTTGACAAGTGTACTGAAGTACAGTGCATCTACCTACGGCAACAACAAGACCGGCACCCTTCTGACCCTCTGCAAGCACCTCATGGCCTACTCTGACTCCGCAAAGGCCTACTTCGCAGGCTAAACCAAAATTTTCTCCCAAGGGTGATGGCTCCGCCTTCAGCCTGAAGGGAGGAAACGCATAACCCCCCCCCGGCTATCCTGCCAAAAGTGGGATAGCCGGGTTTTTGGATCATAGAGAATGGATAAGGGAGATTGTATGGACTACGTCGATGGGATGAAAAACCGACATGCCAATCTCAGTATGTCAGCCTGTTGTAGCACCGGCTTTCAGACTTGCTTGTAGGGACGTCCCTCCCGGGGCGTCCCTACAGCGTAAACAGGAAGTTTTCTATCGGGTAACTTTCCGCTATCAACTATCAACTGTCAACTTGCGCTCATTGTCCATTACTGTCCACTGTCAACTTGCTTGCCGCTTATGATCAAGACTGATAAATCGGATTGGGAGGGCTTGGGAGAAAGGGCGTACTTGGGGGGGAGGGAGGCATTGGTG
>JAZRGR010000252.1:0-18961 GCA_045644345.1 Faecousia sp. | reverse complement strand
ATTTTTATAGCACCGTAGGTGCGTCAAGAACTGCATGAGACGGGATTTTGCAATTTTCTATATCAAAAATTGCAAAATCGCAACGCTTTAGCGGTGCTCTTTCTGATAGAAATCAAACATTTCTATCAGAAAGTAGTATTAGAAGTAAAGAGGGCTGTTCTGACGGAGCTTGTGGATCCGTCGGAACAGCCTCTTGATTTGACTATTTGTGGTAGAGATTATTGTTCTCGTAGGTGGCCTCGCAGGTCAGGTGGATGCCAAGCTTGCGCAGGACGCTTTCGTCTACGGAGGACAGCAGGACACTGGAGTGGAGCTGACTACCGTTGAGCTTCTCCAACTGCGCCATAGCTTTGCGGGCATTGCTGTCCGTTGCGGCACAGATGGCAAGGGCGATCAGAACCTCATCTGTATGGAGACGGGGATTCTGACTCTGCATATGATCCACCTTGAGGGTCTGGATGGGGACGATGACATTGGGAGAGATCAGCTCGATATAGTCATCAATATTGGCAAGGGTCTTTAGCGCATTTAGGAGGGCAGCGGAGGTGGGACCCAGGAGGACAGTGGTCCGCCCGGTAACGATCTGCCCGTCGGGTAGCTCGATGGCAACAGCAGGCTTCCTGGTTCGGGCGGCGAGAGACATGGCGGCAGGAACGGTGCGGCGGTTCTCCGGCTCGATCCGCAGGGCCCGCATGAGGAGCTCAATGCGCTGTCTCTCACCTTTGACACCTATGTGCTGTTTCTCCTGGCAGGAGGCTTGGAAGAAGCGGCGGATGATTTCCTGCTTGGCAGCCTCACAGCAGACCTCATCGTCGCTGATGGCGAAGGCGAGCATGTTAACGCCCATGTCTGTAGGACTCTTATAGGGACATTCCCCGTAGATCCTCTCGAAAATAGTCCGCAGGACAGGGAAGATCTCCACATCCCGATTGTAATTGGTAGTGGTTTTGCCGTAAGCCTCCAGATGGAAGGGGTCGATCATATTCACATCATCCAGATCAGCAGTTGCGGCTTCGTATGCCAGGTTGATGGGGTGCTTTAGAGGCAGGTTCCATACAGGGAAGGTCTCGAACTTGGCATACCCTGCCTGCACCCCACGCTTGTGCTCGTGATAAAGCTGGGACAAACAGGTTGCCATCTTGCCACTGCCCGGACCGGGGGCGGTGACCACAACCAGGGGCTTGGTAGTCTCAATATAGTCATTCCTGCCGTAGCCTCTGTCACTGGCAATGAGATCCACATCTGCAGGATAGTTGGGGATGGTATACATATGGTAGACATTAAGACCGTGCTCCCGCATACGAGTCTCGAAGAGAACGGCAGAGGGTTGATCCGCAAATTGGGTCAGGGCAATGTTATTCACCGGTAGCCCATAAGAGCGGAAAACGTCGATCAGACGGGCAACGTCCGTGTCATAGGTGATACCCAGATCTCCACGGCGCTTGCTACTCTCAATATCTGCGGCATTGATAGCAATGACGATCTCTGCTTGATCCCTCAGCTCCAGGAGCATCTGTAGCTTGTTATCCGGGGCGAAGCCGGGGAGAACTCGGGCGGCGTGATTGTCGTCAAAGAGCTTGCCGCCGAATTCCAAATACAGCTTGCCACCGAATCGCTGGATCCGTTCCCGAATGTGCTGGGATTGCAGGCGGATATATTCTTGGGAATCGAAACCGATTTTCATAAGGAACCTCCAAGTGTAATATTACCAGACGATAACTCTGGTGCCGATGGGAAGCTTGTAGATATAGTTACAATCTTCGTCCAGCATGCGGATACAGCCATGGGACAGGGGAATGCCTACCCGATCATCATTGACAGTATGATCATAGTTCATAAGGATGGAATGGAAAGCGTGACCGCCGTTGAAGATGGAAACATTGTTGACATAGTAATAGTCAAAGTTCCAGCGGCCTGTACGGGAGTAAATGGTGAAGTTGCCTGCAGGTGTGGGGGTGTTGTTGGCACCGGAGGAGCAGGGCATGGTCTTAATGACCTTCCAATTCCCCTTGGAGCCCTGGAACACGATGACCTTCTGGGTGTAACGGCTGACCCATACCAGGTAGTCTGTTGCACTGTCATAGCCCTTGGCATCTACCCAGCCCTCCTTGGTGGCATCGGAGTAGTCCAGAGAACCGTTGGTGGTAACGGTGTCATCAGGAATGTCACATGCCCAACGATCGGTCCAGCCCTGCCAATACTTGCCGTTCTTGTCGGTATAGGAGACCTTGAATACATCTCCTGCGGGATGCCACTCGTTGTAAACAATGGCACCCTTGGGCAGGGGGGTCAGATAGTTGGTCAGATTCTGATTACCGCACAGGAAGGTGTCCTCCAGAACGGTACAGGCTACTCGCATGGTCTGTACTTCCTTCAAGGCATTCTCATAATCTCTGCCGTAGGTGTCGTACCAGATGTTGTTGATAGTATCAGCGGCAAGGTCGCACTTGCAGCCTCGGGCATAGATGGTAATGAGCTTGGCTCTGCCGGTGCCCTCCAGCCATGCATCCACCTTCTCTACCTCGATCTTGTCGGCGGTGCCGTCCAGGATCAGATAGTCCTCTGCTGCCATGACGATAAGATCCACGTGACCCTTAGCAATGAGCTTGGAGAAGCCACCCATGTGAACAGACCGGGAATCGCCCCCCAGAGTTAGGGTAGAAGAAGCACCCATCACTGCGGTGATGCAGTTGCCGTCGATGGTGGCATCGGCAAGGATGCCGGTGGTCAGACTGTCGCAGGATCCGGTCATTTTCAGAACTGCCATATTGCCCATGGTAACGGTGGGACAAGAACCGTCCAGGATGACAGTGGCTTTCTGCCCCATGGTAAGAGTTTCACAAGAGCTGTTCAGCTCGGCAGACGTGTTGGGACTCAGCTCCATATGGAGGGCTGTACCGTCGATGTCTACGGAGCCACCACGGATCAACGCATAGGGGTAATTGCCCTTGGCACTGTGGCTACCCAGGAGGGAGCCCAGGTAGGTGGCATCGCCGGTGTATTCCACTCCGCTGCCGCCCAGCCAAACTTGGTCAATGGCAGAGGTGACCTTGCCTCCGGCACAGATCACGAGTTGCTTGGTCGTCAGACCGGCAAGATCCAGATCGATGCCGTCCTGTGTGCGGAGAACCAGAGACTCCCCGATATTCCAATCTGTAATCATCAGATCTGCAGGAGTACCTTGTGCCAGGATCAGTGTGCCCTCTACGCTCAGCTCCTCGGGAAGGGGATCCGTACCGCGGTACAGGATACGACCGTCTCCGATGATCTCATCGGGAGTATTGGCAATGGTGTCGAATAGATTGAACAGGAGCTGTGCGACTTCTGCACGGGTAATGGTTTTCTTGGGCTTGACACTGCCGTCGGTGTAGCCGTTGACCAGACCCAGCTCTTTCATGGCACCAACGGCGAAGCGGGCATATTCAGACACGGTGTCTCCGTCGGAGAATTGAGTATAAGCTTCGCTGTTTACGGTGGCAATGCCAAATGCACGGCTGAGAACGACCAGCGCCTGCTCACGAGTAATGGGAGCGGTAGGGGCGATGGTGGTGGCGGTGGTGCCGTTAAAGATGCCGGCGGCAACAGCGGCAGAGAGCTCACTGTAGTACCAGGCGTTGGGATCTGCATCTGTATAGACGGTGAGATCTGCGTTGCCGGTAGCACTCAGCAGACGGGTGAGCACGGCGGCCATCTCTGCACGGGTAATATTCTTCCCCGGATTCAAATTATGATTTGCATCACCTTGGAAAATACCGTTTTCTACAGCGAACATAAGAGCGGGACGGCTCCAATCGTCGGGATACTCGTATTCCGGCTCCTCCGGCTCCGTAGGTTCTGTAGGTTCCTCAGAGGGCTCGGTAGGCTCTTCGGAAGGCTCGGTAGGCTCCTCGGAAGGCTCGGTAGGCTCCTCGGAAGGCTCGGTAGGCTCTTCGGAGGGCTCGGTAGGCTCCTCGGAGGGCTCGGTAGGCTCTTCGGAGGGCTCGGTGGGCTCCTCCTCGATTTCTATGCTGCCCAGATACATATAGTCTACCAGCAGTGTGTCTGCATAGAGGGCATAGCCGTTGACAGAGAAGCCGATAGCGGTTACATTGCCGCTGAGAGCAAGGGCACGGGAGGTAAAGGTCTGGGACTTGCCGTCCTCGGGAGAAATCTTGCCCAGAGAGATCGTATGGAGTGTACCATCCACCGTGAGCCGTAGACGGAGATCTGCAGCTTTGTTCATAGAGGAACCCTTGGGAGTCAGACAGATCTCGAATTGATCCTCCGGCTTGAGGGTATAGCCTGTGTCCTCGGTGTAATCCACAATGGTGGTTTCGTTGTAGACATAGCTTACGGTCAAGTAGCCACTCTTGGTGTAAAGCTCGGTGTTGGGACCGACTGTAGTGGGCTGACCGTTACGGGTCTGCATCCAGCCTTGAGCAGGCTTCTGTGCTTGCTCAAAGTCAAAGAACAGACTGCCCTCTACCATGCCCGTGGGAGTAGCGGCGCCGACCACAGACAGGAGCAGACTCAGGGTCAGCAGAAGGGATGCCAGCTTAATCATTCCTTTTTTCATACATTCCTCTCCTTTATCGGTTGATTCAGTTGTCAAAGAAGGCGCGACACAGACGGCACAGTGCCTCCTGGTCACTTGCACCCATGAGCTCGCAGGCAGAGTGCATAGCAAGCATGGGGATGCCTACGTCAGCAGCGGGCATAGAAAGGAGGCTGGAAGCCATAGAGCCTACCGTACCGCCACCGGCAAGGTCAGCGCGGTTCATGTAGATCTGCATGGGGATGCCCTCCTTCCGACACAGGGCATGTACCACTGCAGCGGTCTCTGCGTCGGAGGAATAACGGGGGCTACGCTTAAGAACTACACCACGGTTCATCATGGGTCCGTGAGGACCGTCTGCGTATTCCATATGATTGGGGTGGGCAGCATGAGCACCGTCACAGGAGAGCATCATGCCCTTCATACAGCCGTTGAGGAAATCAGTGCGGCTCAGACCCAGAGCACAGCACAGCTTCTCCAGGATGAAGTTTAAGGTTTGGCTGTCACCGCCACGACGGGTATTGCTGCCGATCTCCTCGTTGTCATAGAGGACGGCGAGGTTGATACCCTTGCCGTTGCTGTGGGTGATGCCGTAGAGACTGCTGTGGACGGAGCAAAGATTGTCCAGACGGGGAGAGGACAACAGATCCTTCTCAAAGCCCACAAGGGTAGCCTTGTCCATGCAGTAGGCATAGAGCTCGAAGGACAGGATATCCTCGGGGCAGACATCCAGTTTTTCTGCCAGCTTGTTCAGGAGATAGCCGTTTTTGCAGAAGCCGTCCTCAATGGTACGGCACAGGGGTAGCATGTCCACATTGGCCTTGGTGGGGACACCCTTGTTGACCTCTCGATTCATGTGGATGGCGAGGTTAGGGATGGTGAGAACAGGCTCCTGCCAGGATACCAGCCGAAGCTCCGGCTTCATGGGATCGTCGGATGCGATCAGAACGGGACCGGCAAGAGACAGGGGGCGATCCAACCAGGTGCTGAAGATGGCTCCACCGTAGGACTCGACACTGAGTTTGAGACAGCCACCGGCGATTTGCTCGGGGGTAGGCTTGATCCGCAGACAGGGCCAGTCGGTGTGAGAAGCGGCAACACGGAAAAAATTCTCCTCCCCGATGGTTATGGCTGCCAAGAAGGTGCCGTGGGAGATATAATACTTTCCACCCCGACGGAGTGTGGCAAAATCATCGGTCAGAGCAAGCTCCTCGAAGCCGTGAGCTGCCAGATATTCGCCGCTTTGGGCGACGGTATGATAAGGGGAAATGCCACCATCCAGAAATTGGCATAACTCAGCAATGTAATTAGACATAACCTACCTCCTATTGTTTTATAAATGAGTGATAAAAAAAGTATAACATACTTCCTCAAAGGAAGCAATGGACAAATGTCGTTTTTCAAATATTTTTTCACCAAAGTCAAAATTCCGGTTTGTCGTTCTGTTGATTTCCGAATTTGTTCGTAGGGGCGACCTGTGGTCGCCTGCAAAATGTTTCGATTTTGTCGGAAATCTCGTAATAATCCCGTAATTTCGTCATTGTCGTTAAACGACAATGACCGGGCGACCACAGGTCGCCCCTACGGTGTTATACGATAAACAGAGCGATAAACAGGAATTTGACACTAAAACACGAGATCCCCAAGGGAAGAAATTCCCTTGGGGATCCGTGTTGTTTATGCGAAATAGGCTTTGGCGGTGTCACTGTAGGCGAAGAGGGCTTTGCACAGGGTCAGGAGCTGACCCGTCTTGCCGTTGCCGTAGGTGTCGGGGCTGTAGCGCAGGGTCTGAGACAGACGGGTATCGCCTGCGTACACAGCGGCATCCAGTACGGTCCGCAGCTCTGCGGCAAGGAGGCCGTCAAAGGTAAATGCGTAGCTGTTCATGGCACTGTTATACAGGACGGGATCTGTGAGGATGACCTCTACAGCTTCACCGGAGTGGTTTACATAACGTACCTTTAAGACCAGATCCTCCACCGCACCTGTATAGGTTGCGGGAGTAAAGACATATTTGAGGCAGACCTTGGAATCCAAGTCCAGTGCCTTGCCTACCCAGGTAACTGCAGGGGCTTGCAGATCTGCAAGGACCTGATTGTTGCTACCGAAGGTCACAGCCTCTGCATCGCTGAGATATGCCTTGTGAGCCTCGGTCATAGCTGCATCTACAAAGGCATCGGTTCTGTAGGACTTGAAGACCTGTGCCTCCTTACCATAGCGGAGAAGGGCTGCACACAGTGCCTTCAGGCTATCGGCAGTGGTATCCTTATTAAGCTGGGCATAGGCATACTGTGCAATGCTGTAGGTATCCGCCTTGGATAGGTAGGGCTGACCCTTCTTCTCCATATGGAGCCGGGCGGTGACCACATCCCCCATCTGAACGGCGGTGATCCCTGTCAGGGTGTAATAATAGAAGTTGCCTACTAAGACGGGCTCGATGGTTACGGTCTTACTCCCCGTCTGCTCATTGCCTGTATACACAGGAATCTCACAGACCAGATAATGGTTTACATAATCCTGCAAATAGTTCGTCCGCACCGCAAAGTTAATGGAGATATCACTTGCCAAATTCAGACTGTGGTTGATGACCAAGGCTTCGTCCACTATAGGCTCCTTGCTCTCTGCTTCACCGCAGATGCAGGTACCGTTTTCGTAGGTGTGGGACTCTGTAGCGGTGTAATCGCAGACCGTACAGCCTACAGTATGGGTCAGACCGTCTACAGTTTTGTAGGTGTAGCTGTGCCCCGTTGCAGGGACTACCTCCTGTGCAATCAGGACAGTGCCGCAGATCTCACAGTGGGAGCCTGCTGTCAGACCGCTCTCGGTACAGGTGGGAGCCTTGGCAGGATCAATGACCTGCGTATGACCTGTGGCGGGAATTTCTACCTGTTCTGTCAGTATAACCTTGCAGATGGAGCAATAAGAGCCCTCTGTCATTCCGGAGGAGGTACAATCTCCGGGGGTGCCGGGAATGGTGACGACGGTATGACCGACAGCGGGAATTTCTGTCTGCTCAGTGAGGACGAGCTCACAGAGGTTGCAATAGGTTCCGTCGGTCAAACCGGGGGTTGTGCAACCTGCGGGAGTTCCGGGTATCGTGGCTACGGTATGACCGGTGGCAGGGATCTCTTCCTGAGCAAGGATCACGAGACCGCAGTTCTCGCAATGCTTGCCCTCGGTCAGACCGGGGACGGTGCAGGTAGGCTCATGAGCAGGGGTGGGAACCTCCTTGTGTCCCGTGGCGGGGAGGACTTCTGTATAGGAGCTTCCGCAGTTGGTACAGGTATAGGTCACAGAGCCGGCTTCCGTACAGGTAGGTGCGGTTACGGTTTCTGCATAGGTATGGGGAGTGGGCATTTGGCTCTTGGGCCCAATGTAGATATAATCCACTTGAATCTCACCGGGGGTGCCTGCCACATTGGCGGTAAAGTCGTGGAAGCCGATGCGGACGCCGGTGATGATCCCTGCCTTTGCGAAGGTGGTGGTGGGGAAGCCGCTGACTCCCTTGTTGGCATCGATCTCTGCCTGGGAGAAGAGCTCGATGGTGATCACCATATATTCTCCGTCGGAGATGAAGTTCTTGCCCAGATGGTAGGCCTTATCATAGGTAGATTGGATGGTTCCGTTTACATCTTTTCCGTACCAGAGACGGATGAAGGGATTGGCGTTGCTGTTGGCTGCCTTGATGTTGTCCATCTTAACGCGGAGCTGCAGCACTTCGGCCTTGGCAGAATTGTATCGCAAGGGGTTTGTGTTGCTCTGGTAGGCACCGAAAATGGTGGATTTTACCTGGGTGTCCCAGTCGTGGAAGGTCAGATTCAAGGTTCCCTCGTTGGTATTCACGGTCTTGTTCACAGCCACGGTAGTGCCGCTGGCAGGATCCTTCCGCTCTACATTCCAACGGGTATCCATATCGAAGTTGTAGCCACTGTAGCTGTTGCTTGCATAGCGGTAACGGGCGGCGGCAGAGTCTGTGTAGTTAAAGAACAGATAGCTGTCGTCTTTGGTGGGCATGGATGCTCTGGGCCCTACATAGACATAATCCAGGGTGATATAGGCATCCTTGCTGTCGTTGCTCTTGACAAAACCGTGGAATTCTACCAGGATCTTGGTGATCACATCTGCATTGCGGAAGCCACTGTCCAGATCCAGGGTCACGGTCATATACTTGTCGGATACGATAGCACCGCCGTAGGTGTTGGAATTACGGGTGGCGGAGGTAGCATTGTTCTTGAAATACTGGAGGGCAACCGCACGCTTTCTTGCGCCCGCATCTACGGAGTCGATGTCGGAGCGGAGCTTCAGGTTCTCCAGCTTAAAGCGTACCTGGAAGACCTCTGCATTGGAGGGCTTGAACTTCAGAGACCCAACAGATGCGATGGTGTCGTTGGTCTCACCGAAGACGAAGCGACGGGTAACACAGCCACTATAACTGCTCTGGGTAATGTAGGGACCTGTGACCTTGGCACGGGCGGTGCCCAGGGTGTAGTCAAAGGCCTGGTTTGCATCGTTGGGGAAGTCGAAGTTTACGCCACCACCCTTGACGATGTTGGTGGTTCGCATGACGCCGTTTCCGTCGTAATTCGCACCGGCATAAACGGGATTCTCTGTGTATCTCTGATAGTCCTCCGGATTGTTACCGAAGCCGAAATACAGCACATTCTGATCCTTGGTGGGGGTGTAATTGGACAACAGCTCCTCTTCTTCTGCATAGAGGGGGTTGTTGACGGTCTTCTTTTCCCGGAGCTTCTTGGTAGACAGGACGTTTTCGGTGGTAAAGGTCTTACCCCTAAAGGTAACATAGGTGCCGGAGTAGGCGTAGTCGCCGTTGTCAAGGTCTGACATGGTGAGCATGGGGAAGGTGGGACCGGAAACATTACGGCTATCCCCCACGGGGTAGAAGCTGTAGTTGTTCACATGGCCTGCGATCATGAGGGTGACACCCATCTGATTGAGGATGTTGGTCCATTCTTTAAAGACCGCCTTCATGGTGCCGTCTGTGTAGGCGGTGAAGGGAAGATGGCAGATCACGATACGGGTGTTGTAATCCTTCCACTTGCCCTCGGCATAGATCTGCTTTAACCATTGGGTCTGCTTCTCGCGGTACTTTTGGAAGCGAACTGTATCACCGAATTGGGCAAGGGTATCTGCACCGTATTCACCCGTATCTAAGACGATGCCGAAGATATTGGGCTGGGTGAAGTAGAAATAGGCATCTCCCGTAGAGCTTGTGCCCATGGAATCAATGACATCATGTGCACCGAAGCCGCGGAGCTCACGGTTGCCTCTGGTGAAGATGGTGGGCTTGGTACCCTGGGTGGTCTCGCCGCAGAGGGTCAGGAGGTAGTAGCGGTTGTTCTCGGTGTTGGCGGCCTTCATGTACTTGCCTCCGCAGACGAAGACATCCCAGGCTTTGTACTGGGCCACCTTCAGAGCATTGGCATTTTCGTTGAGCTGCTCCGACATACACAGATAGGTGGGGACTGCGGGAGCGGGGGTGAAGGGATAGGTACGGGACACCGTGGAGCCGTGAACGGGAGTGTAGGCGGCTCTCTCGGTCATGGATTGGAAGCAGATTTTGTATGCCTTGGCTTGGTTCAGTACGGATTGAGGAACGGTGACCTTGTGGATCCGGGATTCCCAATCCATGACACCCATGGTGGAGTCCTTGTACTTCTTGCCGCCGATCTCTACCCAACCCATGCCGTTGCCGGTGGTCAGGAAGGAGATCTCGTAGTTGTCCTCCACAATAAAGACTGTGGGATGAGCACTGAAGGGGGAGGAGACCGAGGGCACACTTGCCGTGCCTGTAGAGACCACGGGAGCAAGGAGGTCAGCCCGGGCGGTGACGAATTCCGTAACGGGCTCTCTGGTAATGCCGTAGGTCTTGTTGGTAACGGTGTGGGTGGATTTGACTGATAAGGAGGCAGAATCCACCTGCTTGATGGTGAAGCTCTGATCTCCTAATGTCAGGAAACCACCTGTGTAGGTGTAGGGATCCTTCTTGTAGGCGGTCATGGTGAAGGCAGGGAAGTTGGGCCCGGTCTTTACACTGCTGTGGGTGGTGCCGTAGAAGGTAAAGTTATGGGTATGACCGGAAACCAGCAGGCTCATATCCATCTTGTTGAGGATCTTGGTCCAGTCCGTAAAAACATCCGTAAAGTTAGCCTGGGTGATAAAGGGAACATGGGAGAAGATCACACGCTTGTCATACTGTCTCCAGGTGCCCTTGGCATAGACCTTCTCTAACCAACGGGTCTGCTCCACACGGTAGGGCTCAAAGTCGATGGTATCGGCAATGTCGGTGTAGTTGTCGGTGTAGCTACCGCCGCAATCCAAGACGATACCATAGATATCACCCATGACGAATTCGTAATAGCTCTTGCCGGTTTCGCTTGTAGGCATGACCTCGTCGATCCAATGGGTGTACTGTCCCCGGATCTCGTGGTTGCCACGGGGGTAGATGACGGGCTTGGTGCCCTTGGCGATATTGCCGCTGTACTTCAGAAAGTCCTGAGCGATGGTCTCGGTACTGATGTGGCCCGTGTAGTCTCCGCCGAAAACCAGGGCATCGAAGGCGGCGTACTTGGCAGCAGCCACCGCGCCGGAGTTGTTGTTGTGCTGGTCGGAAACGCACAGCAGGACCGGATCCTCCCCGGGTAGGACGGGATTGAAGGAGTAGGTCTTTGTCTCCTTGGCTCCCGGTGCGGGGTTGTTGGCAGGACGGGATGCCAGGGGACGGAAGCAGATGGTGTAGCTCTTGGCGGCATTCAGGACACTCTGGGGGACGGTAATGCCGTGGAATTTGGTTTCCCAGTCCATAATGCCGCAGGTGGTGTCCTCATAGGCCACACCGCCGATCTCTACCCATGCCATACCGTTGGTATTGGTTAGGAAGGAAATGCGGTAGTTGTCCTCGGTGACGAAGACGGACGGGTAGCCTACAAAGGAGCTTGCGGCCTGTGTCTGCATGGGCATCAATGCCAACAGCATGATGCAGAGGAGGAAGAAAGCGGTGAATCGTTTCAGCATGGTAAGCGCTCCTTTTAGTATGATAGGAATAGTTTACCATTTTTTTGGAGTCCCGTCAATAAAAAGCAAAAAGAACACGGATGTAATTTAAAAAAGAGGGAAAAGGGGGAGAAAAAGCTCTTGCATTGTAGGGATTCCAATGGTAAAATATGCTTGGAATTTTATAAATAGGAGGAGCAAACATGAAACAGAGCAAAAAAGTCCTTTCCTGGCTGCTGATCCTTGCTATGGTGCTGTCTATGGTACCTGCAATGGCATTCGGCGCTACGGGAACGGAAACCTGGAAGGCTGTGGATTTTGAGAGCATCACCTCTCAGGATACCATAGCCATCACCATGTCCAAGGACGGCGCAACCTATGTCCTGCCCACTGTAGGGGAGGGCGGCAGCAAGCAGCCCCTGGCCTATACCGCGACGGCAGCGGGGGACAGCCTGACCACTCCCGGCGGTGCTGAGGAGTTCGGCTGGACGGTTACCGCTACTGAGGGTGGCTACTACATCACCACCGGGGACAAGTACCTCTACGTCACCGCCAACAACAACGGTGTCCGTGTAGGTGCTACCCAGAGTGTATGGACCCTGGTAGACGGCTATCTGTCTGCACAGGATTCTAAGCCGGTTGCCCGCTATCTGGGCGTGTACGAGGCAGAAAAGTCCGACTGGAGATGCTACACCCGTACCGACACCAATATTGCGGGGCAGACCATCGGCTTCTGGACCTTGGAGGGTGAAGCAGAGAACACCGATCCCACTGAGACCGAGCCCACCAAGCCCACTGAGACAGAGCCTCCTACAGAGACTACCAAGCCTACCACCGGTGAGGTAAGCGGCAGCAAGTATGTCATCGCTGCCAAGGTGGGTGAGGTCTACTATGCCATGTCCAACACCTTCGCCAAGAAGACCGATGCTGCTGAGATCACTGTCACAGATGGCAAGGTTTCTGCCGAGGATGTGGGAGCCTATGTGATCGAGCTGGCAGAGGTAGACGGTGGCTGGACCGTTAAGGGCAGTGCAGGCTACCTGACATATAAGTCCGGCACAGACCTGGGCACCTCCGCAGATCCCTATATTTGGAATATTTCCGACGGTATGAACGGCTCCTACAGAATGACCGCCTCTACCGCCAATACCCGTGGCCTGCTGTACCGTGCAGGAGAGGTTAACAAGTTCGGCGGCTATGCCGTGAGCAATGCCAAGGAGGGAAGCACCGAGTATTTCGATGTAGAGCTTCTTCCCATTGATGGAGAGGTGATCCTGCCTCCCACCGAGACCACTCAGCCTACCGAGACTACCAAGCCTACGGAGACAGAGCCTCCCGTAGAGTCCACCAACCCCAACGAGCCTGCAGGCACCAAGTATGTCATTGCCGCTAAGGTAGGGGAGGACTATTATGCTATGTCCAACACCTTCGCAGGCAAGATCCCCGGCACGGTCATCCCCGTAACAGATGGCAAGGTGTCCGGTGACGATGCAGGTGCCTATGCTGTGATCCTGTCTCAGGTCAGCGGCGGCTACACCATTTATGCCAACGGCACATACCTGACCTATAAATCCAACACCAACCTGGGCACCTCTGCAGAGCCCTATGTTTGGGTTCTTTCCGCAGGTGTCAACGGCTCCAGCAGACTGACCTCTGCTGCAGAGTCCAAGCGTGGCATCGTGTTCCGTGCAGGCACCTACAACCAGTTTGCCGCCTATGCTGTCAGCAATGCAGAGGCAGGCAGTACGGAGTACTTCGATTTGGAGCTCCTCCCCATCGAGGGTGAGATCGTTGCACCCACGGTTCCTCCCACACCTCCGGCTCCCACCGAGCCCCAGTGCTATAAGCCCAAGGCTACTCCCGCCGCAGGCTATGTTGAGAAGGGCACCCAGGTCTCCTTCTCCTGCTCTACCAAGGGCTCTTGGGTGGTTTACCACACCGGAGACGGCAATTGGACCAAGTTCGAGGATCCCATTACCATTACCGAGGATATTACCTTCACCGCAAAGTCCCAGGCAGAAGGCTATCTGGACAGTGCCGAGGTAAAGTTCGAATATATTGCTTATACCGTAGGCGAGCAGGAGGCAATTCAGGTTACGGATCTGTCCGAACTGGCCTCCGGTGACAAGATCATCATTGTTGCCAAGGACTATAATTTCTCTCTGGGTACCGAACAGCGGAATAACAACCGCGGTCTTGGCAATGTTGTTAAGATGAACAATATCTGCCGTTATGACGACGCTACTCAGATCCTGACCCTGGAAGCAGGTACTACCGAGGATACCTTCGCCCTGTATACCGGTGAGGGATACCTCTTCGCTCCCGTAGACAGTGGCAACTATCTCCGCACCAATGACGACAAGACTGACAACGGCTCTTTCACCATTACCATTAACGAAGACGGATCTGCTTCCATCGTTTCCATCGCAGCCAAGGATCAGACCGTCCTGTGCTACAACACCAGCAAGATCTTCTCCCTCTATGCTCCTGCCAAGGTGCAGAAGCCTGTCTGCATCTACAAGCTGTCCGGACAGGACCGCCCCGCTCTTCCCGAGAACGGTGACACTGTGGTTCTGTACAACCTTGCCGCAAGAGGTGTCCTCTCTGCCGCACAGGGAGCCGCCCTCAAGACCGTAGGCGCTACCCTGACTGCTGAGGGTGCGGATTGCACCAACGGTGCCTTCCTCTTCAAGGTTGAGAAGAACGGCGAAGCATACCGCTTCTATAACGAGTCCTTCGGCTACCTCTGTGCCAAGGGCAACACTCTTTCCTATTCTCTCGTAGCAGAGAATGAGGCAAACTGGACCGCAGAAGCTTACAATGGTGGCTACAAGCTCCTGTCCTCCGAGGGCAAGACCCTCTTGGGTCAGACCGGCTCTGCCAAGGTGGGTACTCAGACCGGTGACAGAGACACCGCTACCTTCCACTTCTACCCCTGCTCCAACACCGTTCTTACCGATGGTGTTGTGAATATGCCCCGTATCGACTTCGGCAATCCCTCTCCTGCCAATGCAGGGCAGGACTATCTCCTCCACTTCACTGTAGACGCAGTCTTCGGTGTCAAGGAGGTTGAGGCTACTCTGGCAGGGACCAAGCTGGAGATCAACCGGTCCTATGGCCGTTATGCCATCAGCATTCCTGCTGCAATGATCGTCGGCACCGCCCTGGAGATCACCGCAAAGGGTGAGGACAACAAGGGTGTTGCCATGTCCGCTACCATCCTGGTAGGAGTTAAGGACGAGCCCATGATCTCTGATCTTAAGCCCGTTGCCAACTCCCAGACCAAGGAGAACAAGAAGCCCGAGATCTCTGCAAAGCTCACCAACGCAGGTGAGAACCCCATCGTTACCATGACCGTCAACGGTGAGGCTGTTGCCGCTACCTATGCAGACGGCATGGTCAGCTACAAGCCTACCTCCAATTTGGCAGATGGCAGAACCGTTGTGATCCTCACCGTTACCCGTCAGGACGGCAAGACCGCTACCAAGAAGTGGAGCTTCACTGTCGGCGAGGCCAAGTACACCATGCTCTTCGGTCAGCTCCATGCCCACACCGGCGAGTATTCCGACGGCGCAGGTACCCTGGCAGGCGCATTAGACTACATTGCAGGTCTGCCCCAGGATGCCAATGTAGACTTCGTTGCCTTTACGGATCACTCCAACTACTTTGACACCGCTGCTGCTCCCAACCCCGAGGATGCACTCTATGATCTGGATCTGTGTACTCCCGATTCTGCTGCCAAGTGGACCACCTACAAGGATACTCTGGCTCAGTTCAACAAGGATCATGCAGGGGAGCTGGTACTGATCCCCGGCTTCGAGATGACCTGGTCCGGCGGCCCCGGACATATGAACACCTTCGTTACCGAGGGTATTGTCTCCCGTAACAACAAGACTCTGAACAACAAGAGTGCCGACGCAGGTATGCGTGCCTACTACGAGCTCATCTCCCGTGAAGAGGGCGAGGAGGGTATTACCCAGCTCAACCACCCCGGCACCACCTTCGGCAACTTCTCCGATTTCGCTTACTGGACTCCCGAGGCTGATGCCCGTACCTACCTGGTCGAGGTTGGCAACGGCGAAGGTGCTATCGGCAGTGCAGGCTACTTCCCCAGCTACGAGCAGTATACCATGGCTCTGGACAAGGGCTGGCACCTGGCTCCTACCAACAACCAGGACAACCACAAGGGTAAGTGGGGCAACGCCAACGAGGCCCGTGATGTTATCCTGGCTGAGGACTTTACGGAAGAAGCCATCTACGATGCCATCCGTAACTACCGTGTCTACGCAACTGAGGATCGGAACTTAGAGATCACCTACACTGTCAATGAGCTGCCTATGGGCACCATCATTGAGAATGTTCCCGAGACTCTGAACTTCAGCATTTCCATCAAGGATCCCGATGCTGCTGACAGCATTTCTTCCATAGAGCTCATCGTCAACTCCGGCAAGGTTGCCTATACCTGGAACATGGTCGAGGAGTTGGCATCCGGTGTATTCACCGCTGAGCTGGAGCCCGATTACTCCTACTACTATGTCCGTGTGATCCAGGCTGATAAGGATATCGCCGTTACCGCTCCTGTTTGGGTCGGCGAGAACCTGAAGCTGGGTATCCGCGAGGCCACCTCCGATGCAGATATTGCCGTTGTAGGTGAGGAACTGAACATTCAGACCACCTTCTACAATGAGGAACAGGCAGACGCCATCGTTAAGAATATCGTATACACCGTCAACGGCAGTCAGGTCCTCTATGTGGACGAAGAGGTCCATCTGATCTCCGCCGGCAGTGATATGACCGTATCCCTGCCCTACACCCCCGAGGAAGCCAAGCTCCTGAACATCGGTATCACTGCTACCCTGGAATACGACGGCAAGGAATATGTCTTTACCGCTTCTGTAGAGCTGGATGTAACCTCTGCCGATGAGGTTGCTTACATGGGTATCGATGCATCTCACCTGAACGAGTATGTTTCCGGCAAGTATGCACAGATGATGGGCAACTTCGCCACCCTGGCAAAGGAAGCCAATATCCGTACCAAGCAGCTTAACAGCTCCGCAGACCTGATCGCCGCCTGCAAGGACGAGAGAATGACAGTTCTGGTGCTCAATGTTCCCACCCGTCAGCTCACCCAGGCTAAGGTCTACAGTGCAGAAGAGCTTGCCGCCCTCAAGGCATTTAACGACAGAGGCGGTGCGCTGATCCTTTCCGGCTTTGCCGATGCCAAGGACGGTCTGGATCCCCATATGGCAGCTACTCAGAACGCTCTGTTGGAGGCACTGGGCTCCGCTCTCCGTCTGGCAGACGACTCTGCCCGTGAAGGCTCCTACAACGGTCTGTATGCCTATGCCTTTGGCGAAGACGAGATCGCCGCAGGTCTGGAGGATTCTGTTTACTATTACAACGGATCTACCGTATATGTTGTGGATGCACAGGGTCAACCCGTAGACACTCTCCCCGACACTGTAAACGGTGTCCTCTACGGTAACTACAAGACCGAGTCCCGTGACGAGGACAAGGACGGCTTCGGTGTTTCCGCAGTTCCCAAGTACAACTACAACGATCCCACCTACGGTGCACAGCCCCGTTACCTCCTCATGGCAGCGGAGCGGATGGAGGATAAGGGTATGATCTTTGTCTCCGGTGTACCCTTTATGAACGACTATAATATCGTATTCCCCGCCGAGAACGGCAACAATGCCCTGGCACAGAACCTGCTGAAGGCTGTGAACCCCGTCCGCCTCACAGATATTGCCGAGGTTCGCAAGCAGACCGAGGTAGGTTACACCTTCACCATTCAGGGCACTGTGACCTCCAATGCCTCCGGATATGACAAGGACACCGCATTCTTCGATTGCATCTATGTCCAGGATGAGACCGCAGGTATCAACTGCTTCCCCGTTGCCGGCGAGTTCAAGATCGGCGATGTGGTACAGATCAAGGGTCAGACCGAGTTCTACGTAGGCGAGCCCGAGCTCCAGGTACAGACCATCGAGAAGCTGGGCGAGACCACTCCCGTTGAGCCTGTAGAGATCACTGCCGCACAGCTTAACGACCGCTCCGTAGAGGGTAGCCTCATCACCCTCAAGGGCTTCGTTACCAAGATCACCATGGCTAACGGTCTGGTAGAATCCATCTACGTTATTGATGCAGAGGGTACTGTAGGCAGAGCTTTCATCGACGGTTATATCACCGCCAACAACGAGGTCAAGGATCTTGCTGTAGGCAGAGCGATCTCCGTCACCGGTGTTGCTTCCTACGATAATACCTATGCTATCGAGCATGACAGCTACGCACGGATCCGTGTCCGTGATCGTGCCGATATCGTTACCTCCGATCATGAGCACACCGTGGCTACTCTGGAAGCTGTTGCTCCCACCTGTACCGAGACCGGTCTGACCGAGGGTCAGTACTGCTCTGTCTGTGCTATGGTGCTGAAGGCACAGGAGGAGATCCCTGCAACGGGCCATACCATGGCTGACGGCACCTGTACGGTCTGCGGTTATGAAGAGCCCAAGGAAGAACCCTTCCCCTTCACCGATGTTCCCGAGACCGAGTGGTATCGTGAGGCGGTAGAGTACGTCTTTGAGAACAAGCTTATGAACGGTATGAATGCCACCACCTATGCACCTCAGAAGACCCTGACCCGTGCTATGCTGGTCACCATCCTGTACCGCATGGCAGGCTCTCCCGAGGTAGAGATTGACAATGTCTTTACCGATGTGGCAGAAGGTCAGTGGTACACCGAGGCCATCCTGTGGGGCTATGACAACGGCATTGTAATGGGTATGGGCAAGGGCTTGTTCGCTCCTAACAATGCAGTGACCCGTGAGCAGATGGTTACCTTCCTGTATCGCTATGCCAAGTATGCAGGATACGATCTCAGCAAGGCTGAGACAACAGACCTGTCCGACTATGTGGATGCAGACACTGTCAGCGATTATGCAGTGGATGCCTTTGCATGGGCAGTAGGTGAGGGCATCGTCAATGGTCTGGGCAAGAACAATCTGGGACCCAAGGGTACCGCAACCCGTGCTCAGGTAGCGCAGGTCATTATGAAGTTCCACCGCATGGCAAAGTAATCATTCTTCAAATCATCCCCCTATAACTCAAACGAGCCGTGTTGCCGGATCCCCGGCAACACGGCTCAAGCATATGCAATTGTTCAAATTCCGATTTATCGAGCAGACCGAAGGTATGGTAGGGGCCAAGGCTTCTCCTTGAGGAGAAGCAGAAGTCGGAGCGTAGCCATGTCGTTCTGTGAGCCAAGGAGTTGGATTGACCTGTTGTCTTCCTAAGACCGCTTGGCCTCCGACTTCCCGGCAACACGGCTCAAGCATATGCAATTGTTCAAATTCCGATTTATCGAGCAGACCGAAGGTATGGTAGGGGCCAAGGCTTCTCCTTGAGGAGAAGCTG
>JAZRGR010000251.1:0-8442 GCA_045644345.1 Faecousia sp. | reverse complement strand
AGAGCAATCGGCGAGAGATTTTGTTCCAAATTGAGGTTTGGAAAACGCAGGAATACTTTGTGTATTTCAAGTTTTTCAAACCGAAAAGTTGGGACAAAAGATTCGCTGAGTGCCGACGGCTATTTATTCAGAGTTTCCCTTATTTAGCGTTCCGCTAAATGAAGGGATAGGTGATGGGCGATAGGCGATAGGTGTCGGTATGCCTCACGGCATGGATTGAAAAGAATGGCTCCGCCATATAAAACTGAGAGGCAAATTCCGATTTATGGAGCTGTTTATCGTATAACACCGTAGGGGCGACCTGTGGTCGCCCGGTCATTGTCGTTAAACGACAATGACGAAATTACGGGATTTTCACGAGATTTCCGAAAAAATCGAAACATCTTGCGGGCGACCACAGGTCGCCCCTACGAACAAATTCGGAAATCGAACTGCTCCATAAATCGGAAAATGACACTAAAACACAAGATCACCAAGGGAAATCTTCCCTTGGGGATCTTGCGTGATTTATGCAAAATAGGCTTTGGCGGTGTCGGAATAGGCAAAGAGGGCTTTGCACAGGGTCAGGAGCTGACCTGTCTTGCCGTTGCCGTAGGTATCGGGGCTATAGCGGAGGGTCTGAGACAGGCGGGTGTCTCCTGCGTAAACTGCGGCATCCACGACACTGCGCAGCTCTGCGGCAAGGAGACCGTCAAAGGTAAAGGCATAGCGGTTCAGTGCACTGTCATAGAGCTCTGCTCCTGTAACAAGAACCTGGGCGGTCTGCCCCTCTTGGTTTACATAACTCAGCTTAAGCACCAGGTCCTCTATCCTACCGTCGTAGGTTCCCGGGTTGAATACATACTTAATAGAGACCTTGGAATCCAGAGACAGGGACTTGCCTGCCCAGGTGATCACAGGTGCCTCCAGATCTGCAAGGATCTGATTGTTGTTGCCAAAGGTCACAGCCTCTGCGACACTGAGCCATGCTCTGTGGGCATCGGTCATAGAAGCATCTACGAGGGCATCGGTGCGATAGGACTTAAAGACCTGAGCCTCCTTGCCGTAGCGGAGCAGGTCTGCACACAGCTTCTTGAGGCTATCTGCGGTGGTGTCCTTGTCCAATTGGGAGTAGGCATACCGGGCAATGCTATAGCTGTCTACCTTGGACACATAGGCATCCCCGTCCTTCTCCATATGGAGCTGTGCGGTGACTTCATCCCCCATGTTCACAGCAGTGAGACCTGTGAGAGTGTAGTAGTAGAAATTGCCCTTCAGCTCCGGCTCTAAGGTCACAGACCGTGTGCCCACACGTGCATTGCCCTCGTATACAGGGATGTCACAGGTCATGTAGTGGTTTACATAATCCTGCAAGTAGTCGATCCGTACAGCATAGTTGACAGAGATATCGCTTGCCAGATTGAGGGTGTGGTTGATGACTATGGTCTCATCCACAGTGGAAGTAGCTCCATCCACAGCACCGCACAGGCAGGTACCGTCTACATAGCTGTGGGCAGAGGTTGCCGTCTTGCCGCAACGGGTGCACAGCTCCCTGTGGTCTGCGCCCAGGTTCTCATAAGTATAGTCATGACCCAGACGGGGCAGGATCTGCTGGGCAAGGAGGATCTCACCGCACAGGCTGCACTTCTCACCCTCGGTTAAGCCGGAGGTGAGACAGCCGGGCTCTTTGCCGGGGAGGATCTCGGTCTGATGACCCTCTGCAGGGAGGATCTCACAGCCACTGAGGATCTCACCGCAGAGCTCGCACTTGGTACCCGCGGTCATGCCCTCGGTGAGGCAGTTGCCCTCTACAGGGGGGACCTGTACTGCCTTGTGTCCCGTGGCAGGGATCACAGTGCCGCCGCTGAGGATCTCGCCGCAGGTCTCACACTTGGAGCCTGCAATCATACCGTCAGTGGTACAGGTGGCATCTACCCCCGTGATCTCCACTGTTTTGTGTCCCGCTGCAGGGATCACGGTGCAGCCGCTGAGGGTCACATTACACACAGAGCACTTGGTACCGGCAAGCAGACCGTCAGTTGTGCAGGTGGCAGGAATGCCCTCCACATTTACAACCGTATGCCCTAACTTGGGCAGGATCTCCTGGACATCCAGGGGCTGGGAGCAGGTGGTACACTTGGCGCCCTCGCTCAAACCGTCGGTGGTACAGGTGGGATCCTTGCCTGCAATGGTGGTGATGGTATGGGTGATGCCGAACTTGGACTCGGGGATGTAGTAGATCTTGTGCTTCTCCTTCTTGTCGGCGGCAACGGTGCTGGGAACGATGACGAAGTACACATTGCCCCGCTTACACTGGACACCCTCGATCTCCAGCTTGCCTACGTTGGTCACATTGACCAGCTTGAGGTAGCTGCCGGAGGAATTGGTACGGGCGATCTGGGGAGTATCCCCGTCTGCACCGCCGGAGAGGTAGATGCTCTTGGTAGAGGACATGTCGATGCCCTGGAAGGAGCCGTTGGGACGGATGATGCCACTGCCGCTCTGGGTGAAGGAGAAGGAGCAGGCTGCCTTGGCATCGGCACTGTCCATACGGACAGACTCGCTGGCATCCAGGAGCTTGTTGAGCTTGTCGGTGTTGTAGGCGGAATAGGTCACAGTGCCTTCCTTGGTCTGGATGCGGAAGATGGTGTAGCTGCCGTTGACCGCACCTGCTACACGGTAGGTAGTACCCAGACGGGAAGCGCTCTTGTTGGCGTAGTTCATGTAGGACAGGCGGTTCAGCTCCGTGTAGTCATAGGTCTTGCCCGCCTCGTATTGGAACCGCGCCATCTGCAGGGACCAGTTATAGTCACTGTCTGCAGGGGTGTCGGACTTACAGCCCATGAGGAGGTATTCCTTGCCGTTGTAGCTGTAGAAATCCATGGACTGCCCGTGACCGCAGTTCTCCATGACCATATGATCCATATAATGTGCCTCGGCACCGCTGATCTTGAGACGGGAGACATAGGTGGTGGCGGTCACACGCTGGGTAATGTAGATGTAGTTGACACCTACATAGAAGTTCTGGATGGCTCTGCCCAAGGGCAGACCCCGCAGGGTGTAGGCAAGGGTGGCGCTGACGTTGGCAGTAGAGGAGGGGGAGGCCGCAAGAACCCCTCCGCAACAGCCGAATACCAGAATCAGAGCCACTGCCAGGCTGAGGATCCGCAGGATCCTATTCTTAAGTAAATGCATAATATTCTCCTTCCGCAGATAAGTATTCGGAAATTCATGGATATCCATCCGAGAATTTCTCTTGTTATAAATACTGTATCATGGAGGGCAGGGATTGTCAATAACCGGTACCCCTCCATTGCTTCCACTTAGGGAAAAAAGTCCCTGAAAATCTTGACATTAGCCGGGGTATATGATAAAATACAAACCATTCTAATACATCAGAAAGAAGGAAGCCATATGTTTAAGAAATGGATCGCCATGCTCCTCTGTCTTGCTATGGTCCTAAGTCTCTGGGCCTGCGGCAAGCAGGAGCCTGCCGAGACCACCGAGACCACTCAGCCCACCGAGACCGAGACAACCACCGAGTCTACCGCACCTCCCGAGCCCACAGCCTTTGACCTGTTCAACAGTGTCAGAGAGCCCCTGCTGGCTCTGGATACCGTTACCCTGATCACCAAGGCAACGGACACCCGTACCGTAGGAGACGAGACCTACACCATAACCGAGAACACCACTGCCCGTTATACCGGGCTCAAGGGCGAGCTCCTTGCAGAGCTGGACGCAGATATCTACTTCGAGTCCGAGACCCGCACCGCCGACAAGCGGGACTTTACCCAGCGGTTCGCAGGGGGCAATGTCTATGCCACCTACCAAGACTCCAACTTCCGCGAGGAGATCAGCGCCCAGGACTTCTTGGCTCGTCAGATCCCTCTGGATCTCTTCCGGGCAGAGAACTTCGGCAAGGCTGAGTTGTCCCGTGACGGCAAGACCATCCGCTTCTCCGAGGCTACGGCTATGGAGAGCTGGATCGCTCCGGATTATGCAGAGTTCGTCAGTGCCGAGGCTTCTGCCATCCTGACCATGGGCAAGGACGCTCTGACCGCCCTGACCTACACCGCTACCTTCCGGCAGGGTGCGGCTCTGGTGACTCTCAGCTACGAGGTCAACATCAACACCCTCGACAAGGTAGAGCTGTCTGCCGAGGCTCCTGCGGATGCAGATACCTACGCCCTCGTAGACAGCGTAGAGCTGCCCCTTCTCATGGAACAGGCATCGTTCAACCTGTCTTCCACCTCTGCCAAGAGCACCCAGCTCATGCAGGTCATTACCTCCCAGGCAGCAGCCTACGGCGCACAGCTATCCCACACCATTTCAGAATACGGCACAGGCTCTGACTACAAGGTCAAGATCGAGGGCGAGCTGACCGAGATCACCCAGCAGGGGCAGCAGACCACCAAGACCGAGGAGATCTTCTCCAACGGCACCTACAGCTACTATGCAGACGGCGAGCTTGCCAACCAGACAGCATTCGATGCCGATTCCATGGCTGAGATCCTTTTCGAGATGGTCATGGAATACATCATTCCCGGCAAGTGGCTCACAGAGGCAACTCTTACCCATGTAGGTGACGGCTTGTTCATCGAGTTCGCCTCCGACAATCAAGAGGGCAGAGACTACTTCAAGGACATTACCATGTACGAGATCTTCCGTGAGGATACAGTCCTGGACGACATGGCATCTGCATACGAGCACAAGACCCTCAGCGGCTACATGGGTATCGATCTGGATACCATGACCCCCACCTCCTACTACGTAGACTTCCAGGGTGAGCACACCATCCAGGGCTCTGATTTCCTCCTGAGCCAGCAGATCACCTGTGCTTATACCGCCCCCGACAGCGGAACCTATAAGGAGATCACCGGTGAGGAGCTCCCCGAGACCGAGCCCACAGAGAAGGCAAGCCCCGTATTCTACCGCGTCACCGGCGCCAATGGGGAAGAAATGTGGCTCCTTGGCACCATCCACTTAGGTGACGAGCGGACCGGCTTCCTGCCCAAGGAGGTATACGATGCCTTCGACGCATCCGATGCTTTAGCTGTGGAATTCGACATGAATGCCGCTACCCGTGCTATGGAGGATCCCGAATTCGTACAGAAGATCGCCACCCTCATGCTCTACACCGATGGCACCACCATCGAGAATCACATGGAGCCGGAGCTCTACGAGGCTGCTGTCCTTCAGCTCAAGTACATCGGCGAATACACCCCCACCGTAGTCGAGATGATGAAGGTCGCCATGTGGGAGAACGTTCTCTCTAACTACATGGTAGAGGGACACGCCGCCCTCACCCCCAACAAGGGTGTGGATCAGCGACTCTTAGACCGTGCAGAGGCAGCGGGTAAGGAGATCCTCAATGTCGAGAGCATGGAGTCCCAGATGAGCATGCTCATGGGCTTCTCCGACGATCTGCAGTGCTACCTCTTGGAGCAGGCTCTGAATACCTCCCGTCACGAGTATATCGGGGACGTAGAGGAGCTGTACGAGCTGTGGTGCAGTGGCGACGAGACCGCCCTGCGTGATATGATCAACTCCGACGACAGCGAGGTAGATCCTTCCGAGACTGCCCTTGCCAAGGAGTACGAAGAAGCCATGCACACCAACCGTGACAAGGCTATGGTAGAGACCGCCAAGGGCTATCTGACCAGCGGTAAGACCGTATTCTATGCCGTGGGTCTTGCCCACCTCCTCAAGGACAACGGTCTGGTAGACAGCCTCCGCGCCGCCGGCTATACTGTAGAATTGGTCACCTACGCTAACTGATTTTCCCTTACAGCCCTGTGCAAACTATGCACAGGGCTGATTTTTACACTTCCCTTTCTCCCTATGCTGTGATAGAATAGAGACAGAAACATACTGAAAGGATGGATACACATGCCAATGAATCGACCCACAGGACGGCAACGGAATATTACCGGACAGGGCAAGTCCGTCGGACGCAGAGGCTCCGGCTTAGGGACCGGACCTGTAGGCTCCCCCCGCCCCGGAAGCAGCACAGGCGGCTCCCACAGGAGCGGTGCAGGGACCCGTAGCGGCGGAGGCGGGATCAAGCTGATCCTCATTCTCCTTGCCCTCCTCTTAGGAGGAGGCGGTGCAGGAGGCTTGCTCCTGGGCGGCTCCGGGGACTCCCCCGTGAATGATAGCTACTCCCAGGTAGAACAGCAGCAGGGCAGCTCCGGGAATCTGCTGTCCATGTTAGGGGGCTTAGGCGGCGGCAGTGTGTCCTCCGGCTGGGACAACGGCAGTAACACCGGGGAGCTTGACACCTCGGTAGCTCCCGGCTCCCGACAGAAGTATACGGATATCTTAGGCGGTGGCAGGGATGAGATCACCCTCATGGTCTACCTCTGCGGTACGGATCTGGAATCCAAGCACAAGATGGCATCCCTGGACCTGCAGGAGATGATCAGCGCAGACCTGTCTGACAAGGTGAACATCCTTGCCTATACCGGTGGCTGTAAGCAGTGGCAGAATTCCGCTGTCAGCAGTACCACCAACCAGATCTGGCAGATCAAGGACGAGGGTATGGTCTGTCTGGAGAAGGATCTGGGGAGCCATGCCATGACAGACCCGGACAATCTGAGTTGGTTCATCCGCTGGTGCGAGAAGAACTACCCTGCCAACCGCAGGGGGCTGATCTTCTGGGATCACGGCGGCGGCTCCGTCAGCGGCTACGGCTATGACGAGAAGTTTACCCGTGAGGGCTCTATGGATCTGGGTGAGATCCACGAGGCACTGACAGACGGTGGGGTAAAATTCGACTTTGTAGGCTTTGATGCCTGTCTCATGGCTACCACTGAGACCGCTCTCATGCTTGCAGAGCACGCAGACTACCTCATTGCCAGTGAGGAGACGGAGCCGGGCATCGGCTGGTATTATACCAACTGGCTGACTGCCCTGTCTCGGGACACCTCTATGGCTACAGTAGAGATCGGCAGGAACATCATCGACGACTTCGTAGACACCTGTGCAAGACAGTGCAGGGGGCAGTCTGCCACATTGTCTATCGTGGATCTGGCAGAGGCGTCCTATACGATCCCCTACGCTCTGACCTCCTTCTCCACAGATACCTGCGAGCTGATCAAGAATCAAGACTATGCCAAGGTCTCCAATGCCCGTAATGACTCCCGTGAATTCGGCAGATCCAGCAAGATCGACCAGGTAGACCTGGTCCACCTTGCCAAGAATATGGGCACATCTGAGGGCACCGCTCTTGCCAACGCCATCTTAGGCGCAGTCAAGTACAACCGCACCTCCTCAGATATGACCAACTCCTACGGCTTGTCCATTTACTTCCCCTATCGCAAGGTCTCTACCGTGGACCAAGCTGTAGACACCTATGAGGAGATCGGTATGGACAACGAATATGTCCGTTGTATCCGCGCCTTTGCCAGTATGGAAGCAGGGGGTCAGGCAGCAAGCGGCGGCAGCGGTTCTCCTCTGCCCTCCCTTATGGGGATGCTGGGGGGCAACTCCTCCGGCGGCAGTGATATGATCGGACAGCTCCTCGGAGGTCTGCTCAGTGGCAACAGCAGTGGCATCGCAGGGCTCACAAGCGGCAATATGGACTTCCTCAGCGGCAGAGCCATGTCTCAGGAGGACATGACCTCTTATATCGCAGACAATTTCTTCGATGACAGCTATCTGACTTGGAAGCACCTGGACGGGCAGCAGGCTATTATCATGCCCGAGGAGCAGTGGTCCCTGGTACAGGGTCTGTATGCCAACCTGTTCCTTGATGACGGTGAGGGCTATATCGACATGGGCATGGACAATGTCTTTGACTTTGACGATCACGGCAACCTCCTGGCTCCCGATGCCATAACCTGGCTGGCTGTAAACGATCAGCCCGTTGCCTACTATCATGAGTCCACTGTGACCAATGGAGACAGCTACGAGATCTTAGGACGGATCCCCGTGCTCTACAATGAGGAACGGGCAGACCTTATGATCCGCTTTACAGACGCACAGCCCTACGGCGAGGTGGTAGGTGTCCGCATGGTCTATACCGAAGGGGAGACAGATACGGTTGCCAAGAATCTGGAAACCGTCTCCGAAGGGGACAAGCTGGACTTCCTCTGTGACTACTACACCTATGACGGCACCTATGTAGACAGCTACATGCTGGGAGAGCCTCTGTGGGTCTCCGGGGAGCTTGTGATCAGCGATGTATACGTAGACGAGAGTGCCGCAAGACTGACCTACCTCTTTACCGATATCTACAACGGTCAGCACTGGACCCACCCCGTAAAATGATCCCCCGAACACATTCGTAATAATCAGTTTGCACAAGGAACGACGGTGCTGTTGAGGCACCGTCGTTCCTTGTGCAAATTCCGATTTATCGCTCCCTTCGGTCGCAATAAATCGAAATTGAAGTAAGAAGTAATAGTGAATAGTGAATAGTTAAACTTTCGCCATACAAATCGCACTCTAAATCAATAGGCG
>JAZRGR010000250.1:0-8037 GCA_045644345.1 Faecousia sp. | reverse complement strand
GTCGGGGCTGTAGCGCAGGGTCTGAGACAGACGGGTATCTCCTGCGTACACAGCGGCATCCAGCACGGTCCGCAGCTCTGCGGCTAAGAGTCCGTCAAAGGAAAAGGCGTAGCTGTTCATGGCAGGATTGTACAGGACGGGATCTGTCACCACAGCCTCGGCAGTCTGTCCTTTATGGTTTACATAATGTACCTTGAGTGCCAGATCCTCTATAACATAACACAGGGGACGGTTCTGTGTGCTGAGTGAAATCTAGGACTTTTGCTATCTCAGCACACAGAAATTCTCGTCATTTCCGTAGTAAACAGAACTATTTCTCGCAACACAGAGAACCGTCCCTTGTGCTAATGTGCTACCAAGCCGTCCCCTATCCTATATATTTCCATTAGAGATATTACAAAGGAGGCTAATTCCGAATTCACCTGCGAAGATAAATAAAACGAGTACTCATTTCCATCTTTTTGAAATGTAGCCATAGGTCCATCAAAACTAATAAGCGAATCGGGACGACAACTTGGTAAATGATCCCATATTTCAACAATATCCTCGAAAGTTTGAGGAGATAATTTTTCGCTAAAAATGAGGCAATCTGTTGTGCGTTTAATGCAACGCTCCAAATTATCATCCCCGGAATATACTTGAAACAGCCCATTTGAATAAAGTAAAATATGCTTTGAATCGGACCATCCGCTTTCTACTCTAATAGAAAATAATACATCAGCACTTTCGCCTTCAGAACCGACTTCCTTTGTGCACGAGGATAAACAAAATAGCCAAAGCACAACAGTAAGCATAGTTAAAAATCGTATTTTCATCATATATACTCCTTGTTATACTATTGTAGTTAATACTTAGTTCGAGCCGGTAGTCCATTTTCTTTTCTAATTCGATTTTCTGTAGGTCCGCAATACTTACCAGTATATCTTTTCCGCTTCCACCACTTTTGCTTCCATTTTACAAGACCAATTGTGTCCGCTTCTTCTTGCAAATAATCATCCAATACCAAACAGTTTTGAGTATTTCGGTATGCATGTATTAATTCATGAGCCAAAACAATATAGCGTCAACTTTATTAGTTTCAATTTCTGTTTTATTTATATAAACATATCCATTTGAATCGCCAAGATATACATCACAACGATATCCTCTGTCTTGCTTATCATAAGATACTTCTACAGTACAAATGCTATCTATTAGGTCCCTTATAAGATTAGTCCCCCAAAATCGTAACACAGGGGACAGAAAAAAGCAAACATCGCAGTAGCCCGGAAGTTATTAGAAATGGTCTATATCTTGTTGGAAAGGGAACAGTATTACGATCCCCTTTACCCAACAAGAATACAGAGATAAAGATACTTAGACGATAACCTTAGAGAGATAAGGGAAATGATAGGGACAGTTTGCGCTTTTTTAGGTCTCACTTTTTAAGAGGGTTCACGCAAACCGTCCCCTCGTGCTACTGTGCTACTGGTATGCAGAAATTATTCTTTGGAACTCATCTTCATCAAACATGTGATATCCCCTGTAATTACGAAATCCACTATCCTCTCGATATTCCGCTTTTCCATTCCATGCAATTAATTCATACTCTCCATTTTGATATACAACCTTAATTGCATAGCAATCTTCTGTTATACCGATTGGGTCTCCCCACCAAGAATCACACCTCATACATCTAAAATCTTTTAAAAAACCATTTATGTCACTAATCGCTTTACCTTCCGTTTGCTGAAGTTCCTTGTTCTCGTCAATTGTAATCGTTGCAATTGTAATATAATCTATTTCCTTCTCTGGATTCATAAACGAGTACGTGTTATCCAGACCACAGGAACACAAGCACATCAACAGGATCACAAGAAACCATACCATGTTTCTTTTCATAACCATCCTCCTTAATTAACGAAAAGTTTGATCAAATCCCAATAAGAATTGTATGCATCTTCAGGCCAAGGAGTATTGTTATTTGATCTAAATACACCTCCTAACCTATCTGCTTCCGCCTCCCAAGGGGATCCATAATAATCATAAGGTAATCGACCTTGTCTATCCAGCATGTTGGCTGTCACAGAGGGAATGGCAATTTTAGTAATATAATCACCCCAACCCATAACACAGGAGACGGTTCTGTGTGCTGAGTGAAATCTAGGACTTTTGCTATCTCAGCACACAGAAATTCTCGTCATTTCCGTAGAAAACAGAACTATTTCTCGCAACACAGAGAACCGTCCCTTGTGCTATGTGCTACAGAGATAACACGATTTAGACGACAGCTTTAGATCAAATTTGAAATTGATAGGGGTAGTTTGCGTTTTTTTAGGTCTTACTTTTTATAAGGGTTCACGCAAACCGTCCCCTGTCCTATCCCCCTGTTAGAGTTGCAGCCTCTGGATGTTCCTGAAAGAATTGCTCCATGTCATCTATACTAAAGAAAGGGACAGAAGGAGCTGTATTTTGTGGATCGTTATCTGTGTATACACCAAAGGGCTTTCCGTCAATTTCCACCCAGGATTCGAATATTGGATCAAATTGCTCCTCCATATTACTTTCCGTAATGGAAAGGTTGTCGGAATGTACATCTTCCATTTTCTTGTTTTTACAGACAAAAAAACAAGTTAAAATTGCCATCATAACAAGAGAAAATATACTTACAGTCAACCATCGAGATTTCATTTACTATTATCCTCCTACTATACATAACACAGGGGACGGTTCTGTGTGCTGAGTGAAATCTAGGACTTTTGCTATCTCAGCACACAGAAATTCTCGTCATTTCCGTAGAAAACAGAACTATTTCTCGCAACACAGAGAACCGTCCCCTCGTGCTATTACTTTTCTCTAGTAAAATATAGCGTCGGGTATTTTCCGTCCCAGACATTATCTTTGGATAAGGTAATCACAAAATGGTCTTCCGCGAACCTGCAATCGCCACGAAACAGAATTGTGTCATCCGATATTACCTCTGCTCCGGATTCAAAAGCATCCACATTTCTTCCATACCCAAAGGTGAGATCAAATGTTGTACCGTTTTCTTCATCTCCGAAATAAGCTGTTGTTAGGTTGTTTGAACTGACTTTTAAAGTTATGTGTGGTTCCTCGCAGACCCATAGGGAGTCCGGATAATCAAAAGGTCGTGTGCCGTAAAACAGATCTACACCTATACAAGCACTTAGGAATGTAGAAGTCATAAGGACAAGGACTGCCAAGAATATGATTTTTCTTTTTTTAACCAATATAAAATCCAGCAATGTATACTTCCCCCTTCGGCATAAATTCTTCAAAGCTATTGTACGGATATGCTGTAGGTTTATTAGAATATGCGTTATATACTAAATAATTTCCGTTTCCATCATGTCTTATCAAAATGTAACACAGGGGACGGTTCTGTGTGCTGAGTGAAGTCTAGGGCTTTTGCTATCTCAGCACACAGAATTTCTCGTCATTTCCGTAGAAAACAGAACTATTTCTCGCAACACAGAGAACCGTCCCTTGTGCTACGTACACGGAACATCGCCTTTGTAATCGGGTGAACCAAATCAAAAGACATAGTCTCATTTTCCTTTATTCAGACTCACGCAGGTTGTTGATATAACGGATCAAAATGGCTGCAACCTGTGCACGGGTAGCATTGCCCTTAGGCTGGAGGAAAACGGTCTGTCCCATCTTGTTGCCGTTAATGAGACCTGCGGCATTGGCCCAAGCCATAGCATCCTTTGCATAGGAGCTGATTTCCTCTGCATCGGGGTAGGCAGACAGATCTGCCTGAGCGTCCGTGTCTATGCCTTTGCTCTCTGCATAGCGGCGGAGAATGGTTGCGATCTGCTCACGGGTCACATTGCCTTCGGGGTCGAATTTTCCCTTTCCCGTACCGTTTACAATACCGTTTTCTGCGGCCCATGCCACTGCATCGGCATACCAAATTCCGGAGGAGACATCTGTAAAGTCTGCAGGTTCATTGGGGGTCTTTTCTCCATCCAGTCTCCAAAGGACCGTTACCAGCATGGCACGGGTCATGGTCTTCTCGGGAGAGAACTTGGCAGGAGCGGTTCCGTTGAACAGTCCCAGCTCTGCACAGGTCTCTGCGGAATCATAATACCAAGTACCGTAGGGAACATCCGTAAATACATCATCTCCGGGGTATACAATACGGAGGAAGCCTGTTTTTCCACCAATCTTATATTCACAGTATTCTCCACAGTCTTGGGGCCATTCGTCAAAGCCCTCTTCATTCAGAATCTGGCCCTGATTGTTGACTAAGAAATATTTTTCATGCTCGCCACCTCGGATCCTTACGTACATCAGACCGAAAGTACCGACACGTTGGCAAAGACCAAAGATATAGTCTGTTAACCGATTACCTTCCCGGTCCAGCACAGCTGCCCAGCCATTATCATTTTTCTGCATAATGATACCGTGAGCGATATGGATCTTGGAGTAGGAATCGTACGAAAAGAGGAAATTACCTTCTAAGTCATACAGAGCATACTTTTGATCGCCCAGGTCTGCAACGATATATCCATCTTTGACTTCGCACAGCTTGGCACCTTCCAACACAGCCAGCTGATGACCGATCTCGTCATAGAGATAGCAGTTTTCTCCGTCGCCCATAATAAATCTATCATAGGGGGAATCCGGATCTGCGTATGCGGAAACACCTGCAAGGGTTCTGAACCATCCGGGCAGGATAGACACTTCCTGTCCCTGAGAATTCATAAGAACAGAATTCCCGACGGAGTTCATGACTACGAACAGTGTATCGGATACGGAATGGACGGGCGTACCGAAATCGGAGGAGGTGTCCAGCTTGCAGATCTCATTGTAGTCGGTATCGTAGAGATAGTAGACCGTATTGGATCCGTCCGCCTTATAGAGAAGGTGGTATTGACTGTTAGCGTAATGTTCGTCCTTTACATGAGCATAGCCCTTGGGACAGCTCTTCGGTGCCAGGCTTTCGTCGATATACTTCAATTCTTTTTCGCCGGTATAGGAGCTGACCTCAATGGTAAAGCTGTTGTCATCCCGAATGATAATTTCTCCACCGTCGATCTTAGACTCTGCAATCAGTTGCCCCTTCCAATCCAGTAGCCGATAAAAGCGAGAGGGATAAGGGATCCCACCGTGTTCGATATCAACCCAGATATTTTCTTCCTTGTATAAAAGGATGGCCTTATAAGGGATGATTTCGATCACGGACCATTTTGCATCCCCCACGGTAGGGACAGAGACTTTGTTTATGTTGTGATCCCGGAACTCAAGGGTTCCGTCCGGTAGGGTCATTTTGAAGCAACAGGCCATCTTTTCTATACCCTTGTAGCTGAAGGGAGTTAACTGTTGGACCCCGTAAAACAGAGCACAGCCGCCGTCTTTGCCGACAGTATAATAGTCGTCTCCAATGTATTTGAAGCCATCATACACAGGAGGTAAAACGGCTTTTCCGTAAACATCCATCACGCCCCATTTTTCGTTGAGGGTGTAATAGATCAGATCATGATCGTAATTCCGCACAATGATATCGGAAAACTTAGGCCCTGTCAGATCCTGTACTTGTACGGGATCATAAATGGAATCCCCGTTTTCAAAAGAAGTGCTTGCTTGGATGGGCAGAGCCATGATCCCAAAGAGCAGACATACAATGAGCAAGCCGCTGAACAGTTTCTTTTTCATAACAAACCTCCATCATATGAAATTGGATGTAGAGGAAATGCCCACAGGAACAATGCAAACTACATCTGTAGTTAGTGTACCATGACTTTCTTCAAATGTCAAGTAAGCACCAACCGTAAACAGCGTCAAGGCCATGGCTAAATTCCGATTTGCTGAGCTGCGTGAAAACGCACAAACCACCAAATCACGCCCCTATAAATCATAATTGCAGGACAGGGGACGGTTTGCGTGAACCCTCATAAAAAGTGAGACCTAAAAAGCGCAAACTGTCCCCTGTCCTGCTCGCCCTCGCTGCCTCGCTAACAGCATTTGTCTGCTGCTTGTCAACGGGCGGCGGTCAATCTTTGAAAAACCTTAATTCTTGTCAATTTTGGGCTTGACTTTTAATAGTAAGTCTGTGCTACGTTTTTACCTATTGACAAACGTCACTTCATAACAGTAAGTCTGTGTTATTTGATATTTCCATTTATCGTTAGTCTTATCCATTGACAATACGAATCCAAGCACTCCTTCATATGCCACAGGGTTTGGAAAACGTAGAATACAACAAAAGCAACATAACACACAAAAAAGCGGATGGAAACATGTGATAAAAGGACATTAATAAAACAGTAGATTAGGATTAGAGCAAATACTATTCCAATCAGAAGCTCAAATAGTGTCGGTCGAACATATATAGTGATCACATTATTATGCTCTATCTTACCGCAAATGACTTTAGCAGTACTGAGACGGTAGCCATACATAGGTGGTGGAATTAAAACTTTGAATTTATCTTGTTTGAATCGTGTAATGCACGAGCTTTTTAAAATCGATTCAAGGTCGTCGATAGCAGTTGATACCTCAATGATCCTATGCATTTTTCTTTTCATACAACCAACTCTCCTTGACTTCTTGGAGGAAGAAGATTTTTATAATTATTGGTTTTCCATTCTATATTAGCTTTGCCGTAAGTCCAACCATCTCCAACAGACGTGTAATAAGTTACTGAAAGGCCAGCAGAAGGGATGATGCCGTACACATCCAATATTTCGGCAGTTACACCATTGAACGCTGCTAACACACTAACACAGGGGACGGTTCTGTGTGCTGAGTGAAATATAGGACTTTTGCTATCTCAGAACACAGAAATTCTCGTCATTTCTGTAGAAAACAGAACTATTTCTCGCAACACAGAGAACCGTCCCCCGTGTTACGGGCTTGACTTTTAATAGTAAGTCTGTCCTGTGTCCTGTGGATTTTCATATGAATCGATGGAATATCAAACGGATAATGACACTCGCTATATTGCATATATTGTAAACATAATGTTTTTGCTACGTCCTGACATGGTGTATTCAAATTAACAAAGCTGGGCAAGTATGGATTATCATCGCTCAGAAATAATTCTACTTCGTCACAATGTTTCAGTGCAATTTCAGCTACTTGCTGTATCGTCATCATTCGCTCTTCAAAGGACAAATGGTGTTCTCTACCATTGGTTGGATACCCCTCTGGATAGAGGACCAGGTCACAGGAGCCGGGATATTTGAAAGAATCGCATAATTCAAAGACAAAATCCCATGTTTGCAAAGAAATTTGGTGTTCAGTTAACAGCATCTCATCAAAGGGATGAAAATCAATACCGAAGTTAACGACATTTACGAAAGACATCAAATCTCTTCGCAGAGAATCAATTATATAAATATTTCTAATTAAAAAAAGACATGTACTCAAAATAACACCTCCACTCCAAGGTATGGCATAATGGGTCCTTTATTAACGAATACACCATTTAATCCTTCATATATGACATTAAAATGAACATGTGGACAAGATATTCCTCCGTGTGAGCGTCCTTGATAGTCAATCCGAAAAACTGGCTTATTATACTTACCATACAGCGTTTGCGACTAACACAGGGGACGGTTCTGTGTGCTGAGTGAAATCTACGACTTTTGCTATCTCATCACACAGAAATTCTCGTCATTTCCGTAGAAAACAGAACTATTTCTCGCAACACAGAGAACCGTCCCCTGTGTTAGAGTTGCTGACAGGATCTCCAAATGCTCAAAGCATACTCCCGTCTGTGTAACCCCTCCAACACACATCTCCGTCCCCTCGTATAATGGAGTCGTAGCTCAATGTTGTTCAAAGTGTGAACCTGTGCTACACTGTAGAGGATGCTGTGGATCGGTTTCCGTCCCCTACCACTCGATGGTTTAGCACAGGCTCCGACCACAGCCCTTTGCAGGTTTGTTAATCAGTAAGATACCGCCTGACGGTTTATTTCGCACGAGGCTACAGGAGCAAGGGTGTCTGCGGATACAGCATCGAAAACTTTTGAACGAGAGGTACGAGTATGATTTGTGTTGGAATTGATGTTGCCAAGGATAA
>JAZRGR010000249.1:0-41028 GCA_045644345.1 Faecousia sp. | reverse complement strand
TGCCTCCTGCTCAGAATCTAAGAACAACAATGTATTTTTAAATGGAGAAATGTGTATACCATGTAAGTACACAAAGTGTATACCATGTTACTCTTGACACACAGGTCGCCCCTACGAACAAATTCGGAAATCGACCTGCTCCATAAATCGGAATTTGGCCGTAAAAAGCCTGCCGTTACATCAATCTGTAACGGCAGGCTTTTTACGATTATTTGCCCAGGGGGCGGATCTTCTTGCGGTAGAGGGAGACCATCATGGTGGTGCAGTAGGCAAAGGATGCGATCTCTGCAATGGGGAAGGCGAACCATACCATGTCGATGTTCTCCGTCAGGGACAGGAGGTAGGCGGCAGGGATCAGAACCAGGAGCTGGCGGCAGATGGAGCTGATCATAGAGTGGATACTCTGGCCCAAAGCCTGGAACACATTACTGAAGATGATGCACACACCGGCGGCAATAAAGGGGAGGCTGATAGTCCGCAGAGCGGGAATGCCAACCTCTAACATCTGCTCGTTGGGGTTAAAGAAGCCCAAAAGCAGTTCAGGTGCCACATGGAACAAGCCCGTACCGATGGTCATAATGGTCACGGAGGCACAACAGCCGTAGCGAATGGTCTGAAGGATCCGATCCGGCTTAGCCGCACCGTAATTATAGGCGGTAATGGCAAGAACTGCATTACTGATGCCGAAGATGGGCATGAAGATGAAGCTCTGAAGCTTGAAATAAGCACCGAAAACCGTGGTACCTGTGAGACCAAGGTCGGGAGCCAGGGTATCAAAGCCCTTGAGGACAATATTCATGGTGGAATACATGATGGAGCCAATGGCAACCATGACAATGGAGGGAATACCGATCCCAAGGATCTGACCCATAGTCCTTCCACTGGGACGGAATCCGCTGAATTTCAGTTCCACATCAGGGTTCCGCTTCAGATTAAAGATCACAGCCATGATACAGGCTACGATCTGACCGATGACCGTTGCCACAGCGGCACCGGCAACCTCCATACGGGGGATGGGACCCAGACCGAAGATAAATATAGGATCCAAAATGATATTGACAATGGCACCGATCCCCTGGGTGAACATGGTATAGGTGGTCCTGCCCGTGGATTGGAGGAACCGCTCTAACAGGACCTCACCGAAGATGCCGAAGGACACGATAGAAATGATCCGTATGTAACTGACACCGTAAGCGACAACCTCCGGGCTGTTGGTCTGGGTGTTCATAAACCACTGTGCACCGAAAATGCCAAACAGGATAACCAGAACCATACCCATAGCGGACAGGACCATGCCGTTCTTAGCCACACGGCTGACCTTCTCCCGATCTCCCTCGCCCAAGGCACGGGACATGAGGGCATTGACACCTACAGAAATACCCGTAGCTATACCGATCATAATATTCTGCACCGGGAAAGCTGTAGAAACTGCAGTAAGGGCATAATTATCCACATCGGAGATCCGAGATACGAAGATACTGTCTACCACATTGTACAGAGCCTGTACCAGCATAGACAGAGCCAAGGGCAGTGCCATCTGGAACAACAGCTTGCCAACAGGCATGACGCCCATTTTGTTTTCTTTCAATTTGTTCATGAGTTTCTATCACGATCCTTCTTTTTTAGATTTCATTTTTTACCGGGATATTGTAAAAGAAACCCGGCAGAAAAGCAAGCATTTTTTTATAAAATCGGAGAATTTTTTAAATTTATACATAACTTCCCCTCTCTATCGTTTTTTCTTTTTTACCTTGCCTTTCCATGGCAGAATGGTATAATAAATGTAAACAACCATTGGAAAGGATCTGATAAAATGCGTCGAACACACATATTCCGTCGAGGCGTGGCCGCTCTGCTGGTCACAGCCTTGTTCCTGGGCTTGCTTTGGATGGAACCAAGGGCTGAGGAAGCCACTCCTTCTCCCACGGCGTTTTTTGCCACAGAGGAAAGCTGGAATATTCCCACCCTTGCAGATACCACCCTCCGTGCCGGCCGCAGTACCATCAAAAAGACAGCAGAGCAGTGGCACAGCTATTTGTCCGTCAAGGAATCCCTAAGAGGCTTGACCTTCCGCTTCTCTAAGGCACCGGCTACGGTTTTTGAGGGGCTGTCCCATAAGCTGGATCTTAACGGTCTGTTCCTGAAATTCAGCGGCTATGAGAAGCAAACCCAAGGCTCTGATCCTATTTTTGCGCTTTCCTTCGGCAAGGGAGAGTATGAGCGTTTTGGTTTCGGCCTGATCTTTGAACTAAAGTCGGGGAGGATCTACGCTGCCCAAGGAAACGGTTCTACTTTGGCAGAGGTAGGGGATCCCATTTTACAAGATACCGCCTTAACATCCGCCGAGCTCAAGGGGCAAGACTGGATCCTCAGTCTGGAAGAAACCATGGGAGACACCTACACCCTGCGTATCTCCATAGGAACTCGGATCATGCAGGGAGAGATTCCCCGCTCCGTCATAGAAAACGGACAATTTGACCCCCATAGCTGTTGTATGAGCCTTATGGCAGTCAGGAGTTTGCCAATCTTCAGCCTTACCCTTGAGGGCTGGAGGCAAGCTCCCGTACCTCGGCCTTTAAGAGAATCGGACACCCTCCTGAGAGGAACCGGGAATTACGGAAATACCCTATCAAATTGGGAAAAGTGGCTCACAGTGACAGAGAAGGAACAGGGCGGCCTCCGCTATGACTTTACAGGGGCAGCTCATTCCGTAACAGAGGGCTTGACCCTTCCTCTTTCTCTGGAAGGCCTCCGTTTCCACTTTTCAGGTCTCTGTACCTCTGACGAGGGAAAGCTGGGGCGGCTGGCTCTCACCTTCGGCACAGGAAATATGGCACGCAGTTCCTTCGGCTTGCTCTTTGAATTCGGGAAGGGCAGGATCTATGCCTCCAACCCGGAAGTCACCAACGGTACCCTCAGTGCAGGCAGGGTCACTGCCGTAGGAGAGCCCCTCTTCTCCGGAGAGACCTTCCAATATGCCAACATGGCAGGGAAGGACTGGTTCGTGGACTTTGCCGCAGCAGAAGGAGGCAATTATGAGGTGGCCATTGAAATTGACGGTCAACGGCATTGTGCAATCATAGACGGATCTGTTGTCAGGAATGACAAGAGCTTCCTGCCGGAGCATTGCTACGGATATTTGATGTCCGCACAAGGAAGCACGACTCTTACTGTGGATCTCCTTTCTCTGACCCGTTACTGCCTGCCTTCCTACATACAGAATGGAGGTCTGCTACCTGCCTATATTCCCCCTACAGAGAGCCCTGTTGATGAGAACGGAACGCCCGAATGGCTCAGCTCCGCTACCATTATGGAAGTAAACATTCCAAAAGCTACCAAGGAAGGGACTTTGGAGGCGGCTCTGCCTGTTTTGGATCACGCACGGGACATGGGAGTTAATTGTCTGTGGATCACTGCAATAGGGGAGCCGGGGCCTAAAAATGACGGCAGTGCAGGAAACCATTATGTCAATCTGGGAGTCCAATCCATTGACCCTGCCATTACGGGAACCAATGACTATGAAGAAGGCTGGCAAGTCTTTGCCTCCTTCGTGGAAGAAGCCCACAAACGAAATATCTACATCCTATTTAATGCTGTCACATGGGGAACCTCTCCCACCTCTCCTATTTATAAAGAACACCCCCAATGGTACACCGGATCAGATATTTGGGGCGGAAAAGAATGGGATTGGACCAACGAAGAACTGATCGCATGGTATACGGAAACCCTTCTGGACATTGTAGAAACCACCGGCATTGACGGTATCCTGTATGATTGCGAGCCGAAATATGCAGGGGAAGCCGTATGTTCCCGTTTCCGGAAAGCCATCCGGGACAGTGGCAGAAATTTGGTTTATATTTCCGAATCTGTCAACGATCGTGGAGAGGCCTATGACATGGAGCTTTACGGCGTTATGGATTACAGAGGCTACAGCACCGTCTCCGCCGCTATTGGTGCTCATCAGAAGGATGACAAGGACTTCTTCACAGAGGAAGGGCATTCCATTGTAGACAGCGTAAAAAACGGAAGCCTCAGCGGAAATCCCACCCAGCAAACCAACGGAACAGGAGGCACACACAAGTATTACAGCTATTGCTTCAGCAACCACGACAGCTACTATTATGCCTTCCAAAACAACCTGCTGGATGTGGCCTATGAGGGGATCTTCGCACCCTATATCCCCATATGGTCCCTGGGAGACGAATTTAACTCCACGGCCTCAGGGATTCGCCTTTACTTCGACACCGTGAAGTGGTGCAATTTGGCATCGGTAGAGCACAATGCCTTCTACGAGGGAATCAAGGAAATGCTCCGCATTCGTCGGCAGTATAGCTATGTGTTTGACCAAGCCTCCTCCAACCACCGCAATGCCAACATCTGCTCCGTGGAGGTAGAAGGGGATCTGGGCTTAGAAGCCTACGGAAGGTACGCAGATAATACAGGAATTCTGATCCTAGGCAACCGAAACCAAGATGGAAATGCCGTGACCGCAAGGGTTACGGTCCCCTTCGAGGCCATGGATCTGAGCAAATATGACACCTTCACCCTAACAGATCTCATAACGGGAGAACAACTTTGTCGTGGCACAAGGGATCAGGTAACGCAATTCGCCGTCACTCTGGAGCATAATGCTATAGGAGTCTATGCCATCCGGGGAACAGGTACTGCAAGGGAAGGCGTTACCATTGCCCGGGGACACCATGCTCTGCTCCGAAACGGAACCGCCCACCAAATCAATACTGCTCTGCAGTCCTGGGGAAATTATTTGCAGGTAGAGGAGCAATCCACAGGGGGATTACGCTTCGCCTTTACAGAGGCTGTTACCACCGTAACAGAAGGGATCAATGTTCCCCTGTCTTTGGAAAATCTATCCCTGCATTTTTCCAATCTGCAGAATTACGTGAATCACGGCTCTACCTCCGCTCCGTCCAAGATCGCCCTTTCCTTTGGGCCGGGAGGCTATGTGCGTAACAGCTTCGGCTTGGTCTTTGATTTTGCAGGAGGTGCTATTTACGGAGCGAAACCCAAGGAAGGCACCACAGACCGACTGACACAGGATAAAACCCCGCTGCTGAAGGATGATCGGCTGAAAGCAGAGTTTTTAAAGGGAAAGGAATGGAGTCTGGAGCTTGCACAGGGAGAAGATGGAGCATATCTACTGACCGTTTTCCTTGGAGACACCTTCCTTAGGGCAACCATAGATTCTTCCTACATTCTTCCCACAGAGACATTTGATCCTACAAGCTGTTATCTCTACATTTCCGCAGCGGGTGCAAAGCCCACCGTCACCTTTGATCTGATAGGCTGGGGCAGTGCTTTTCCCAACATATCTTATTATGTACAGGAGGATGTAGTGAGGCAGAGAGGTGATCCGATCCTCACCCGAGATATCCGTGGCAGAGGTCTAAATATGGATCTTGACAGAGCCCTGCCTCTTACGGGAATCAAGCTGGCACAGGAGCTTCACCTGAATGGAACAACGCTGTTCTTTGACGATCTCACCAATTACCGAAGCTTCGGAGAAGACAGCGGAAGATTTGCCCTCAGCTTCTCTTCCCCGAACTCCGAGGATACAGCCCTCGCCATATCCTTGGATCCCCAAAGGGGAACCGTTTATCTCTGCATCAACGGTTGCACCTACAGGGATCTTTTACAGGATGTGGGGCTTACCTATGAGAAGCTCCGAGATGTACAATGGTCCTTGTCCTTTGTCGGCAATGCAGATGGCGGCATGGATGTAGCCTTCACCCTCCCCCATGGAACCTATGGTGCTACCATTACAGAGGAGGAACTGACACTGCCGCGGAACTTCGATCCTGCAAGCTGTAGGCTGAGTCTGCTGGCATGGGATGGGCCCCTGGATCTGTCTGTGAGATTGGTAGGCTATGACAGTTGGGAGAAGAAGGATGAAAGCATACGCTTCTTCCATTCCCTGAGTCTGGAAAGCAGTATAGCTATGAACTTTATGATCCCCCAAGAGGATCTTGCGGTTTATGACAGCTTCACCCTCCTTTGCCATATTCCTGTCTACGAAGGAACGGAGCAAATCGGAACAAGAACCGTAGAATTGCAACCGGAAGCTGTCAGCAATGGTTACTACCGCTTTGTCCTGGGAGATATGACCGCCCTGCAAATGAACGATACGATACAGGCACAACTGAAATTAAAGAAAGGGGAAACTCCCTACTGCTCCAATATAGATACATACAGTGTTGCTACGTATGCCTACAAACAGCTCAACAACACAGGTGCAACGGAAAAGTTAAAGACTCTGTGTGCCAATTTGCTCCGCTACGGAGCCGTGGCACAGAGCTGGAAGGGCTACCGCACCGATTCTCTCGCCGATTCCCTTATGACCCAAGAACACATAGCCCTGCTGACAGATCTGAATACCGTTACCTTCCAAGACAGGAAGGCGACTCTCTCGGATCTGGATGCTCCATCCATTACATGGATCGGAACCGGTCTGAGTCTGGAAAGCAGAGTGGTCGTCCGTTTTGTTTTTGACACAGGGGCCTATGAGGGAGATCCCGCCGACCTTACCCTCCATGTATCCTATGTTAATTGTAAGGGAGAAACGGTACAACAGATATTGGAGGGAGCGAAGCCCTATTCCACCATAGAAAATCGCTATGTCTTTGATTTGGACACCCTTCTTGCTTCTGAAATGCGAGCGGTCATTTCCGGGGCGGTTTATCACAAAGAAACCCGACTTTCCCAAACCCGTCAATACAGTATTGACAGCTACGGCATGGGAAAAACCGGAAGCCTGCTGACCCTCAATCAGGCAATGGTGGCCTACGGCGATTCCGCCGCCGCCTATTTTGCAGGCTAAGTCCTGTTTGATGCTTGGTAACAAAGAAAGGAATAACTGATGTGAAACAAATACTTTCGATTCTTCTGATCCTCACAATGCTATTGGGTCTGCTCCTGCCGGTCTCCGCCTTGGATTCCGGGAAGGAAGAGACCAAGGCTGCTTCCTCCGGCATTTGGGCGAAGCTGGACCTTTCCAAAATGCCCGAGGTACAAGCCGCAGTCAATGCCGGAAACGAAACCCTCGCAAAAGAAGCCCTTCTGAGCTACTACACCCAAAAGTTCGCAAAAACCGAGCCCGAGCCCGGCAGTACCATCAAGGGTGCTATGGTCTACTTAGCCTGCAGAAATACCATTTCCTTTTCAGAGCCTTATTTGAATTATGTGGATATTACAGCATCGGCTTACACCAAATATACCATCAATATGGTGGGAAATAAGACAGGAAACTATGTCCTCTCTATGCTGGATAAGACACAGGGAGAGATCCTGGTTGCTTCCCGTGAAGATTCCTCCATGGCTCCGAAGCTGGTAATCGGCTGTAAGGACGGCACTACCAAAATCCTCACTCCCACTGCAGATACCTATGTCCGTGCAGGGAATTCCGCGGCCTCTAACTATGGCTCCTCCTCTACCCTGTATGCCCATGACGATTATTCCGGCACCACCCCTTACGGCAACAATACCAAGCGGATCTATCTCCGCTTTGATACTGCCCAGATCCCTGCAAACAGCACCTCCGTAAAGCTGGAGATCTACGGAAAGCGGTCGGGAGGGTCCGAAGGTAGCTTGCGACTCCATGCCTTCGGAGCCTATGCCACCGCTTGGACCGAGACCAATCTCACCTGGAATTGGCTCAAGAACAACAACTGCCTGGCTCACTTTTCCTGGAACAATATGTCGGGAGGCTTTAACTGGGTGATCCCTGCCGGGGTTCCCTCCCAATGGGCGGCCTACAACGGGCGCTTTTATGAGGTGACTTCCCTGGTGCAGACAGCCCTCAAAGAGGGGAAAGCCTCTGCCAACTACAATACCTACATGACGACGGCAAAGAATTGGATCCTGGACTTCATCCGGGATGCAGGAGCAGGAAAGCCCGCTACAGGACAGGATCTGGAGCCTGCCAACCGTCTGCTGGAATTCCCTTATATCTACAAGCATTTGTTGGCAGGAAACTTCATCACCGCTGATGAGAATGTGACCTTGCTGAATTGGGTTTGGGAGGAGACGAACTTCCTTAGCAACAGCTCTTATCTGTTCTCCTCCTCCAATCAGCCTCTCAGTGACCTTGCCTTCTATCATGGCTTCCGTCATCTGACGGGCTTCTATCAGGGTGGGGGCTTCTTCTCCGAATTTACTGCCGCCCAAACCTGGCGCAGTAACTATGCCGCCCGACAGGAACGGGTGGTCAATGCCCTTGTGCTGGAGGATGGAGCCTATAACACCATTTCCTTCGGCTATCCTTCGGAAATGATCAATTGCGGTGTGGTTCTGTTGGCCGCTATGAGGGAAGCAGAAGACAGTGCCACAGCTTATACAGTGAAAACAAAGCTGATTAAGCTGGCAAAATATCTGGTAGATTGTACACAGCCTAACGGCGTCCTCCCTTATTGGGGACAGGGTGCTCCCTCCTCCACCAAGCCGGTGGTACAAACGGTCCTCAATGCCATAGGGGATACCATGGACGGCAATCCCACCTTAGCAGAGCTCCGTGCCTTTGTCAACGGTATGGAAAGCTGCAATTTGGACATCTCCTCACAGTTTGACATGAGCAAGATCGTAGTTGACCGCAGCGGGTGGGGCCCACAGGATACCATGCTCTTCATGAACGCCAAATGCGGCGGCAACCACTCCCACCGAGATGCCTTGGCCCTGTTGCTGTATTACGAAGGTCGTCAGCTTCTGACAGACACAGGCATGACCTCCTATGACAGCGCCCATGCCCACTTTAACTGGCAGAACTCCGCCACTCGCTCCCACAACACCGTTGAGGTAGATGGCAAGGCACAGACCCTGTATCTCAATTTGGAGGATGTGACCCACATGGGCAACATCGACCTCCGTGCCAACGGGAATCTTACCACCATTACTGCATGGTCCGATGCCAACAACAACGACACCTCCACCAAGAGCCTGTCTATGGACGGTGTGATCAATAACAAGGTCTACCACAGTACAGACTTCCGTCACAGCCGAGATGTGAGCTTCGTAAAGGCACTTGGAGATATGGTCATCGTCACAGATAAGATTGTCCCCCAGGATTCCGCCTCCCACAGCTACACCCAGAATTGGCACTGTGCACCCTATTCCAATGCATCTATTACCAATGACAGCTACGCAACAGGCACGACCGATTACGAAAAGGGCCCCAATCTGATCATTACCCAGGCCTGTGCTACGACCCCCGCCATTCGCAACGGCTATGATTCCACAACCTCCGCCACACCTACCAAATACTTTGAATATAAGCAGACCAAATCCGGCACCGCAACCTATCAGACAGTTCTTTACCCCCTATCTGAGGGTGCATCTGCCACTGTAAGGCCTACAAAGCTGACCATGAGCAATACTGCCGACGGGACAGCCCTTGCCATGTCCATTGACATTACGGACAGCACAAAGCCTGCACTGAAAACGGTGTACCATTATCATTCCTTTGAAGCAAGCCCCTCCTCACGGAGCTTCGGTAGCTATACCACAGACGGAAGCACCGCTATTTTAGCCCTGAGCCCCCACAAGAAGATCACCTTTGTAGGCATCACAAATGGCAGCTCCCTGAAGACTGCAGAAGGGGTCATCCTTTCTGCTTCCGGCAGAGTATCGGATCTGACCGCCACCTTGGAGGGGAATACCCTGTACATAGAGGGAGAAGATCCCAAGCTCAGCTTCCTGGAGCTCCGGGCAAATTTCAGCGGACAGGCGGTGGATGCTGTTCTGCTCAACGGAGAGCCTGTCTCCTTTACCCGATCCACCGACGGTACTCTTATCATCGAGGGAAAATATCTCCTGTCTCACTTTGATGAAGGAGACTACTTCACCCTCAACAGTGATTGGAGTACAAATCTGACCACTGCCGCCGTTGATACCGGGACAGGCCTTCTCACCGGTACCATAAACGGTCACGATCCCTTTGTATACACCAAGAATGTTCCCGCTTATGAGATCCAAGAGGGAGATGTGGTAGAGCTACGGATCAAGAACAGTATTACCTCCGGGGCCTATACGCCCCTACAGCTGTTCTACATGACCGACAGCGACACAGGCTTCAGCGGATCGAAATGTATGGGCCACTCTGCATCCTCATATCCCGCAGATGAGTTTGTGACTGTCCGTCTTACCTTCCCCTCCTCCGTTCAGGGACAGTTGTTGACGGCACTCCGTGTGGATATGGTAGGCTCTAACAAAACAAATCCTGCCAAGGGTAGCTATGCCATAGACTACATTTATGTAGGTCCTGTAAATACAGCTCCCTCTTCCTATGAAAACAGCCTGTTCTTTGACTTCACCAACACACCGGAGGATCGTCTCCGCTATACCGCAAAAAGCTACGGCGACCGAAATTATGACGCGTATTTCTGGTCCGTAAATACAAAGCGGTGCAGTGCTCCCTCCTTCGACGGAGAACATCTGATCCTGGAAATTGCAGAAACCACGGACAATTACTCCGCAACAGGAGTTGCCCCCTTTATCCAAACCAGTGATGCCTCCATGGCGTGGGCCAATGCCGCCCTGGACTACACCCCCAAAAAAGAGGACTATGTACAGATCCGATTGTCTATGCATAACTGTGCCGTAGCTTCCGCAAGTCCCGCTGTTCGCCTGTACTTTAATACAGATGCCAGTGGCTCCATGACGGATAAGGTAACCAGGAATCTTTCTCTTTCGGATCTCACAAGTGGGGAGTTTGTGGTTGTAACCGTTCCCTTCTCCGAAGCTGCCGCCTATGGGACAACCCAACGGTTGCGAGGCCTGCGGCTGAACTTCCCCAATGTATGCAGTGTTAAGGGAAAAACCGGCATCATTACCATCGACTACATCTATGTAGGTCCAAAGGAAGATCTTCCTATACAGACCCACACCGTCACTTTCCGGAATCACGACGGGACGATCCTGGCAACACAAAAGTGTATGACAGGGGAAACGGCAACCTATGCCGGGCCGGAGCCCACCAGATCCTATGATGCAGATCATCATTACATTTTTGCCGGATGGGACAGAGAATTGGATCATATTTCCTCCGATATGATCGTGACAGCACAATATACCCCCATCTCCCACAGCTATTCCTATCATATCACAGATAAGGACATGCACAAAAGAAGATGCTCCTGCGGTTATAGCAAGGAAGAGCCTCATAGCTATGAAAACGGGAAGTGCATTTGCGGTGAGACAGAAATCAAGGAGCCTGTGGAGGATGCCACTCTGAAGCTGAATCACAGTTTAAATCTTGCCAGCGATATTTCCGTGAATTTCCTGGTGCCCAAGACCATGCTGGAGGGCTTCGACATGACTACGGTTTATATAGAAAGCACCCTTGATACCTATGAGGGAACGGAGAAAACAGGATCTGTTGTGATTCGGATAGAGGCTGTAGAGAGTGAGTATTACTATTACTTCACCTTGGACGGTTTGACCGCCGTGCAGATGAATGACAGGATCTCCTCTGTGCTCTACGGCACCAAGGACGGACAGCCCTATTATTCTCCCGTAGACGAATACAGCATTGCAACCTACGCCTACTCTCAGATGAACAATGGTGATAGACCGGAAAGTCTAAAAATCCTCTGTGCAAATCTTCTCCGCTACGGTGCCAAGGCACAGATCTTCAAGTCCTATCGTACAGACAGCCTTGCAGATGCGGCCATGACCGATGCACACAAAGCATATCTGACCGACTTGGAAGCTGTGACCTTCGGCAATACCAACAAGGTTCTGAACGACTTGGAAAATGCTCCCGTTACGTGGGCAGGGAAGGCCTTGAATCTGGATTCCAAGGTGGCACTCAAGTTCATATTCAACCCGGCTAATTACACCGGGGATCTATCCGGCCTGACGCTCCGCATTTCCTACAAGGATGCAAAGGGAAACACAAAGACCTATGAAGTAGAGAATCCGGAGCTGTACAACGAAATCATGGGCGTCTATGCCTTTACCGTAGATACCATCTTAGCCGCAGAGCTGAGAACCGTTGTATCTGCACAGATCTATGCAGGAGATATCCCTGTATCTTCCACTCTCCAATACAGTGCCGACACCTACGGCAACAACAAAAGCGGCGCACTCTTGACCCTCTGTAAATCCCTCTTTGCATACTCCGACAGTGCAAAAGCCTACTTCGTAAGCGAATAATTCCGTTCCCAAATCGGAGGCTCTGTGTGTTCCCGTTATCACACAGAGCCTCTTGGTTTTATACTATTTCCCAGAACTTTTCTTGATTTTTTGTGAGTGTTGTGATAGAATCATAAAAAATATCCGGCAAAGTGAGAAGAACTATGAAATACCTTATTACTTTCTTGATCTCTATGGTTCCCGTCATCGAGCTCCGTGGAGCCATTCCCATCGCCCTTGCCAAGGACATTGAGCCCTGGGTCGCCTTTATGCTGGCTGTGTTCGGCAATATGCTCCCCATTCCCTTTATTCTGGTCTTTATCCGCAGTATTTTCAACTGGATGAAGAAGTATGATAGATTGGGTCGGATCGTTACCAAGTTAGAAACCCGTGCCGAGAGCAAGAGCGAGAGTGTACGAAAGTACGAATTGGTAGGTCTGTGCATCTTAGTTGCCATTCCCCTGCCCGGTACCGGTGCATGGACAGGTGCTCTGGTTGCCGCTCTGATGAAGATGCGGATCCGCAGAGCCCTGCCCACCATCTTCGTCGGTGTAGTCATTGCAGGTGTCATCGTAACCCTGGTCAGTGTCCTGGGGATCCACGCATTGGACTTCCTCCTGGGGTGATAAGATGATACAGTATTATGACTCCCCTATAGGTCTGTTGCAGATCTCCGCAGACCAGCGCAAGCTCCGCGGTGTAGCTCTCGTAGACGGCAGGACCGAGGAAGAGCGACCCAACCATGTCACAGAGCAGGCTAAGACCCAATTAGCAGAATACTTTGCAGGACAGCGGACGGAGTTCAGCCTGTTCTTTCTGTACAACGGAACAGATTTCCAGCGACAGGTATGGAGCAAGCTCAGTGAGATCCCCTACGGCAAGGCAGTCACCTACGGACAGCTTGCCGCCGCTATAGGTCAGCCCACCGCCTGCAGAGCTGTAGCAAATGCAGTGGGGCAGAATCCCTATCTGATCCTCCTGCCCTGCCACAGAGTCGTATCTGCCGACGGGATCGGTGGCTTCAGTGCCGGATTAGAGGCTAAAAAACAGCTTCTAACCCTGGAAGGGATAAATTTTTCCGATTCTACAGGAATTTCTCCAAAATTCCTCTTTACTTTTGACTGAGAATATGATATTATGATACGGCTGGCAAATCGGTCAGCGTAACATTCCGCGTACCCGGTCAAGGGACAAGGCTGAAAACAGCACTCCATCTACCCTCGACTGAGACGACGGAGATATTTTAAGAAAGGTGGAAACACACATGATCCTCAAGGACAAGAAGACTGCTATTATTGCTGAGTACGCAACCCACGAAGGCGACACCGGTTCCCCCGAGGTCCAGATCGCTATCCTCACCGCTCGCATCAACGAGCTCACCGAGCATCTGCGTGAGCACAAGCACGACAACCACTCCCGTCGTGGTCTGCTGATGATGGTTGGTAAGCGCCGTAGCCTGCTGGACTACCTGGCAAAGAAGGACATCAACCGCTATCGTTCCATCATTGCTCGTCTGGGCATCCGTAAGTAATAAGCAAAATCGGGCGGCCCTCGTGGTCGCCCTTTTTGTTAAGGGCACCCCTGTAAATTTCTTTTTCCCCTCCGGACGAATCTTTTTCCCCAACTTGCACTTATGAAAACCTTGAAATACACAAAGTATTCCTGCGGTTTCCATCGCGCAATTTGAGAAAAAATCTTTCGCCCGGATCGTGAAAAATCAATTTCCAGAGGATGCCTAAGTAATTACTAAAACCGCTTTTAAAAAAACATTTCTTGAAAGCCTCTTTAGGCAATTATCAATCCTCCGCTCTACCCATGAAAGATAAAACTTCGTGGGATGCCGAAGGGATTTAGCAACCACATTCATCAACCCTCTGTGGGAGTGCTGTTTAGCAGTTGAAGGTACGTCCGGAATTTTCCGAACGCAGCTTCAAGTGCTAAACCTCCCACAGAAAACACTATTATCTATTTCTATAAGGAGGAATAAACATGGTTACCAGAAAACAGTACCCCAATCATCATGTATTCGAGACCGTCATCGGCGGCCGTCCCTTTACCGTAGAGACCGGCAAGGTCGCAGAGCTTGCCAATGCCGAATGCATCTGCCGTTATGGTGACACCACCGTTCTCACCACCGTTACCTGCTCCCCCGATCCCAAGGCCGGTATCGACTACTTCCCCCTGACCATCGAGTTCGAGGAGAGAATGTACTCCGTGGGCCGCATCCCCGGTAGCTTCAATCGCCGTGAGGGCAAGCCCTCCGAGCGTGGCATCCTCAACAGCCGTATCATTGACCGTCCCATGCGTCCCCTCTTCGACGACGAGCTCCGTAACGATGTGGTCGTTACCTGCACCGTCCTGGCAAACGATTACGAGAACCCTGTAGAGGTCGTTGCTTCCCTGGGCGCTTCCATCGCCATTGCCAGCTCCGACGTTCCCTGGAACGGACCCGTTGCTACCACCAATGTTGCTTACCTGAACGGTGAGTACATCGTCAACCCCTCTGCTGAACAGCGTGAGGCTTGCGACTGCTTCGTATGCATCGCTTCTACCTTCGAGAAGGTCGTTATGATCGAGACCGAGGCCAAGGAAGCTCCCGAGGCTATCGTATACGAGTCCATCCGTGTTGCCCACGAGACCAACATGGACATCGTCAAGTTCATCAACACCATCGTAGACACCATCGGCAAGCCCAAGTTCACCTTCGAGAAGGCCGCTGTTAACCACGACCTGCTGGACGAGCTGTGCGCTTACGGCATGGATCAGATCGAGTACGCTCTGGACACCGACAACAAGAACATCCGCGAGGAGCGTCTGGTTGCCGCACGCCGTGACTTCACCGAGAAGTTCGCTGAGAAGTACGAGGACTTCGATCTCCACATCGAGGTCAGCCTGTACAAGATGCAGAAGAAGGTCGTCAAGAAGTGGCTCCTGGCCGGCAAGCGTGTTGACGGCAGAGGCATGGACGAGATCCGTCCCCTGGATGCCGAGGTCGGCGTACTGCCCAGAGTCCATGGCTCCGGTCTGTTTGCCCGTGGTCAGACACAGGTTCTGTCCATCTGCACCCTGAACACCCTGTCTGCAGCTCAGAAGCTGGACACCATCTATGCTGAGGACAGCAAGCGTTATATCCACCACTACAACTTCCCCAGCTTCTCCACCGGCGAAGCCCGTCCCGCCCGTTCCACCTCCCGTCGTGAGATCGGTCACGGCTCCCTGGCTGAGAAGGCACTGGTTCCCGTCATCCCCTCCGTTGAGGAGTTCCCCTATGCCATCCGTGTGGTCTCCGAGGTTCTGTCCTCCAACGGTTCCACCTCTCAGGGCTCCATCTGCGGCTCTACCCTGGCTCTCATGGATGCCGGTGTTCCCATTAAGCGCCCCGTTGCAGGTATTTCCTGCGGCCTGATCTCCGACCAGGAGACCGGCGAGTGGAGAACCTTCACCGATATCCAGGGTGTCGAGGACTTCCACGGCGAGATGGACTTCAAGGTTGCCGGTACTACCGTGGGTGTTACCGCCATCCAGATGGACCTGAAGAACAAGGGTCTGACCATGGAGATCATTGCAGACGCTCTGGAGCGTTGCCGTGTTGCCCGTCTGGAGATCCTGGAGCAGGTCATGCTGCCCTGCATCGCAGAGCCCCGTCCCGACGTCAGCGAGTTCGCTCCCAAGATGATCTCCCTCAAGATCCCTGTTGACAAGATCCGTGAGGTCATCGGCTCCGGCGGCAAGACCATCCAGAAGATCTGTGCCGACACCGGTGCCAAGGTTGACATCGACGACGACGGCAACGTATTCATCGCCGCTGTTGACTCCGCCGCAGGCTATGCCGCTAAGAAGATGATCGACGACATCTGCTTCGTTCCCGAGGTTGGTGCTCTGTACTACGGCAAGGTCGTCCGCATCCTGCCCATCGGCGCATTCGTAGAGATCGCCCCCGGCCACGACGGCATGGTTCACATCTCCAAGCTGGAGAACCGCCGCGTAGAGAAGGTGGAAGATGTCCTCAATGTCGGCGACATGACCTGGGTCAAGTTCATGGGCTTCGACGAGAAGGGCCGTGCAAACTTCAGCCGTAAGGACGCTCTCAAGGAGCTTGCTGAGTCCGAGCAGTAATTCTCTACTCCTAAATTACAAGGACCTGTCACAATCGTGACAGGTCCTTTTACTGTATTCGCAATTGCTTCAAATTCCGGTTTATCGAGCAGTCCGCCGACGTTCCTCCGGGCTCTTGGCTCTCCCTCCGGGAGAGCTGTCCCGAAGGGACTGAGAGGGAAAACGGAATGATCGTCATCCGTAGACATTTTGCGTGAAACGTACAAACAATCAAATTTGTTCGTAGGGAACGACCCTGTGTCGTTCCGCAAGGGTAACAATATACGATGGTATAAATTTCAAAAGAAATATCCTACAAATTTCCTATGTTATCGACTATTACCCGACTTTTCCTAACATAACAAATACGTACGGGCTACGATACTGCCACGGAACGACACAGGGTCGTTCCCTACGAATATGCTTGGCAGTGCATACGTAATAACGGAATTTGTACGTGTGACGAGAGTGCCACGGGCGATGACGTGGCATCGCCCCTACGGTGTTATACGATAAACAGAGCGATAAATCAGAATTTGGTCGGAAGTGGGAATATATGGTATATCGGGTCAGAATTGGATGTGAAATTGACTGCCGTTTTCGGTCTTTCGGATCTTCAGCTTGGCAGGGATGTGACCGGCAAGAGCCTCTACATGGGATATGATACCTACAAGACCGGAACTGCCTTTAATATGATTCAGGATCGTTATGGCATCCCCAATGCGATTCTGATCCAGAGATCCAAAGCCCTCGTCTACGAATAGGGCCTCCATCCGATCTCCGCAGCCCTGGGCCTGTACCACAACAGACAGACCAATGGCCAGGCAGAGTGACACCAGGAATTTCTCGCCCCCGGAAAGGGAGCTTGCCGGTCTGCCCTCGGCATTGCCGTTGCTGTAGACACCCAACTCCAAGCCCCTCTTATGAACTCTTCCCGTAGACTCGTCTGTGCGGTACAAACGATAACGTCCGTCGTAAACAGTCCGTAGGATATGGTTCGCCTCATCCGTAATGGCATCCAGCATCACACCCAGAACATAACGTTGCAGACCGATCCCACGGGAGCCTATAAGCCCATCTACAAAGTTACTTAAGTTCTTTACCTTTACAGAATCCTCCTCGTAGACCTCATAAGCCTCCTCAATAGCGAGGAGATCCTGATCCATTTGCTCCCTCAGCTTCCTACAATCGTCATGTTCGCTCTTTCGCCGGGCATATTCCGTCTGCTTACAATCCCGTTCCTTGCGAATGGCATCTACATCCGGCTTTTCCGTTGCTTCCAATTCCCGACACTTGGACTCGAGATCCTCTGTGAGGGTCTTAAGCTCCTGCTCGTAGGCGATCACTTTCTTCTGCTTTTCGTCCTTCTCCTCGGGATCCATAGTAGCATTGTCATAGTCTGCATCTGTATCAAAGCCTGCTTGCAGCCGTAGATGTTCCCAGTTCGACAGAATTTCCTGCCAGCCCTTCTCGGCTTCTTCACTGGCTTTACGGGCTGCAGTCAGATTCTCGTCTGCAATGTGTAATGCCTGCTCGATCCTGCCTTCTTCCTTGGTCAGTGCCTTCTCTTCCTCTTGATAGGCATCCAGGTCTTTCCTCAGCTTCTCGATCTCTCCTTCCAGTGCCGGAAGATCGGGGATCCCTGGGATACACTTATCCTGTGCCTGCTCGTAATCCGCAGTGGAATTGTTAAGGCGATCCTCTGCTTGGTGGAAGGCTATTTCTTTGTCCTTATGATTAGCCTCTGCATCTGTCAGCGAGGTTTTGCACGCCTTTACCCTCTCAGAGCCCTCCTCCAGGGTCTGATCATGGTGCTCCAAGGCTGTCTTTGCGATCTGCTCCTCCAAGGGATCTGCAGGGTGGGGATGATGGATACTGCCGCATACGGGGCATTGTGCTCCATCCTCTAACTTCTGTGCCAATTCATAGGCAATGCCGCCAATGTAGAGATTCCACAGTCTCTTATTTTCTGCAAGAAGACAGTCGTATTGTCCCTGTGCCAGATCCAATTTTTCCTTCTGTTGGGTCAAGGTCTTTTTTGCCTTCTGCAGATCTTTCTCTGCCTTTTGCAGGAGCTTGCTGTCTTCCTCTACCTTCTGCTTCTTTGCTGCCAGAGATTGATAGACAGAGGTCCTTTCTTCATACTGCTTAAGAGTTTCCTTCTTCCTGTCGATCTGTTCCAGTCTGCTGTTATGGCGCGCCCGCTTCTCCTTGGTAGAGTGCTGATTCTCCATTTCCCTGTCATAGGAGAGCTCTGCACCACGGAGCGTCCCAAGGACGGTTTGTCTTTCCTCCTTCTTCTTCTGATAGAAGCTAAAAGGATCCCGCAATCTCTCTGCGGCGGTTGCTATGGAAAGGATGTCCTTTTCCTTCTGAATGAGTGCTTTGTCCCTCTCAAGGGTAAAGAGCTTTTTCTCCACAGCCTCTTTATCTCGGAACTTTTCATCCAGCTTTATAGCATCATCCACTCGGCGGTTGATTTCCTTAAGGAGCGCATTCTCCAGATCCTCCTTTTCCTTTGCCTGCAGAACCATATCACTCTGGGTCTGCAGCTTCTGCCTCAGCTCCTCCGGCAGCGTACAGCCGTAAAGCTTAAGCTTGTTCTCGATCTGCTTATATTTGGCGACAAGGATGGATTCCTGCTCCTTGACATAGTCATCCAGCTTCTTTGTGACCTTCTTCCATCTGCCTGCTCGGAAGATCTGCTCCAACAGCTTCTCCTTATCCTCGGAGTTGGAGGTTAGAAGAGTCTCAAACTTTCCCTGGGGCAGAATAATGACCTGGCAGAACTGCACATGATTGAGGCCGATCAGCTCCCTTGCCTTACGGTTCACATCCTTCTTCAGGTCCTTGACATCCGGGAAGGGGACCCACTGTCCATCCTTACGGTGGCGGCAATAGATCGTTTCTTTATATTTATCCCCATTCTTTTTCTTCTCGGAAGAAGAACGGCTCTTGATCGTCCTGAGAGATCGATGGAACAGATACTGCTCCCCACCAATGGAAAAGATGTATTCTACAACCGTATCCATCTCCTCCGGGGCATTCTCGTGGCGCATGGTCCACAGCTCTCCACGGTAGCTGCCCCCTATCTTGGAGCTGTTTCCCGGTTTACGGTCGCTGTCGTTGTCATTCCCTGTAGGGTCTGCTGTGGATTTGCCGTAGAGAGCATAGGACATTGCCTCTAAAATCGTTGTCTTGCCGGAACCGGTCTCCCCACAGATCAGAAATAGGCCCTGCTCCTCAAATTGGGTGAAGTCGATCTCCTGCAGATCCAAATAAGGGCCAAAGCATTGAAATTTAATGGATATTGGCTTCATTCCACTGTCTCCTTTTCACATTCCTCTAATGCCCATCGGAACAGATCAAGCTCCTCCTGCTTCGGCTCCTGTCCCAGAATATCCCTCATAAATTCTCCAAGGATATCTGTATCCTCCAGCTTGGTGAATCTGTCCAGAGTAAGTCCGGATCTCCCCTCGCCGAGGATGACGGAGTTGCCGTGTAAGCCCAGAAGATAGGGATAATACTGCTGCATCTCTCCCTGGAGCTCCAAGCCCATATGTCTGTCTGTGACGGTAATATCCAGATAATGCTCCCTTAGGTCCTCCCGGTGCCGTACCTCTTCATAGGTTCCTGTAATAGATGCCCAATCCCGTAAGAGCTCCAGGGGAACAAACTCCTGCTCCATGGTATCTGTATCTATGAGGACAACACCCTTGACCTGCTTCTCCTCAGAACCGAAGGAGAACTTAATGGGACTGCCACTGTAGCGAATGTGGGGTGCAATGATCTGTGGCTTGTGAATATGACCGAGAGCTACATAGTCGAATCCATCAAAGACACTTGCAGAAATAGCAGATGCTGTCCCTAAATGGGCAGATCTGTCAGAATCTATGTCAGACAGCTCTGCATTCACAATGTAGGAATGGCTGACAATGATATTCCGCCGATCAGGAGACATCTGCTCCCGAATATGGTCACAGTATACCTGCGCTGCTCGGGATGTGGTACGGATCTCCTCCTTCTGATCCGGGAACAGAGTTGCAATATGATCCCGCTGGAAGAAGGGCAGGCAATAGATCGCTACCTTGCCCCCATCCAACAAAATCGGCTGAGGATCTCGCTCCACATTGCCGGTAACGTAGAGATTGGCTGCCTCTAAGAGCTTGTTGCAGACAGAAAGACGGGTCGCACCGTCATGGTTCCCTGCAATCACAATAAAGGTAACTCCCAATTCCTTGCAGAGCATGGTTGTGGCATCGTCATAGAGTCGGATCGCCTCCGGCCCGGATACCGCAGTATCATAGACATCCCCTGCACATATGACGGCTTCAACCTTCTCCTTACGGATCAGGTCAGACAGCTTTTCCAGGAAGAATTTATGGCATTCCTGAAAGCTTCTACCCTTTTTATCCGTTCTTCCCAGGTGCCAATCTGAGGTATGAATGATTTTCATATGATTTCTCCTTAGGTTATTTGAATCGTATCATAAGATGCTCCAGAGAATACCCACCATCCAGTTGGTTCAAGACCGTAGTAATGTTCACAGAACGCTCCCATGCCTCGTAATCTGCAAAGGACTTCTCTTCTCCATCGATTCGGCAGACACATTTTTCTAAAACGGGATACCATTCCATAGTGTCATGGTTATACGCCTGGTAGTAATTTAGGTCTACAGTGTGTGCAAGATGCACCCCGTTTTCGGAGGGGAGATAGAGCTTCCAATATACTCCCCAGTAATCCATAGCACCGTAGACATCATCCCGTTCTACATCATAATAGACAGCCTTGGTATAAACATAACGCTGTCCGTCTATCTCAACCAGACCGCATTCTCCATGACTTCCGCCTACTGCCACGATGTAGATATGATCCTCAAGATAGGGAACTGCCTTGCCATCCTCTATGGTATAAATAGCGCAGTGATTCCCAGCTTCATTGTAGGACAAGATCAGTTCCTCTACCCCGTTTCCATCCATATCCCAGAGCATGCCTTGACCGTGGAGGGGATAGGGCTCTGCATTCTGCTGAATTTGGCGGATCACATCATAATAGGGAGCATAGGGATTGGGGATATGATCGACTGCTCTGTACAGGAAGGTCACGATCTGTCCTCTGGTGCAGGATTCGTCAGGAGCAAAGCTCTCCGTGGTCTTGCCCGTGGTGATCCCCTGTTCCACAGCCCAGAGAACCGCCTGAGAATAATAGGTGTCCGTTCCAACGTCCTTAAAGGGATTCTGTGCCGAAGCACTCTGAGGCATCTCCTTAGCCCTCCACAGGAAGGTCACCACCTGTGCACGGGTACAGCCCCGGTCGGGAGCAAAGCGGTCCTCGGATACACCTGTTGTGATCCCCTGCTCAGCCGCCCACAAGACAGCCTTGTAATAATAGTCCTCAGGAGAAATATCCTTGAAGGGCGTCTGTGTGGTCGTGGGCTCGGGACAGCACCATACTCTCCATAGGAAAGTCACCACCTGCGCACGGGTGCAGGGATTCTCCGGGCGGAAGAGATCATAGCCTACACCGGTGGTGATCTCCTCATCAAGAGCCCACTGCACGGCATCATAGAAATAGTCCTCTTCCTTGACGTCTATCGCAATATTGCCGGACCAGTTCTCAGTGTAATACTCCTCCCATACAGAGTCATTCCACCCCTCCTGTCCCTCTATATAATAGAGGATCACATCCTTAGGGATGGTAAGCTTGCTATCCTCGTCATAGAAATAGGGAGCAGGACCTCTGAAATAAATCTCTCTCAGGTCATAACAGCCATAGAAGTCTAACTTTTCAACCTGTATATCGATATCGGGAAGAATGACACGGACCAGACTTTCACAATCAGAGAAAATATCCCACCCCATGGTATAGACACTGTCAGGTATGGATATGGTCCGAATAGAGCTGCAGCTACCAAATGCCATATTTCCGATCCGCTTCAAGCTGTAGGGGAGAAGGATCTCTTCCAACTGTGTACAGTAATAAAAAGCCTGTTCCTCTATGGAATTCACACCATAGGGAATATCCACACCTGTAAGCCTGTTACAGGCAGAAAAGGCACCGTATGCAATCTGCTCCACACCTTCCGGAATGGTGAAATGACCCCTAAACCCGTCGGGGCAGAGAATGAGAGAGGTCATACTCTTATCGTACAATGCCCCCTGGGTATCACAGGTAAAGTGTCTGTTCTCCGCAGCTACAGTGATCTGCGTCAGAGCAGAGCAATTCTGAAATGCATTGACAGAGGACAGGTCAGCCATACCGAGATCAACGGTTCTCAGACCGGAGCAGAGATTAAAGGTATGCTCCTCTACCATCTTCACACTATTGGGAAGGGTGATATGGGTCAAGCCGGTACAGGATAAAAAGCAGCTATGCCCAATTCTTGTGATCCCCTCATGTAACCGGATCTCTGTCAGACCCGTACAATTGGTGAAAGCATACTCTCTCAGTACAGTAACATGATCGGGAACCACAAAGGTACCCTTAAAACCGCCGGGACAGAGCAAAAGCTCTGTCATAGTCTTATTATACAGCACTCCTTGTGCATCCGTTGCATAATAAGGATTGCCTTGATCTACCACAAAGGCAGACAGGGCAGAGCATCCTTCAAAGCTATTGGAATAAATGCTCTCGACCTTAGCAGGTAGATTGACAACCGTCAGCTTCTCACAGCAGGCAAAGGCGAAATCACCGATCTCACGCAGGGTGGAAGGAAGGGTCACTCTTGCGAGATTTGTGCACTCTGTGAAAGCAAAGTTTCCGATCTTCTCCACTCCCTCTAAGATCCGAATCTCTCGAATATCATAGATCCAATCATGCCAGGGAGGATAGAATTCCAACGTATTGTCATAATTCATGATATCCTCGTCCACAGTCAGAATCCCTGTCTGCAGATCCAGGGACCACCGGCTCTCACCCACATGGGTCTGCTCAGCAAAAACAGACAAGGAAAAGACTGCCAGCATAAAAACAGCCAGCAAGAGGGGCATACATAGCCGCAGCAAATTCTTTACGGTAGCTTTCATAGATTTTGTTCCTTTCTGAAATAGAATTATGATTATTTCACGGTCTGTCCCACTCCCAATCCCTTCCATTTAGGAGAGAACAAATCCCCATGTTACCGGATATGTAACAGAAAACCATTTAAAAAACTATAATTTTTAACTAAAAACGCCATAGTCGTATAGCATAAATTGCACATTTTTTCCAATACTGAGTATAGCAAATGTCTCTATAAAATGCAAGTGGAAAAGTATAGGACAATCATAAAATCACGGTATTATAATAGTATCACATACTTTCCCTCCTGCCGGGAATACTATGGGATAAAAGGAGGGGATCGAATGTGTACAGCCATCAGCTATTGTGACGGTGCTCATTATTTCGGTCGGAATCTGGATGTAGAAGGTAGCTACAGGGAGGGTGTGGTCATTACACCGCGGAAGTTTCCCCTGGCATACCGATATGCTACGGAGCAAAAAGAACATTATGCCATGATCGGCATGGCTACAGTGGTGGATGGGTATCCACTGTATTTTGACGCCACCAATGAAATGGGGCTGAGTGTAGCAGGACTCAACTTTCCCGGAAACGCACAGTACGGTGTTTATACTGAGAGGAAGGTGAATATTGCTCCCTTTGAGCTGACACCCTATATTCTCAGCCAATGCGCATCTACGGTGGAAGCGGAAGCACTCCTGCTTGGAGCTAACCTTGTTCATCTGGCATTTAGGCAGGATATCCCTGTAACACCCCTGCATTGGATGATATCTGACGCTGATCGGTCTGTGGTGCTGGAATGCACAGAAGATGGCATCCATGTTTACGAAAATCCCTTCGGCGTACTCACCAACAGTCCTCCCTTCCCCTTCCACAAGGAGAATCTCCACCGATATATGGGACTTCACGAAGGGTTGGAGGAAAACACTCTGTCAGAGGAGCTTCCGCTGGAGAATATCAGTCTGGGCTTCGGTGCCATGGGTTTACCGGGGGACTTCTCCTCCATCTCCCGTTTTGTGAAGGCGGTGTTCGTAAAGGAAAAATCTCTGCACAGCGATACAGAGCAGGGAGCTACGGCACAATTCTTCCGGATCCTCCAAGCTGTAGCCATGCCGAAGGGCTGTGTCCTTATGAAAAACGGGGCCTACGAATATACCCGTTACAGCTCCTGCTGTCATACCCGGAAGCAGGACTATTATTACCAGACCTATGATGATTTTACCCTTCACCGTGTCAGCCTCCGGGAGCACGATCTCCAAAGCAGAACCTTAAAGATCTATCAGCTCGGATCATAATCCTTCAGTTGCAAACCGTTCTCATATTCAATGACGATATTTTCAAGGAAAATTTACAGAAACCATAAAATTTCGATTTATGGAGCTGTTATGGATTATGATTTGTAGGGGGCGGACGTCTGTCCGCCCCTCGTCACCCGTAGGTATTTTGCGTGAAATGTACAAGCAATCAAATTTGTTCGTAGGGAACGACCCTGTGTCGTTCCGTGAAGGTCGCAAAATACGATGGCATATATTTCAAAGGAAACGTCTTACAAATTTCATGCATTATCGGCTATTATCCTACTTTTCCTAACGTAATTGATGCATACGGGTGACGCCGGTGCGACGGAACGACACAGGGTCGTTCCCTACGAACATGCATGGCAGTGCATCCGCAATAACGGAATTTGTACGGATGACGATGGTGCAATTTACCCTCTCCGTCGCTTCGCGACACCTCTGCCAAAGGGAGAGGCAAGGGGCGTGTGCGAATTTCAAACTGCTCGACAAATCGGAATTTGGTCTTTGTATAAAAAATGGAGCCTGTCTCAATGAGACAGGCTCCGAGCTTAACTGTTTATTTGGCGTAGTCCACTGCCTTGGTCTCGCGGATGACGTTGATCTTGATCTGACCGGGGTATTCCAGCTCATTCTCGATTTTGCGTGCCAACTCTCTTGCAAGGAGGACCATGCTGTCCTCAGAGACCTCTTCGGGCTTGACCATAATGCGGACTTCACGACCTGCCTGGATAGCGAATGCCTTCTCAACACCGGGGTGAGTGCCGGTCAGCTCTTCTAACTTCTCCAAACGGCGGATGTAGTTCTCGACATTCTCTCTTCTGGCACCGGGGCGGGCGGCAGAGATAGCGTCGGCTGCCTGTACCAGGCATGCAATCAGTGTTCTGGGCTCCACATCATTATGGTGTGCCTCGATAGCATGGATCACATCGGGGGACTCGTTAAAGCGCTTTGCCAGCTCAACACCGAGCTGTACGTGGCTACCCTCCTGCTCATGGTCCAGGGACTTGCCGATATCATGGAGCAGACCTGCTCTCTTGGCAAGGGCAACATCGACGCCCATTTCGCTTGCCAGGAGACCTGCAATGTGACAGACCTCGATGGAATGATTCAGAACATTCTGACCGTAAGAAGTACGATACTTCTGCTTGCCGAGCTGCTTAATGAGCTCAGGATGGAGATTGATAACGCCGGTCTCGAAGGTGGCTCTCTCGCCCTCCTGCTTAATCACACGCTCTACTTCCTTGCGGGACTTCTCGACCAGGTCCTCAATACGAGTGGGATGGATACGACCGTCTGCAATCAGCTTCTCCAGAGCCAGACGGGCGATCTCTCTGCGGATGGGATCGAAGCAAGAAACTGTGATGGTCTCGGGAGTGTCATCGATGATCAGATCAACTCCGGTGATAGATTCCAGAGTACGGACATTACGACCCTCACGACCGATAATGCGACCCTTCATCTCATCATTGGGCAGAGCAACTACAGAGACCGTTGCCTCTGCTGCATGATCTGCTGCACAACGCTGGATAGCAATGGCAATGATCTCACGTGCCAGATTGTCTGCATTCTCCTTGGTCTGGTTCTCGATCTCCTTGATCTTCATAGCCGCATCATGACGGCATTCGGCCTCGATATTCTTGAGCAGGTAGGTCTTAGCCTCCTCCTGGGTCAAGCCGGAGATCTTCTCCAACATCTCAAGCTGACTCTTCTTGATGAGGTTGACCTCTTCCTGACTTGCAACAACTGCTGCCTGACGCTTGCGAAGGTCTTCTTCCTTCTTCTCGAAGGCATCAACCTTCTTGTCCAAGGATTCTTCCTTCTGCTGTAAACGGCGTTCCTGCTTCTGCAGGTCTGCACGGCGTTCTTTGACTTCTTTCTCGTATTCGCTGCGGGACTTGTGGATATCCTCCTTAGCCTCAACCAAAAGCTCGCGCTTCTTGCTCTCGCCGGTCTTAATGGCGTCGTTGATGATACGGGTAGCCTCGGCCTCGGCACTGCCGATCTCCTTCTCAGCGACCTTTTTACGGTAGGAAATACCCATGAAAAAGCATAAAAATGCTACTGCAACATATCCAATGATCAGTAAAACATAAACATACCATTCCATGTTCCGGAAATGCACCTCCTTGATTGTGTTAAATTGTGGTTGCTAAGGAAGCTCTGATTAAATCGCCGAGAGCAATCGGCGAGAGATTTTGTTCCAAATTGAGGTTTGGAAAACGCAGGAATACTTTGTGTATTTCAAGTTTTTTAAACCGAAAAGTTGGGACAGAAGATTCGCTGAGTGCCGACGGCTATTTATTCAGAGTTTCCCTAATTGTTACATCTGATGCTGCTTTCTAACAGAAATGTTGATTTCTATTGGAAAGCACAACGCTGAAGCGTTTGAGGATCTCTTGACCGATAATCACCCTTCCCTGTGAGAAAAATGCTGCAGGATCCCCCGCAGCCTCTTATCCTCCTGTATATCCTATCACGAATCCTTGCATTTGTCAACACTTTTTCAAACATTTGTTTTATTGTTCAAATAATCATACTGCCGGCGTGATTGATTCGTGACCATCCAATGAATCATGCCTCCCTTCACCCCCTCTCCATAAATCACCGGATACATTGTGAAATTCCAATTTGTCGTTCCGACAAATCGGAATAGTGAATAAGTAATAATGAATAGTGAATAATTGTGGTATCCCTCCGGGATGGATTAGAATACAAGGGCTTTGCCCTTGATTTGGCAGCTTTGCTGCCATATTTTATTCCGTGGCGTAAGCCACACCGACACTATTCACTATTCACTATTCACTATTCACTATTCACTCAAATTCCCTTATCGCTCGTCAGAGCGATAAACAGGAATTTGGTCGGTCGATACACAGATCCCCGGAACGGTTATTTGCCGTTCCCGGGGTCTGCTTTCATTCTTCTCTTACGCCTTCGTCTATGACACGGAAGATGCGATCGCACTTCTCGATCGTCGTAAGACGGTGGGCTACAATGATCATGGTCTTGTGGGTACCCAGTGTATTGATGGCATCCATAACAGCATTCTCCGTGTCATTGTCCAGGGAGGATGTTGCCTCGTCGAAGAACAGGATCTCCGGATCACGGTACAGGGCACGCGCAATGCCGATACGCTGACGCTGTCCCCCGGAAATACGGACGCCCCGTTCTCCGATGACCGTATCCAAGCCATCCTTGAGTCCACGGACAAAGTCTGCAAGCTGGGCATTCTCCAAGGCTCTCCACAGAGCATCCTCGTCGATCTCCTCATCAGGCACGCCCAGTGCCACATTCTTGCGGATGGTATCATCCGTCATATAGATCGTCTGGGGAATATAACCGATATGCTCGCGCCACCGAGGATAATTCTCATGGATATCCATAGTGCCGTAACAAACACGGCCCTTGTCCGGCTTTAAGAGTCCCAGGATCAGATCCACCAAGGTGGTCTTGCCTGCACCGGTCACACCTACGATACCTACAGAAGAGCCCTTCCGGATCCGCAGGCTCACATTCTCCAATACCGCCTTATCCGTCTCGGGGTAGGTAAAGGTAATGTTTTCCAAGAGGATGGTGCCGTCCTTCTCCTCTGTCTTGGGGTTCTTGCGTCGCTCCTCCTGTTCTGCCAGACGTTCTGCCTCCTGACGGTCTGACTCGGTCAGATCCTCATATATGGCTCTGAGGCAAGGAAGGTTATAGGTAATACCGTTAATGTGGGTGTTAATGGCATTGGCTCTGGGCAGGAGCCGCACCGCAGCAACTGCAAAGGCAGACAAGGACGGAACTACCGCAGCAAGGTTCTCCCCTAAGCAGATCTTGTACGCAATGACCCCCAGGATGCTGCACATACATACCGTCTCGATCAGTCTGCCGGGGATTGCCGAAAGAATGTGGTATTTGCGACGGCGATCTACGAACTCGGTCCCTGCTTCCTTGTATACCCGGGCAAAGTATTCCTCTCTGCCCATGATCTTGACTTCCTTAATGCCGCCCATAGCCTGATGGATGGCCTTGATCATCTTGGCACCGTATTCTCGGTTATGCTCGCCTGCCTTACGGATCTGCTTGCGGACCACCAGGAAGTACAGAGCTGAGCAGAGCCCGAGCCCTGCCATAATCGCAAGGGTCATCCCCGTATCCACCGCAAAGAGGAAGATCACCAGGATCAGAATGATCAGAACATCAGACACCAGTGCAAACAGACTGGATATCACATGAAAGGCGCCGGATACATCGGAATTTACATTCCGCACGATTTGTGCAGTGTTCCTCTGTAGATGGAAAGTGTAGGGCTTGTGCATATAGCAGTTGACCATACGGGATCCCATACGGATCTGATTGACACTGAGGAAACGGACCCGTATATTGGTCAGCAGGATGATGTACAGATTCTTGACTATATACAGTCCGATCATGGAAAGGGTCAGGATCAGCAAGATTCCCTGGGTATCCTGTTCCCCGAAGAGTCTGTGGATCAACCTGTACCACGAGGTGCTCTCCATGCGATCCATACTGGTCAGAATGGATACAAAGGGCAGGATCAGGGAAATGCTGAAAAAGTCCATAACGGTCTCGATAAACTGCAGGAGGAAGATCCCTGCCATTTTCCACCGTTGCTTCCCGGTAAACACATAGCCGATCTGTCGAAACAGCTCCATATTTCTGTCTCCTTCTGGAATTTGCATATTCTTATAACAGGATATCACAGAAAAATTAAAAAGTAAAGGTCTGTGGTATTGTAAATTTTCCGATTATGCATTATAATAAGAGTAACTATGATCGGGGAAGTGTTCTCCCCTGTGGGAAAGGAGGCAGTATTTCGTCCATGATCCTATTGTATATCTTCCTGGGCATCCTGGCGATCATAGGGCTGATCCTCATTCTGCCCATACAGATCTGCCTCCATTACGACGGGCAGGAGGGCTTTCGCTTCTGTCTCAAGGTGGCATGGATCCCCCTCTTTGACAGCAGCAAGGAGCCTAAGGACAAGCCCCCGGAAGAAGCTCCCAAGGAAGACAAACCCAAAGAACCCAAGGACAAGAAGGCTCAAAAGGGCGGCGGAGCCGCCGCTTCCCTGCTAAACTTCTTGGGTCTGGGGGATATTGCAAGCATCGCCAATGCCAAGAAGGCCCTGGATCAAAAGGGTCTGATGCAGATGCTGGCAGATATCGGCTCTGCATTGGGAGCGATCTTCGCCCGTATCGGTCAGCTCATCGGCAGAGGCGTGTTTAAAGAATTCACTCTCCGCATCGTCATGGGTGATGAGGATGCCGCAGATGCCGCCATGAATTACGGACGGCTGTGCGGTGTGGTCTATCCCTTGATCACTATGATGGATTCCGTCTTCACCTTTCGTCGCAGGACAGTGGATCTACGCTGCGATTTCGACCAAGAGAACGTGGATGTCGTCTTTGACGGACAGCTGCAATACCGCCCCTGGAATTTCATCCAATTCCTGTGGGGTTTGATTATGAATTATTTTAAGAGGAGCGTAAAATAACATGAGCCAGCTTCTGAACATTTTTGAATTCACCACTACCCAGATCCGCGCCCTTGCCTCCGAGCAATCCGTTGCGGATACCCCCATCGTCATCGGTGATGTCACACTGATCCCCATTTCCAAGCTGAACTGCGGCTTTAGCTGCGGTGGCTCCGACCTGGCGCAGAAGAAGAAGGCTGACGGTCTCATGGCAGGTGCAGGTGCCAAGGTCAGCAAGACCCCCCTGTCCTTCCTGGCTGTATCCAACGGACAGGTCCAGGTCCTAAGTGTTTCCGAGGAGGAAGCCAAGTCTAAGGGCATCATGGGTGCCATTAGGCCTGTTCTGGACACACTCAAGGAAAAGTCTGCCGCCAAGAAGGCCGCCAAGGCAGAGGAAGCTGCCGCTGCCGAAGCCGCCGTAGCAGAATCCATCGCCGCCATCCCGGAAAAGTAAATCCCCAACAACGAGGGCGAGCTCATAGTCTTTGTGCGAAAGACGGAGACTCGCCCTTTTTTAATTGACAGCGGAAAGCGGATCGACTAAGGGCTGCTTCTTCCGCAGTCGGGAAGAAACAGCCCTTTCGGATTCCGGTATTTATGATTGTGGAACAGGTATGCCGTAACTCACTGTCCACTGTCAACTGAGGCTTACAGTCCTAAGCCCTTCTGCAGGTTGACGACGAAGTCCTGTACGTTGGTAACAATGCCCTTAGCAGACAGACTGCCCCGGTCAGCCAGCTTGTTGACTACGAACTCTGCTACGTCTACGCAGTAGAAGTAGATCTGACGGACGGTACCGTCGGGCATAACGCGGTAGGAAGGCGTCATGTTGCCCGTAGCAATGGTATGGAGCATGGTTGCCATGCAGATGACCGTTGTTGCATCACGGACCTGATCACGCATAGCGTTCTGTGCCTGGTATACATCGCCGAACACGGGAGGCAGGGGGCCATCATCACGGATGGAGCCACCCAGGACATAAGGAACACCGTACTTCTCACAGGAGTAGATGATACCGTTGTCGATCTTCTCCTCCTCGATGAACTTCTTCACACTGCCATGATAGCGGACACGGTTGATGAGGTCCAGATGATTGTAGTGACCGTTGGGCATAGACTCCTGGGTGTAGATGTCCTGACCCAGAGCGGTGCCGATGTACGCACCCTCTAAGTCATGAGTAGCCAGAGCATTGCCTGCCAGAACAGCGTGTGCATAGCCGTTCTCAATGAGCTTGGACATAGCACGGCGAGCATCGGCGTCGAAGGAGAATGCAGGTCCCAGAACCCAGACGATCTTGCCGTGGTCTCTTTCGTGCTTGAGCAGCTCGTAGATCTCGTCATAATCCTTGGAGAAGGCGGTCTCACGGGAGCGGTTCTGACGGAAGGCGAAAACATCGCCCTGTGCCTTCTGCTCGTTAAAGCCATTGGCGTGGACATAGATACCGTCCTCGCAGTTCTCGGTTCTGCCGGTAACAACCAGATCGCCCTTGTACAGGTTACGGAACTCCAGAACATGGATCCTGCCATCCTTGAATACGGGGACGCAGTCCATACGGCTCTCTTCAGCCATGTACCACTTTCCGTCTATCTTGAAGTACTCAGGGAAGATGCTCAGTGCGTGATACTGCTCGGGAGCCACGCCGTCAAAGGGTGCAGGAACCAAGACGCAGTCGGGAGCGTTCACGAACTGCTCCAAGGTAAAATCCGGTGCGGTGTATTTTTTCAGTTGAAACATAGTAGCTATGCCCCTTTCTTTTTACTTTACTTTTAGAGTATAACCGATTTTCCCTCTGTTTGCAATAGGGGGAGTACATGATTTTTTCGATAATTCCAAGAAAGGAGGAATTTCCCTCCCTATGAACCATTTGACCATCGGCATATTCGCCCAGGTGGATGCCGGAAAGACCACACTTTCCGAAGCCATCCTATACCAAACAGGAAACCTCAAGAAGCTGGGCCGTGTGGATCACGGCAATGCCTTCTTAGATACCCATACCATTGAGCGAACACGGGGGATCACCGTATTCTCCAAGGAAGCCCGATTTTCCACAGGTGATCGACACTTTACCCTGCTGGACACCCCCGGACATGTAGACTTCTCCCCCGAGGCGGAACGGGTCATGCAGGTCCTGGATTACGGCATCCTGCTGATCTCCGGCACAGACGGGGTACAGGCCCACACCGAGACCCTGTGGAAGCTCCTGCGGCGGTACCACATCCCCACCTTCCTCTTCTTCAACAAAATGGACCTCCCCGGTGCAGACCGCGACACCCTCTTATCCGACGTGCGTAAGCACCTAAGCGAGCATTGCGGTGACCCCTACGACGGAGAGGCTCTGGCCATGTGTGACGAAAGTCTCCTGGAGCAATTCTTAGAGACCGGCACCGTTGCAACCGAGGATGCCGCAAGAGCAATCGTCGGGGAGAAGTTCTTCCCCTGCTTCTTCGGCTCCGCTCTCAAATTAGAGGGCGTAAACACTTTTTTGGAGGCCCTGAACAGTCTGTCCCTGCCCAAGTCCTACCCGGACACCTTCGGTGCAAGGGTCTACAAGATCTCACGGGATCCCATGGGGAACCGCATGACCCACCTCAAGATCACAGGAGGCTCCCTCAAGGTTCGCTCTCCCATTGCCTATAAGGAGCTGGAAGAGAAGGTCACCCAGCTCCGTCTCTATTCCGGTGAGACCTACGAAGTTGCCGAGTCCGTATATCCGGGGCAGGTCTGCGCCCTCTTAGGTCTCAGTCAGACCCTGCCCGGAGATGCGCTGGGTGGAGAGGTCAACGGTGTATCCCCTATTCTGACCCCGGTCATGACCTACGGCATCCTTCTGCCACAGGGCACCGATGAACGGATCGCCCTGCAAAAGCTGAAGCAACTGGAAGAGGAAGACCCCCTCCTGCGGATCGTATGGGAGGAGCGTCTGCGACAGATCCGCATTCAGCTCATGGGACAGGTTCAGTTAGAGGTATTGCAGGTTCTGATCCGCGACCGCTTCGGTATGGAGGTAGAATTCGACAAAGGCCGTGTCTCCTATCGGGAGACCATCGCTGCCACTGTAGAGGGTGTGGGTCACTTCGAGCCCCTGCGACACTATGCCGAGGTCCATCTGATCTTAGAGCCCATGCCCCGTGGCAGTGGGCTGGTGTTGGATACCGTCTGTCCCGAGGACTCCCTGGATCGGAATTGGCAGCGGCTGATCCTGACCCATCTCATGGAAAAGACCCATGTGGGCGTTCTGACGGGCTCCCCTATTACAGATATGAAGCTCACTTTAGCCGCAGGACGGGCTCACCTGAAGCACACAGAGGGTGGCGACTTCCGCCAGGCTACCTACAGAGCCGTCCGCCAGGGGCTCATGGGGGCAGAGAGCATTCTCTTAGAGCCCATTTACCGTTTTAAGCTGACGGTTCCCGGCTCCCAGATCGGACGTGCCATTAATGACATCCGTGCCATGGGCGGTGACTTCGGCTCCCCCGAGGATGTCCGCGAGAATATGATCCTAACGGGAACCGCCCCGGTGTCAGGGATGCAGGACTACATGTCCCAGGTCGTTTCCTACACCCGTGGCAAGGGCAAGCTCCTGTGTACGCAAGCAGGCTACGCCCCCTGTCACAACACTGAGGCTGTCATAGCCGCCATGGCATACGATCCCGAGGCAGATACCCTCAACACCCCGGATTCCGTCTTCTGTTCCCACGGTGCCGGGATCAACATCAAGTGGAGCGAAGTCCCCAAGCATATGCACATCGAATCCGTGCTCAAGCCCCAACGGGATCCCACCCCTCAGCTCCGTATGGGTCATCTGGATCTGGATGACAAGGAGCTGCAGGCCATTATGGATCGGGAGTTCGGTCCCGACAAGCGGGTACTCTATCGTCCTCCCACCCCGGTACAAGCGAAAGAAATGACTCTCCCACCGCCGAAAAAGGACTATCTCATTGTAGACGGTTACAATATGATCTTTGCCTGGGAGGGGCTACGGGAACAAGCCCGGACGGATATTGACGGAGCCAGAGATCGCCTCCTGGATCTGCTGAGCAATTACCGTGGCTACCGTGGCTGTGAGCTGGTAGTGGTCTTTGACAGCTACCGAGTGAAGGGTGGCACAGGCTCCAAGACCAAGTACAACAACTTGAAGATCGTGTTCACCAAGGAACAGGAAAGTGCGGATCTGTATATCGAAACCCTCTTAGGAGAGATCGGTAGGAATTACCGCGTCCGCGTCGCCACCTCCGACTCTATGATCCAGCTCTCTGCCCTCCGTGCAGGTACCCTCCGTGTCTCTGCCCGTGAGCTCTCAGAGGAGATTGAACGGACCAACGACACCATCGCTCAGAAGCTCCGTGCCCTCCGTGAAGAAAGCAAACGAGCCACCATCCACGAAAGCCCCTTAAAGAAGCTAACCACCCCCGATTAAAGGCCCATGCTAAACAGAAAATTCCAATTTATGGAGCTGTTTATCGTATAACACCGTAGGGGCGACCTGTGGTCGCACGGTCATTGTCGTTAAACGACAATGACGAAATTACAGGATTATCACGAGTTTTCCGACAAAATCGAAACATTTTGCGGGCGACCACAGGTCGCCCCTACGAACAAATTCGAAAATCAATAGCTCGATAAATCGGAATTTGATCTAAGGAAGCTCTGATTAAATCGCCGAGAGCAATCGGCGAGAGATTTTGTTCCAAATTGAGGTTTGGAAAACGCAGGAATACTTTGTGTATTTCAAGTTTTCCAAACCGAAAAGTTGGGACAAAAGATTCGCTGAGTGCCGATGGCTATTTATTCAGAGTTTCCCTAATCTGTGTCACTGACATTTCCATATAACAGGAAGGAGAAATACTATGAAATCCGTTACTTTAGGTTCTACGAATATTACCGTGCCGCAGAATGCCTTTGGGGCATTACCTATGCAGAGAGTTTCCAAGGAGGAGGCTGTGAAGCTGGTTCGTGCCGCCTACGAAGGCGGTATGCGGTTCTTCGACACTGCCCGGAGCTATTCCGACAGCGAGGAGAAGCTGGGTCTTGCCTTCGGCGGGGATTGGAAGGACATTTTCCTTGCCACCAAGACCCATGCCAAGACACCCGAGGATTTTTGGACCCATTTAGAAACCTCTCTCACCCTCTTAAAACGGGATTACATTGACATCTATCAGTTCCACTGCGCTACCCAATGCTACCGTCCCGGTGACGGCACGGGCATGTATGAGTGCATGCTGGAGGCTAAGGCACAAGGGAAGATCCGCCATATCGGCATCACCGCCCACAAGATCGGTATCGCAGAGGAAGCCATAGCTTCCGGTCTCTACGAGACCCTGCAATACCCCATGAGCTACTTATCCACAGACCGTGAGCTGGCATTGGCCGGCAAATGTAAGGAAGCCGACATGGGCTTCATCGCCATGAAGGCTCTTGCAGGAGGACTCATCACCAACGCATCCGCCGCCTTCGCTTTTCTGTCCCAATATGACAATGTACTCCCCATTTGGGGCATCCAACGGGAGAGGGAGCTGGCAGATTGGCTGTCCTTCTTCGAGATCCCCGTTGAAATGAACGAGGATATCCGCACCTTCATTGCCAAGGAGCGTCTGGAGCTGGTAGGAGAGTTCTGCCGTGGTTGCGGTTACTGTCTCCCCTGCCCTGCCGGCATCGAGATCAATAATGCCGCCCGTATGTCCCTCATGCTCCGCAGGGCCCCCTCCAAGGACTGGCTCACAGAGCAGTGGCAGGAGAAAATGGCAAAGATCGAAACCTGTCTCTCCTGCGGACGGTGCAGCAGCCGCTGTCCCTACGAGCTGGACACCCCCGAACTCCTAAAGCGGAACTTAGAGGACTACCGCAATGTCCTGGCAGGCAAGACCAAGGTCTGACACTATGCTTCAATGAAAAGTAGACACTTTTCATTGAACCCATACCTTCCGATCTATGGAGCGGTTATCGATCATGATTTGTAGCGGGCGGACGACTGTCCGCCCCCCTTCACCCGTAGGTATTTTGCGTAAAACGTACAAGTGATCAAATTTGTTCGTAGGCAACGAAATTTGTGTGGGTGACGAAAGTACCCCAGGTGGCATAGTCGCTCCAAACAGCTCGTCAAATTGAAAATTTCCCCTCTACATACACATCGAAAGGAGCTTCACCATATGAAGATGCTTCGGGCAGTTGCCCTTTTCCTATTGCTTTCCTTATTGATATCCCTTTTCCCCGTAGGGGCTCTTGCCCTTGAGACCAGGACGCCGACCCTGTCTACGGATGCCGCCTTCTTCGGCAAGCTGAACCTGAATGCTTCCGGTCTGGCAAGTGTGAAGACAGCCGTTTCCGCAGGGGACTATACCAAGGCAAAGAGCCTGCTGTTAGACTACTACAAGGGTCGCTTCGCCTCCTACGCCCCCGACTATGCCACTGCCGCCATCGGTTCTGTGTCTATGGCGGCTATGGAGGACACCTTCACCTTCTCCGAGGCTCTGCAGAGCTCCGTGCAGGTGGCATATGATGACAGCAAGTTCACGGAATATGCCTTTGCCCTGACCAAGGACACCTCTGCCGCCTATGTGCTGTCCGCCCTGGACAAGACCACTAACCAAGTACGGATCTGCTCCTCGGAGCACAGCACCGAGAGCGTCCGCCCCAAGCTCCTGTGCTACGACTCCTCTCGCAAGCTCATCGGCACCCTCACAGCCTCCGCAGACAGCTATGTGGACTACGGCAAGCCGGACACCGCCTATGGCACCTCCACCTACCTCTATGTCAAAGACAGCTACACCAAGAACACCGACGGTACCTATGTCCCCTACGGCACCAAGAGCCGCCGTACCTACATCAAGTTCGACACCTCAAAGCTCCCTGCAGGGACCAAGTACACCCAGCTCAAGATCCATGCCCGTGTAGAGGGAGGCAGTACAGAGACCTCCATTGCCCTATATCAGTTCGTCTCCTACTGGAAGACCTGGACCGAGGACAACCTCACATGGAATTACCTCCTATCCAATGACGGCATCGGACACTATTCCTGGAAGGGCATCCCCGGTGGCTTCGATTGGAAGGAGCCGGAGGGTGTATCCAACCAGTGGTATGCCTACAACTCCCGCTTCCTGCAAATGACCTCCTTGCTACAGCAGGGCATTTCCGGCAGCAAGCCTGCCTATATTGCCAAGGCTAAGTCCCTCCTCTTAGACTTTATCAAGGATGTGCGGATGACTGCCGATTGGCAGCATGCAGGAGGCATCCAATCCGGCAATCGTCTCATGGAGTTCCCCTATATCTACAAGAATCTCCTGACTTACAGCGACATTACCCCGGAGGAAAACCGTCAGATCTTAGCCTGGCTCTATGACGAAATGGTCTATGTGGATAACGGCGGTGGCCTGTTCAACAATGCCGACCCCGCTGCCCACGAGGATCTGGTGTACACCAACCAGGGCTTCTGGCTGTTGGTGGGCTTCTACTGTGGCTTTGCCTATTGGCCGGAATTCAGCAGTGCCACCCAGTGGCAGAACCGTTACCTGTCCCGTGAATCTACGGTTCTGAACACCCTGATCCACAAAGACGGCTCCTTTAACGAGGTCACCTTCGGCTATCCCTACAATGTACTGGGCTGGTATCAGTACCTGCGCAAATGTATGGTGGAGCTGGGAGATCCGACGAAGAGTGTCTCCAAGATGGATGCCAAATTCATCCTCCTGTGCAACTATCTCATGCACTGTGCCCAATCCGACCACAGCTCTCCCAATTGGGGGCAGGGCGGTGCCAAGGACATTACCATTGCCGCAAGGACCCTCTTAGACACCATCGGCTCGGCATATGACTCTAACCTGCTTGTGCAGAATTTGCGGTACTTCTTAGATCCCACCGAGGGTGTTGCTCCCCCCACCTCCGCACAGTTCGACGGCATCAAGACCGTCACCGACCGTACCGGCTGGACGAAGGACGACTCCATGTTCTTCATGAATGCCAAGTGTGCCGGCAACCACTCTCACAGAGATGCCCTGGCAATGCTGTTCTACTATAACGGACGGGAGCTCCTGACGGACACAGGCATGACCTCCTACAGCAACAAGCATACCCACTACGATTGGCAGAATTCCATTTCCCGTTCCCACAACACCATTGAGATCGACGGCATCTCCCAGGTCCTGTATCAGAATCTCTCCGATGTAGAAGACCGTGGAGACATCAACCTGTTCTCCAACAGTGCCGCCGCAACCGTCACCGCATGGACCACCGCCAACACCAACGACACCCACACCAAGAGCCTGTCTATGGACGGGGTGGTGAACAACAAGGTCTACCACAAGACCGACTTCATCCACTACCGCAATGTGAGCTACCTAAAGGCTCTGGGAGACATCCTTATCGTAACGGATAAGGTGGTTCCCGATGACAGCCAGAGCCATTCCTACACACAGAATTGGCATACAGAGCCCTATTCCAAGGCGACCGTCGCAAGCGATACCTACGACACCGGCAAGACTGCCTTCGCCTCCGGTGCCAACCTGACCATTGCCCAGGCAAGCGGCAATGCCATTACCCCCACCATTCGCACGGGCTATGATTCCACCGCCCCCAGTGCCACGACCACCTACTTCGAGTACAAGCAAACCGCCTCCGGCACCGTCACCTATCAGACCGTCCTCTACCCCACAGTGCAGGGACAGACCGTAACGGTCAAGCCCACCAAGCTGACCCTTTCCGGCACAGCAGACAGCACTGCAAGGGCTATGAAGGTAGATATTACAGACTCCGTGCAGACAGATCTGAAGACCCTGTACTACTACAATTCCTTTGAGACCGCACCTGCTACCCGTAACTTCGGCAGCTACACCACCGACGGCACTACCGCCGCAGTGAGCCTGAACAGCAAGAGTGAGCGGACCTTTGCCTCCCTGTCCAAGGGCTCTGTCCTCCGTGTTACGAGCTCCGCCCTTCCCGTCCTGACAACAGACAGAACGGTTACGGATGTGGCGGCTTATATGGACGGCACTACCCTGTGCATTGAGAGCTCCGACCCGGGGATCCGCACTGCAGGTCTGTCCGTCAACCTTATGTCCACTGTGTCCAAGGTTCTGCTGAACGGAAGCCCCGTTGCCTATACCAAGGACAGCAAGGGTACCGTCACCCTTAACAGCAGTACACTCATCCTCCACTTTAACGAGGTCTCCCCTGCCAACACCGCCTCTGCCTGGGCTCCCAGCAGATGCACTGCGGTGATAGACACTACCGCAGGGGTGCTCAAGGGTGAGCTCACCTCCTATGACCCCTACATCCGCCTGGACAATGCACCCCGTTACACCCTCCGTACAGGGGATGTGCTGGAAATTCGACTGAAGGTCACCAGCACCAATGCCGCAGACACGGGTACACAGATCTTCTTCCTAACAGAGAATGACAGCACCTGGAATTCTGCCAAGTCCAAGCTATTCGGCAATGCCACGGTGAATCAAGGCTATCAGACCTTCACCGGTGCTGTACCTACGGCCTCTGTGGGTCAGGTCCTGACCGCCCTGCGTCTGGATCCTCTGAATACGGACAAGACCTCTACCTCTACAGGTACCTATGAGATCGACTATGTCTATATCGGAAGTGCCGATAATGCCCCCTCCAAGCAGGCAGACACCCTCCTCTTCGACTTCCAAGCTACGGATGACGCTTTCTTCCGTTATCAGTCCCCTGTTTACGGCGGTCGGGACTTCAGTACAGGAAACTGGTCTGTAAACGAGGGGCGCAACTCCCTGCCTCACTACGATACCGCCCAGGGTGCTCTCAAAATTTGGATCGCAGAGGGTAGCGACTCCCCCTACTTCCAGACCAGCAACGCAGTTCTTGATAAGTCGGCTCAGGTCCTTCACTACATTCCCCACAAGGACGATATTATGGTCCTGCGGTTCCGCATGACCGATTGCGCTGTCAAGGCAGGTGGGAATCCCACCGTCCGTCTGTATTACATCAAGGACGGTGGCTCTATGGGCAACTCCGACTATGTGCCTGTAGAGATCCCCAAGGAGGCTGTGACCGCAGGGGGCTTCGTGACTGTCCGGGCTTCCATGTCTGCCGCCTTTACCTCCGCCGGAGAGATCAATGCCATCCGTCCCACCTTCAACAATATTTGCTCCGCCCAGGGCAAGACCGGCTCCCTCACTGTGGACTACATCTATGTGGGACCGGCGGCACAATCCCCCACTCCCACCTATACCGTAACCTTCAAGGACGGCAACGGGAACACTCTTCTGACTCAAAAGGTCTACCAGGACGGAGCCGCAACCTACACGGGAGCTACTCCCACCAGGGCATCCGATGCCTCCAAGCATTACACCTTCAAGGGCTGGGACAAGGCCCTCTCCCCCATTACCGCCAACACCGTCATCACCGCACAGTTCACCTCCGCATCCCACAGCTATACCTACAGCAAGGTAGATAACAGCAACCACAAGGGAACCTGTTCCTGTGGCTATACCGTCACCGCCTCCCATAGCTGGGACAGTGGCAAGGTCACCACAGAGCCTACCTGTAACGCTGCCGGTGTCAAGACCTACACCTGCACTACCTGTAAAGGGACCAAGACCGAAGGGATCGCAAAGCTGACTCACGCCTACACCTACAAAGCCACCAAGGATCCCACCACCTCCGCAACAGGCACACTGACGGGAACCTGCACCAAATGTAAGGGCACCACTACCGTCACTCTGCCCAAGCTGAATCCCACCGACTACACCAAGACCACTTCCAAGGCTCCCACCTGTACTGCAACAGGTACGGACAAGTATACCTGGAACAATACCGCTTACGGTACCTTTGCTTTCAATGTTACCACCAAAGCCAAGGGACATACAGAAGTGACGGACAAGGCAGTCGCTCCTACCTGTACCGCAACCGGTCTGACAGAAGGCAAGCACTGCTCTGTTTGCAACGAGGTTCTTGTGGCACAGGAGGTCATCCCTGCCAAGGGTCACAGCTATACCGGCAAGGTCACTGCTCCCACCTGCACGGCACAGGGCTACACCACTTATACTTGCTCCC
>JAZRGR010000248.1:0-6337 GCA_045644345.1 Faecousia sp. | reverse complement strand
CAAGGACTTGAGAAGTGAAACTGATGGAGTGTTGTTGAGTGCCGTTCCTGCGGACAGTCTCTTGATGCCAAGCTCATGCATATAATCAATGAGTGCCAAGTGGCTTTCCTTTGCGTAGCCCTTGCCGTGATATGCGGAGTGGAAGCAATACCCGATCTCGTGTCCGTTCTCTCGGATGTTAAAGGCTATGTATCCGATTACGGTATCATCAAGGCAAACGGCAAAAAACATATGCTCGGTGCCGCTGTTTGCGCCTGCCCATTTTGCAATTCTCGCACGAACATCCTCATCATCGGTGATGTGTGGCTTATCGTACTGTGAAAGGGCGGAAGTGTTAAAGTCCACCCAAATTTCTTTTATGCTTTTCCAATCATCCGCTACAATGTGACGGATGGTTAGTCTTTTGGTTTCAATAAGGTTCATTTTATCTTTCTCCCAATCTTCATATCTAACCGCCACTTTGGAGCTTCGCCATCGTCTGCCCAATACTCGTCCATAGCGAAGATCTTATCGTCTCTCAGCTTGATGAAGGACGTAACGTGGAAAGAAGCGGAGCGATCTTTCGGATACACCTGTGTAGCGGTGATAATCATATCGTCCGTCGTGACGATCTTTTCGACCTCACCATCCCAATCTCCGGGATACTCGCAGTTGGCTCTTATAAATTCCTCAACCGTGAAATGCTCATTAGAGCAATGCCAATTCACAAAAGCATCAGCGTGGAAATATTCTCTTATCTCGTCTGCTCTCTGGGCGAGAACGTCAGACCAAAACTGTTGTATGTTCATTTATCCTTCATCCTTAAAATATTTGCAGTATTATATAAATGGCAATTATAGCAATAATATTTCCTTTGCCTTTGCGTATTTTGTTTTCCAATTCAGTAATTGTTCTTGAGTTAGATTTGATCCTATACTTCTGGATTCATCAGAATTATGTTTCAAATCTTCAAGTTTTACTTTCGTTGCAATCGAATTTGTTTTTACCTCCCGTATGTAATCAAAGTAATCAATAGTCTCATCATGAGTCAATAACCGTACTATTTCTACAACCTGCGTAGGAAAGATTTGCTCTAAATCCGCAAAAGTAAGATTGGTATCTTCTATAACATCATGAAGCAAGGCGACAGTACAACTAACTTCGTTATCCATTTGCTCTGCCAGATGGTACGGGTGAAAAATATATGGCACATCATTGTAGTCTAATTGTCCTAAATGTGCTTCGTATGCTATTTTCATAGCCTTTATAGTCATTTCTGTGTAAATCATAGTTTGCTATCCAATCTAAAGGTCAATCTATCATATTTCTGCCCATCAACCTCCCGTGAACTTACGTTGCGGTTGCACTCTTTGAAGCCGAGCTTTTAGGCACAGCGGATCATTCGGGTGTTGCCAGACCAAGTTTGTGTGTAAAACTCGTCCACGCCATTCTCAAAGTAGTAATTCATAAAGGCACGGAGAGCGTTTGTGTCGATACCGTTGCCACATACGTCGGGTTCGCAAATATCAATGCCAAAGGCACGATAGACGGTCTGACCGTCCTTGATTTCGCCAATCCATTCGTAATTTTCGTCAATGGGGTAGGAGCTTGCCCGGCCAATGTGTCTGCCGTTCCAACAGATTTCAAATTTCCAACGGAGATCATCGTCGGGAAGATCTTTTACGGATTCATAGTATTCTCGCCAAGATGCACGCTCTGTTTCCACGTCCGATTCCACAGGCTCCCATGGCGCATCAATCTTTGCCCACTCGATTTCGGTGATGAACCAGCGCACATAGTCCTCAATGTCGGACTCCATCATATCCCGCAGGATAATATTCTCAAACTTTATTTCCACGCTTCCTCCAATCATTTTCAAGCAGACCATAGAAGTACAATTCTGTCTAGTTACCATGATTATTCTTGGTTGGGCTTCGCTGGATGCATTCGCGGTACATACCCAGTTTCTACATCAGACTGACAGATTTTGTGATGTCAAATACCTGAGCAAAGAATCTTATGTGCGTCATGAAAACATATAACATTCTTTGTATTCTTGTATTATCGTTTCTGCGAAGGAAAGTGCCTCTTCTAAGTATTTCTCGTCTTTTTTCCATTCCTCAATATCTTCACTAGTTACTTGCCGAATTATATATTCGTCAGAAACGAAAGTCTTAGCTTCATCCATAAACTCACTAAAGCTAGATGTAATACCCCTTGCATCAACATAGAACCATCTTTTGTTCCTATAGATTTGGCAAAAACAGTGAAACCCTCCACCAGTAACGCCTTTGATAATGTATGGAGTATATCCAAAAACCTTGTTAAGGGATAATGCAAAAAGATGGCACGATCCGCACAATAGTGATCGCGCAGTATCATATGGAAACTCAATATCATCTGGTAACTTAAAATAATCAGAATAATAAGTCTCTTCTAACACTTTTAATGGCTCATTATCACAATAGAATCCCTTATGATATTCGTAGCGATTAAAAGCACATGGTTCTCTCTTATAGATCATCTTATCTTTCTCCTAAATGCATAGTAAAAGGTCTTCAAACACATTGCCTCTCAGTAGTCAAATTTATGAACGCCGACTGTAATCGTCTGCGGCAGACGTTCATCTTTATATGGCTTTCGGATTTCAATCAGGTTCAGTACTGTGTAGCCACGCTTTCGCAGAAACTCGATCATCCGGTGGTTATTGGGATGAACATAGTTGTACACGGTTTCCTCACCATAAGAAGCAGCAATTTCTTCTGCCTTGCTATGTAGGGCAGTAGCAACACCATGACGGCGGTATTCCTTTTTAACAAAGATAGATTCCACCCACACGACCTCGTTATCGACACGGCAAACTACATACCCAGCGTATTCGCTATCTACAAGAGCCGCAAACACCGGGAACTTGGCCGAAAGATATTCTTCCATTTCCTCTCGTCCGGCTTCTACATTCGGCTTCGATACGATACTTTTGTAGGAACGCAGCTCCACTCGAAACAGGGCAACCATTTCTGCAAGGGCATCATTTACTTGTTTTATCTCTAATATCTTCATCTATGTTAATCCCTCAAATAATTATATGCTTTTTAGTACTTTCTCCGCTTGCACATACAGCTTCGGCGATGTCTGCGGATATGTAAGCTCGGTAGGGAGAGTGTCAAATATCTTTATTTCTTTCATTTCACTTTCGGGAAGCTCGCCAATGGAGTGAACAACCGCAAGGAAAACCATTCCGTTAGAACAGGCTTGCTGATTGAAGCCCCAATAGTCACACACGGGATAGATATCTGCATCCTTGATGCCGCTTTCTTCAAAAAGCTCTCGTTTTGCACATTCAAGCGGAGTTTCACCGTCCTCGATATGACCGCCCTGCGTTTCCCAGGTGTTGCGCTTCTTATGTTTTGAGAGTATCCATTTACCGTGGTAGGAGGTGCAGATCACCGTGTACTTGTACCTTTCAAGGTAGCCAAGGGGGTAGATTCTGCATTGAAGCTCTTTACGGATCACCTCACGGTCAAGCGTCGGAGCGTTCAGATCGACACCAAGCTCCTTGCATTTTTCGATGGCAAGGCCGTGATCCTGCAGAGCTGCCTTGCGATACCAAAAGATTGCTTGCTCCATATCACGCTCTACGCCAATGGCATCCTCATAGAACCAAGCAAGGTTGCATTGTCCGTCACGGTCGCCGTGATCGGCGGCTCTGCGTGTCCAATAGACCGCTTTTTCAAGGTCTTTCTCTACGCCGAGACCGTCGTAATAGAAGTATCCGATCTGACATTCGGCAAGAGGATAGCCCTGTTCAGCAAGAGCCAAATGCCCCTCAAAGCACTTCTCATATTGCTGTGTATTAAAGTATTTCTCAATCAGCTCGTTGCAGATGTCAAGTTCTCTGCAAGGCTTGTAATAGGGCTCTGACATTATTTTTCTCCAATTCAAAAACGGGTTTTTATTTATGTTTCCTACATGCTTCTTTGCGTTAGGATTTCGGGAAACGGAACACCGTTTCGTGAGTGTACAGTTCTCCTGCTTTTAGTATGGGAGACGGGAAATTTGCGTGATTGATAGCATCCGGGTAATATTGTGTCTCTAAACAGAAGGCGTGGCGGGGGCCGTATGTGCAGTTGCCTTTGCCTATTCGTCCCTCATTTATAAAGTTGGCGGTATACAACTGAATCCCCGGCAAAGTGGCATCCACCTCCATGGTGATTCCTGTCAAGTCAGATGTTGCCATTGCAGCGGGACGAAGGACGCCGCAAGCTCCGTCAACAATATAATTATGGTCATATCCCTTTGCCTGCTTTAGTTGGGTGTAAGAATCATTGATATGGGTATGGATGGGGTGCAGTTCTCTCAGGTCCATAGGTGTACCCTCTACGGACAACACCGTACCGAACGGGATGCTTTCTCCATCGCTGGGCGTAAACTCATTGGAAAAGAGCCTAATTTTCTGGTCCATAGCAGAACCGCTGTTGTGACCGGATAGATTAAAATAACTGTGGTTGGTCAGACTGCAGATGGTATCCTTATCGGACACAGCGGTGTGTCGTATTATGAGAGCGTTATCACTGAGGATATATTCTGCGGTAGCTTTCAGTGTACCGGGATACCCCTGATCCCCATCCGGGCTTGTAAGGCAAAGAGTAGCGGCGTCCTCCGTAACACTTTGAATTTCCCAGACACGATGAGAAAAACCCTCCGTTCCCCCATGAAGATGATTGTTGCCGTTATTGATGGGCAGAGAATACTGCTGACCGTTGAGTGTAAAGCTTCCTTTCGCAATACGATTAGCAAAGCGACCGACCGTTGCACCAAGATAGCCTTCTTCGGATAGATACTGATCCGGGGTATCATAGCCCAGGACGATATCCACGGGCTTACCATTCCTGTCCGGAACCTGCAGAACCCGAAGCGTGGCACCATAAGTTATGATCTCACAATAGAGCTTGCCATTTTGTAAGCGGATGAGGTGGATCGTTTCGCCCTTCGGTGTTTTTCCAAAAGGCATGATATTAGATGTATTCATTATGTATTTTCCTCCTCTGTGGTTGCAGGGTCACGGTGGGCATTTAATAGCTTTCGGTACTCTGTGGGAGACATGCCCTTGATCTTGCGGAACACACGGCTGAAGTAGAGAGGGTCTTCATAGCCCACAATGGCGGCAATCTCCGCCATGGAGTAATCTGTGGTTTCCAGCAAGCTGGCGGCATTGTTCACCCGGATGGTAAGCAGGTACTGCATAGGCGTATGATTGACGATCTGCTTAAAGTTCCGCTGGAAGTAGCAGACACTCATATTCCGTGATTCCGCATACTCCTGAATAGAGATCGGTTCGTTGTAATGCTCGTTAAAGTATCGACGGGCATATTCCATCTCTTCCTGGATATAGGTGGTCACAGTAGGCTTACGCTCCTGTCGGGTCCGTTGCACAAGCAAGAAGATCTGCTGCAGATACATGGAGAGCAGCTCTTCATAGCCGGTGCGGCAAGTCTGCAGCTCGTTGATCATTTCCTTGAATATAGAGGAGTATACGGATGACGCACCGGAGTAGAAAATGGGATCGTCCATAGGGATCTCATATTTGCGTAAAATGTTCTTCACATCACTTCCGGTAAAGTGAACCCAATAGACCTCCGGTTTCTCCTCACCGAAGTATTCATACTTCTGTTCCACCCTTGGAGGAATCAAAACCATACGGCCTGCCTGTACGATTCGTTCTATCCCATTAAAATAGAAATGAGCCTTTCCCGAAACGATATACAGCAATTGGTAGTCAATTCTTCCCTTAGGACGCCAAGTTGGCAACCTCTTCGTGTTTTTGAGCCGATAGGTGCCACAGCTACCGACGATCAACGGGCGGGATTTATCCTTAAAGGGTGCTCGGGACTGATTCAGGTAACCGGAGTTCACATACATAATCACTTAACCTCCTTGACGAAATTTCAGGTATGTTTTTCTTCATTGTATCATTTCGTCCATATTTTGTACAGACCCGTTTATTCATTTTCCTAATTTTTTCTGCTATTATGAAGCTACCAATTGTGAGGAGGAACACAAAGATGATTATTCCTGCTACCTACGAAAATCTGCAAGTCACCCATGAAGGAACCATGTCCAAGCGAGCCTACTACATTCCGGCTTCCACCCGCCGTGATGATTTGGTAGAGCACCGTGAGCGCTCCGACCGGTTCCAACTGCTGAACGGAAATTGGAAGTTTAAGTACTATTCCAATGTCCACGATCTGACCGAGCTGTTCTATGAGCCGGACTTTGACACGGTTGATTACGACACCATCCCCGTTCCCGGTGTCTGGCAGAACCACGGTTACGATCAGCACCACTACACCAACATTCG
>JAZRGR010000247.1:0-2759 GCA_045644345.1 Faecousia sp. | reverse complement strand
CATGACAGAGCCATACTTTGTATCAACCGTCAACTTGAGTTTTACTATTGTTTTGTCTTCGTTGATTTTCAAAGTGGACTTCTTTACAGAGTAATTAACGCGGTCGTGGATATCAAAGGTAGAAAGGTCTTTATTTCTGACGCGACTACGTCTTACGTCTGCTTTATCTGCCAGGATCATGGCAGCTGCCACTGCATTCACCGGCACACCGGTACCTTCATCGTGGTTGCCGATCGCTGTTACAATGGTGGCCATCTCAGCAGGGTCGCAGCCCATGTCGTTAAGAATACTCCAAGCCATAACTGCTCCGGATTGAGAATGATCGTTGCGGTTTACCAGATTTCCGATGTCGTGCAGATAGCCTGCGATTTTGGCCACTTCCGCAGTTCGATCGTCATATCCCAGCGTTTGTAGAATGTATCCTGCAGTTTCGGCTACGTGCATAACGTGGGCAAAGCTATGTTCTGTAAAACCTAACGCACCCAATGACTCATCGGCGCGGATGATGTATGTTTTAATTGCTTCACTTTTTGTGATTTCATCGTATGTTAGCATATCGATACCTCCTTTTCTGATACTATACCACAGAACAAATAACAAGAACAGTGGATTTACTAAACTTTTACAGAGAATTTGCAGAAACTGCTAACAACGACTTTTTCAGAGCCAGTGAGGATTCCTGGGTACAAGTAACCTATGTTATGTAATAAGGGCTCCCACCGATTCAGTGGGAGCCTTTGTTGCGGCTGCATCGTGCAGCGGTGGAAGTTTCCGGTGGTACAGACATACAAGCCGGTTTTGCTTCCTTCTGTTAATGATATGTACCGAGCGTGCAAAAGGGTGACAGAAAACTTCTGAAAAGATTGAAAAAGTGCGTGAAAACGATTTGTATGAACAATTGCACAATATCTTTTGGTGAGGGAGGAGGATTTCATACACCTTTACAAAACTTTACAGTTCTATTGACATCTGTAAAGTAACTCTGTATAATACGGAGGATGTTAATTTTCGCACAGCAAGGAAAGGTGCTTATGAAAGAGAAAATCAAACAGTTAAAAATAGAGAAGAATGCGGTTGTTTTGGCTCACTATTATGCGCCTGCTGAGATCCAGGAGGTTGCGGATTATGTTGGCGACTCGTTCTATCTTGCGAAGGTTGCGAAATCCTGCGTCGAAGATGTAATCGTCTTCTGTGGCGTAGAGTTTATGGGTGAAAGCGCAAAGATCCTGAACCCGAATAAAAAAGTGTTGGTATTGGATCCGACTGCAGACTGCCCCATGGCCCATATGGTAAAGCCCGGCCGTATCCAGGCGATGCGAGGGGAATATGAGGATTTGGCCGTTGTCTGCTATATCAATTCCACAGCGGAATTGAAGTGTCAGAGCGATGTGTGCGTGACGTCTTCCAACGCAGTGAAGATCGTAAGAGCACTTCCGAACAAGAACATCTTCTTTATTCCGGATAAGAATCTTGGTCGTCATGTTGCCCAGCAGGTCCCTGAAAAGAACATCATCCTCAATGACGGTTACTGTCCCATTCACGCTGCCATCACACCGGATCAACTTAAGGCGGAAATGGACCGGCACCCCAACGCTAAGGTTCTGAGCCATCCGGAATGCGAAGAGCCGGTGCTGGCAATGTCAGACTACATCGGCAGCACTGCCGACATCATCCACTATGTATCCCAGTCTGCGGATACGGAATTCATCATCTGCACAGAGTACGGTGTGGAATATGAACTCAAAACCGCAAATCCGGAGAAACAATTCTATTTCCCGTCGCCCTGTCCCTGCTGCCACGATATGAAGAAAAATACCTTGGAGCGTCTTCTGCACGTGCTGGAAACCGGCGACAGTGAAGTGTTCGTTTCTGAAGAACTGACCGCAGGTGCACACAAAGCTCTTGACAAAATGCTGGAGTTAGCCAAATAATACATATGAAAACAGATATTTTGATCGTCGGCTGTGGTGTAGCCGGCTTATACTGCGCACTGAATTTACCCCAGTCCAAGCAAATCACCCTGATCACCAAAAACGCCGCACCCAAGAGCGATTCTTTTCTGGCACAGGGTGGTATCTGTGTCCTTCGGGATGAAGAGGACTATCAGGCCTTCTTTGAAGACACCATGAAGGCCGGCCATTATGAGAACAACCCCCAGTCCGTGGAAATCATGATCCGCTCCTCCCAGGAGGTCATTGGCGATCTGGTTTCCTTCGGTGTCAATTTTGAAAAGGATGGCGAGACCTTCCACTATACCCGGGAAGGCGCCCATTCCAGACCCAGAATCCTCTTCCACGAGGATGAGACCGGTAAGGAGATCACATCCCACCTGTTGGAGACTGCTCGCGGCCGCAGCAATATCACCCTGATCGAGAATTTCTCCATGGTGGATCTGATCTGCAGCAATAACCAATGTACCGGCATCATCGGCCGGGACGCGGAAGGCAATTACACCGCCATCCAGGCAGACTACACCGTTCTGGCAACCGGCGGCATTGGCGGCCTGTTCAAGCATTCCACAAACTACCGTCACCTGACAGGCGATGCCATTGCGCTGGCCGTTAAGTATGGAGTCAAGCTGCAGCATATCGATTACATCCAGATCCATCCCACAACCCTCTACACGCAAAAGGACGGCCGAGAGTTCCTGATCTCTGAGTCTGTTCGGGGTGAAGGCGCGATCCTGCTCAATTCCAAAGGAGAACGCTTTGTCAATGAGCTGCTGCCCCGGGATGTGGTGGCAGGCGCCATCTTTGAGG
>JAZRGR010000246.1:0-6426 GCA_045644345.1 Faecousia sp. | reverse complement strand
AATCGAACAGCTCCATAAATCGGAATTTTGTTCAATCTTGTGCAATCCCTTAATTGCATATTTCTCACATAGGCAGGGGGCGATCATCGCATCCTGCCTATTGTTTGTTTTACATACAAGTATCCATTTTCTTTTATCGTGGTAAATTCTGCAAGATATTCCTTGACAGTATAATTATTACAATGGTATCATATACCCATCATCTATTTAAAGTACAATACAGGAGGTAGACTTATGTTCAAGCGCGTACTTTCCCTCGTCTTGGCGTTGGTAGTGGTTGTGGGACTCCTCCCCGCCTTTGCCGTTCCCAAGGCCGATGCCGCTCCCAGTGCATCCTCGGCAACGGTTACTTCCCTCTTTGAAGCCCGTTCCAAGGGTGTGCACCCCAGGATCTTTGCCAACAGCGACGACTTTGCGCGGATCCGCAAGCTGGCAGAAACGGATCCCTATATGAGGACCCTGTACACCCGTATCTATAACTATTCCGTGGAAATGCTGGCAGAACCGGTTCTTGCCTACGAGATCCCCGACGGCAAGCGGCTCCTCAGCGTATGTAACAATGCCACCAACCGTATCACCTGGCTGGCTATGGCCTATCAGATCAGCGGTGAGGCCCGTTTTGCAGACAGAGCTGTAAAGGAAATGCTGAATGTCTGTGCCTTCAAGGATTGGAACCCCTCTCACTACTTAGATACAGCGCAGATGAGCTTCGGCGTAGGCTTGGGCTACGACTGGTTGTACCACTACATGACCGAATCTCAACGAAAAACGGTCATGAACGCAATCTATAAGCACGGCGTTTCCACCGCCCCGGACTATAAGCAAAAACTGATCGTTACCCATAACTGGAACCCCTGGTGTAACGGTGGCCTGGCTGTTGCCGCAGCGGCAATTTTTGAGAATCATCCTGTAGAGTGTGCCGCGATCCTCTCCAACGCAGTCAGCTACATCCAAAATTCCATGCTTTTCGCCCCCTCCGGTTCCTATCCCGAAGGACCTGACTATTCTAACGTAGGCTTAGGCATGACCGTTTGCCTGATCAACACCTTAGAAACGGTTTTGGGCACAGATTTCGGTCTTGCGGAGATCCAAGGCATGAAGGAATCCGGCAATTTCCTCATTGCAACCAACGGCTATCTGTATACCTTTAACTGGGGTGACGGTGCTTTTGCCTTGAAGGACAATGCCGCACTCCACTGGTATGCAAACCGCTACAATATGCCGGAGCTGTCCCTGTATCAACGGGAAATGCAGACCAATAACGGACGCTACGATGTTTTCCTATCTATGGTCTGGTATAATCCCGAATTGGTAGAGGAAAAATCCTTTGACGACCGTCAGACGGACTATCTGATCATGAGTGACGAATACGAGAGCGTTGCCTCCTTCCGCAGCTTCCCCGGGGATGCCCATCAGATTTATGTTGCCATGAAGTCCGGCAACAATCAGACCAATCATACAGACTTGGACATCGGCACCTTCGTTATGGAGGCCATGGGTGTTGCCTGGTTCGAGGAATTGGGCAAGGACAACTACAACCTCCCCAATTATATGTCCCGAACCAAAGAGACCGACGGCCGCTGGACCTATTACCGCAAGCGTACCGAAGGGCAGAACACCCTGGTCATCAATCCTACCTCCTACGGCGGACAGGATGTGGATGCCAAGTGCCAGATCGTAGACTATCAGAGTGCCTACGACGGTGGCTACGCTACCATTAATATGAAGAATGCCTATGACGGTTGCGGTGCTACCGCTGTCAAGCGTTCCCTGGCTCTCTTTGATAATCGGACCCGTGTCCGTCTCCGTGACGAGATCACCTGCTCCTCTGCCTCTACCATCTATTGGTTTGCCCACACCAAGGCAAAAATCACCATTTCTTCCGACGGAAAAACAGCTACCCTGACCAGAGGTGGCAAGACCCTCCTTGCACAAATCGCATCCCCGGATAACGCCAAATTCACCCAAATGGACGCTACGCCCCTGTCCTCCTCCCCCAACCCCAGTGGTCAGAATGCCAACGAGGACTATCGGAAGCTTGCCATCAAACTGACCAAAACTACCTCTGCATCCATTACTGTGTTCTTCACTCCCGTTTTGGACGAAAGTGACACCGGAAAGAGCCTCCCCACCTACGGCATCTCCAACACAGGTAAGCTTCTGAAAGAATGCGATCCCGCTGCGACTCTCCTTCCTAACAGCGAGGGTGTGTATGAGATCCACAATATAGAACAGCTGTGCCTCCTTTCCAAGATGGTCTCCGAGGGAAATACCTTCTCCGGCAAGACCGTCCGTCTCATGGAAGATATTGACATGAAGGGGCGTTCCTTCCGTCCCATTGGCGGAAATGGCTCCGGTTATGCCTTTAGCGGTACTTTTGACGGGAACAACCATACAGTCAAGAATCTTCTGGTCTACGAGCCCTCCGGTGAGGGTGTAGGCTTCTTCGGCAACACCAAGAAGGCAACCATCACGAACTTCGGTATCGAAAGCGGCATAGTCTTCGGTGGCAAGGCTTCTGCCGGTCTCACAGGCTATGGCTCCAATGTCACCATTAAGAACTGCTTCAACCGTGCCAACGTCATCTCCTCCGGTGGCTACAGTGGCGGCCTGGTTGGACAGTTAGGCGGAACAAGTACCATCTTTGCATCCTATAACAACGCCTATGTCAAGTCCTCCGAGGGCATTGCAGGCGGTGTTGTGGGCTATATTGCCAGCAACTCCACCACTGAAATCAACGCCTGCTACCATGTGGGTTCCCTGACCGATTCCGCAGACAAGACAGGCCTCATCGGTTTCTACAACACCGGCTCCACAAACCCCATTACCAAGATCACCGTAAAGAACTGCCGTTCCACCTATTCTATTAAGAGTAGCAAAATCACTGACAACACCTCTCTGGAAAGCTATAGCGGAAATGGCAAGTGGACCGCATCACGTATGGTTTCCTCCGCTCACGGCATGGGAGGCAACTATATCTATGACTGTGAATGGATCAACGACGGCTATCCCGTCTTGACTTGGCAGAGCACCGTCACTCTTCCCGAGGATCTGGTTCTGACAACCGCCGCCCAGCTCCGTATGGTCGCCTTTACCGTAAACAGCGGCAAGGATGACTTCTCCGGCAAAACCATCCGTTTGGGTCGGGACATTGACTTAGATTCCAGAGAATGGGTTCCCATCGGTGGCAATAAGCAGGAGGACACCTCCGGCAAGTCCTTTAAGGGCACCTTCGACGGACAGGGCTACACCGTATCTAATCTAAAAATATCTACAAGCAACTATTACGTAGGCTTCTTCGGCTCTAACAGCGGCACCATCCGCAATTTCGGTATTACCAGCGGTAGTATCAAGGGTGCCAACAAGGCCGGCGGTCTGTGCGGTACTGCTTCCGGTACGATTTCCAACTGTTTCAGCCGTGTTTCCGTAGAGGGAACCTCCAACGCAGGCGGCCTCGTCGGCATGGCCTCCAAGCTCTCTGTTACCAACTCTTACGCCAAGGGAAATGTCACCGCAACAGGCAATGCCGGCGGTCTGATCGCCTACTATTCCAGCACCTCCGACGGTGCAAAGATCACCAATTCCTATGCCGCCTGTACCTTAGACGGCAAATACGAGGGTGGTCTGGTATGTAGCATCAATTCCGCTGTCACAGATATTGTTATTACCAATTCCTACGCTCTCAGTGGCCCTGCCTTGGTCTACACTACCACAGGCCACACCTTGAAGAACAGCTCCTCCCAATCTGCCGCTAATCTGAAAGCTAAAGCAGGCACTTTGGGCAGTGCATTCCGCCTCGACAGCTATGTTCCCAAAAACGGTGGCTACCCCACCCTTACAGTTACTACCTACAAGAGTGCCAACATGGGTTCCGTCACAGCCAACACAGAAGGTATTTACGAAGTCCATACCTTGCAGGATCTGCGACGCATTGCCTATATGGTCAATGAGCAGGGCATATCCTTTGCAGGAAAAACGGTCCGTCTCATGGCTGATATCGATCTTAAGAACGAAGAATGGATCCCCATTGGCGGCAATGCTTCCGAAGACGGCTCCAGTGCCGTTAAATTCGCCGGCACCTTTGATGGCAACGGCCATACTGTTTCCAATTTGATGATTTCCGAAGGCAATTATTATGTTGGCTTCTTCGGAGATCTGAGCAAAGCTGTTGTAGAGGATTTCGGCATTGAAAGCGGCACCGTCACAGGAGAAGGTAAGGTTGGCGGGCTTGCCGGTACCATCCGCAGTAATGTCACCATCCGCAACTGCTACAACAAAGCCAATATCAGTGGCAAAACCACTACAGGCGGCCTCGTCGGCATGGCAAGCGGTACCGATTGCATCGTAGAAAACTGCTATAATGCAGGCTCCGTGGGTGGCAACAGCACTGCTGCAGGTATTGTAGGCTACTATTCCGGCTCCGCTGCGAGCACCACCGTAAAGAACTGCTTCAATGTAGGCAGAGTCGCCTATGGTATTGTAGGCTCTGCTGCCACCAATGCCACCGGAACTGTGGTAGATTCCTACACCTTGGACACCGCAGATGTAGCCGGTTCAACCAATGCGCTGGTTCTGACCAACACCAAGAAGCTTACCGCAGCAGCTCTCAGAGGCTCTGTTTCTACCCTGGGAGTAGCCTTTGCAGAAGACTATTTTGCTTCTAACAGACTGTTCCCTGTCCTTTCCTGGCAGAATGGGGATCGTTCCACCATCCTGTCACAGAAGAACGGCGTATATCAAATCGGTACTGCCGATCAACTCCGTCTCCTTGCCTACATGGTACGCAAAGGCAATGACTTTAAGGGGCAAACCGTAGAGCTGACTGCAGACATTGATTTGGAAAACCGCGTTTTCCTTCCCATCGGCGGAAAAGATGAAAGCAGTAGCTCCTATTTCCGTGGCACCTTTGACGGAAAGGGTCATGTGATCCGCAACCTGAACATTATGGAGACTGAGCTGGGCTATGCCGCACTATTCGGCTATGCTAACAGTGCGGTAATTCAGAATTTGGGCATCGAAAGCGGTATGGTCATGGGCTCTACCCGTTCCGCCGCCTTTGTAGCCGTGGCACAGAAGGGTACCGTGATCCGCAACTGCTACAACAATGCCATGATCTATGCAGACACCGATGCAGCCGCCTTTGTAGCTATGATCAGCAATGCGGACGGTGTTCTGGAAAACTGCTATAACATGGGCATCATCAACGGTGAAAAGCGTTCTGTAGATGCCGCCGGATTGGTGGCATACTTGGCAAGCGACGCCAAAAATACCCGCATCGCAAATTGTTACAACGTAGGCAACTACTACGGACTCATCGGTACAGTGAATGCTTCTGCCACGGGATCCTATATAGAAAATTCCTACAGTGCAGGAACTGTCAAGCCCCTAAGAAGCCAAGGACCACTTTCCCTTGTCTCTACAGCACAAATCAGTGGCGATGTCCTGAAGGGCTACGCTTCCGTCTTAGGCTCTGCATACGAGCCGGATGTACAGGGTATCAACAAGGGTTATCCCGTTCTCACCTGGCAGAATGCCTCCCACTGCTTCCATAGCTATGTGCTCCAATCCGACGGAGCCGACACCCATTCCACCGTCTGTACCCTCTGCGGAGACAAGGTCACCGAGAACCACAATTGGGATAAGGGGGTTCTTTCCAAGAAAGCCACCTGCACCGACTCCGGTATCCGTACATACACCTGTAGCACCTGCGGTGAGCAGAAGACCGAAGTCGTTGTTGCAACAGGACACATGGCAGTCACTATTGCAGGAACTGCTCCCACCTGCACTGCCGATGGCAAGACCGAAGGCACGCATTGCAGTGTCTGTAATGCTGTGATCCTCCCTCAGACCATGATCCCTGCAAAGGGCCACAGCTATGACAACGGCACCGTTACTACCGGAGCCACCTGCACCGTCTCCGGCATCCGTACATATACCTGCACCTCCTGCGGTGATCAGAAGACCGAGGTCATTGCCGCAACAGGACACACAGCAGTCACCATTCCGGGAACTGCTCCTACCTGTGTCAGCTCCGGTAAAACGGATCACGTATACTGCAGTAGCTGTCTCGCTGTGCTGACCCAGGCTCAGGTCATTCCCCGGCTGGGGCACAGCTACGGTTACACTGATCTGAACAACGGAACCCACGAGGCAACCTGTACTCGATGCGGACAGAAGTCCACCGGCTCTCACAGCTTCTCCAACGGTTCCTGTATCTGCGGAGCAAAGGAAATCACAGAACCTGTGGAGCTCCCCTCCCTCAAGTTAGGGCATACGCTGAATTTAGCAAGTGATATCTCTGTAAACTTCGTGATCCTTAAGCAGAATTTGGAAGGCTTCGATCCCGATTCCATCTATGTAGAGTGCGTACTGGATACCTATGAGGGAAATGAGAAAACAGGCACCCACACCGTAAGGCTGGAGCCC
>JAZRGR010000245.1:0-1163 GCA_045644345.1 Faecousia sp. | reverse complement strand
CCTCCGAGTCCACAGGACCCTCCGAGTCTACGGGCCCCTCCGAGTCTACGGGCCCCTCCGAGTCTACAGAGCCTACCACCCCCTCTGACGGGGATGACAGCCCCCAGACCGGCCAGCTCAACTGGCCTATTCCCGTACTTGCAATGGTGGGTCTGCTGTGCCTGTTCCTCGGATTGTTCCTGGTGAGCAAGGGTAAGAAGGAAGAATCCTAATGCGTAAATCGGGAATCGTATTGATCGTTATGGGGCTGCTGTTCCTTTTGGGTTCGGCAGCCCTCCTGATCCATAATCATCAAGAGGATCAGAGAGCGGGTGTGGCTGCCGGGGAGCAGTTATCCCTGCTGGTTGACCGGATCCAAACACAGAAGGATCAGCAACCTGCAACGCCTCCCTCTCACGAGGAGGAGCAAGCTCTGGAACAGGAGCTCAGCCCCCCGACTCCCGTGGAGATCCCCTCTGAGGATCACATGGAGGAGATCGAGGTAGAAGGAAACGGCTACATTGGCTATCTCAGCTTTCCTACACTGGAAATGGACTTGCCTGTGATGTCTGACTGGTCCGTGCAGAAGCTGTATACCGCACCCTGCCATTATTTTGGCACGGTGCAACAGGGGAACCTGGTCATTATGGCACATAACTACCAGCGGCATTTTGGCAGGATCACGGAGCTGAGACATGGGGATCCTGTGATCTTCGTAAATATTTTTGGCGAGGCATTCTTCTACAGTGTAGAGCTACAGGAGATCCTCCCCTCCAATTGTATCCCTGAGCTTACTGCCGGGGAGTACGATTTGACCCTCTTCACCTGCACTTACGGCGGCGCAAATCGGATCACCGTCCGCTGTAATGAATCCGACCCACCCTAAGGAAAAACACCTCTGCGTCATTCACGCAGAGGTGTTTTGGCAATAATATCCGCTCCCTTCGGTCACGGATGATATACCCTTCGGGTATGTTATCTGCTACGCAGATGATATATGCCCCGCATATGAACGAGAAGGGAAAGGCAAATTCCGATTTATGGAGCTGTTCGATTTCCGAATTTGTTCGTAGGGGCGACCTGTGGTCGCCCGCAAAATGTTTCATACTATTATTCAATTAAAAGTAGACAACTTTTAATTGAATCTTTTTGTGCCAAAGGCACAAAAAGCGTCTCATGCAAGT
>JAZRGR010000244.1:0-5280 GCA_045644345.1 Faecousia sp. | reverse complement strand
CACCCTAAGCTCCAGATACTGAGCCTCCTCCATATAGAAGTCAGTAAACTGCTGCCCAAATACATTTGTTATTACTTCATTGAGGGTAGTGGGGAATGTGAAATGCATTGCCTTTAAGGAATGACCGTTGTAGCTTTCCTCTATCACATTTTTTCCGGAAGGACCATCTCCTCTGGACTTGTTCCATCCGTTGGGTTTGTCCCAAGGCGTATCTGTTGTTTCAAAATCAAAGTACACATTGCCTTCCGTATTCACGGTAGGTGCAGAAGGCAGGGAGGGAATGACAGGTGTTTCGGAATTCACAGGGGGCTGAGGCAGGACCCAATCACCGCTAATGCTCTGAGGGATACATGCAGCAGGTCCCAAATAGACATAGAACAGCCCAATGATATCGTTGGCTCCGGGAGAAACAGCTTGGAGTCTGATCCCCTTTATTGTGCCGTTCCAATATAGACGCTGTAGCCCGGAAAGATCTACCTGCAAGGAGGCTTGATTGGGGAAAATCTGTGCATTGTAGGAAATGGGTATCTCTTCTGTCTTTCCGTTCTGCTCTATGGTAAGGAAAATGTTATGCCGTGTATCCGTACCGCCGGCGCTGATTTGATGGAATCCTAACACCAGATACTCCGCGCCCATAACAGGAATGTTGAACAGACCCTCTTTAGAAGAGAAGTTCATCTCCTTCAGCCCATTGGAAGACAGGGTAGATGTTTGTAGCTTCGCAAAGTTCTGATTACCGGAATAGAAGCCCAAGGTAGGAGCATTGGTCACTTTGGTGCCGTCGGACAGAATCCCGGAGAACTCCCAATCTGTTTCGGAAACATAATGGGTTCCATAGTTAGAGGGGGTATACTGTGCCATATTCTCAAAAATATAGTAAGGGCTTCCCTCAGTAAGCTTTGCAGAAGGGGAATTGGCTTTGTTTCCAAGGTAGATGTGTTCTACGGACAGATTGCTGGGATATTGGGGATTGGAGGTCTGAACCACACGAACACTCGTTACATACGCCTTTGCATCATAGTTGTCCAACTTGGTCAAATCTATTCTCAACAACACATAGTCGTCCGGTGTTGTATACAGGTGCTCAATCCGAACCGCACTGATGGTCTTTCCGTTACTCAGATCGAGATAACAGTACAGTGTACCTTCACCCTTGGCAGCAACCTCAAAGTAAGGAGCCTTAGACAGGGGTATATGGACGGCATTCGGCTTTATGCTAAGCTCTACTCTATCAAAGTAATTGTAGAGGGAATTGGTATAGTGATTTGTATTGCAATCACAATGGTCCGCAAGTGCAAGCTGTTCGATAAACAAGCCCGAAGTTCCGCGGTCTGTTTTCACAAGTTTTATGGGAGGATAACGATTGGTAAGACCGCAACTGGCTTGACTCTGCTTTGCTGACCAAACGGCGTTGAGGGCGTCCTCGCTTTCGTAGCCCTCGAAGTCCTCTAAGAAGTAGGGAGCGGCATTCTGATTGGCAGGGGACAGATCGTAAGGACCGACGAAAATATAGTCTGCCGCAAGACCTGCGGGGCCTTCAATCTTCAAGCCTACCAGGGTGTTCAGTCCTGCCTTAACGACCTCGTTGTTGCTCAGATCCTCGCTGAACCAGTAATCCGCATTGGCGGTGTCCATATTCAGGGAGGACAGAGGAAGCTCCTCTACTACGCCGGTATGCTTTAGGGTGATCAAGGTCACCTTTACCGTGCCGGTTTCGGTGGCGCGGAGCTTTGCCTCTACGAAGGTTGCGTATCGAATGGGCAGGTTCAGCATAGCCTTTTCCCGATTTGTCTCCAGAAGAGAGCCTGCGATCGCGCCGTTGGCAACGGTGCCGTTCTTCCAGTTGACACCGTCGTCCCAGTTGATCTGCTCCTGGGCAAAGTAGTATGCCTTATCCGTATACCGCTGTGCGGATTCCTCATCTTGATCGAAGTCAATGAGCACATGGTTGCCGGGGTAGTCCTTTGCCTTACCCTCGGCATAGTGGGTATCCTGGGCAGGAGTGGGATCGGTGACAGTACCCTTGCCCAAATCGGAATCGCTCTTGGTGCCGGGGGTGGTGTTTACAGTGCCACCCTTGGGAAGCTCTTCATAGGTGATCTCAGAGCCGAAGAAGTCTTCTGCCTCATAATACATCATGGTAGCGGGGATGATCTCTAAGGAAACGGTGATATAGTAATCCGCCGTCACATCCACGCCGTTGTTTTGCAGAACACTATTAAAATTGGTGTTGGGATCCATATAGGTCAAATGGATCCGGAACACTGCATAAGCCGTTGCCACATTCTCCAGGAACTGACCGGGGGTGTAATACAGGGCACTGCTCTCTCTCTTGAAGCTGCCGAAGGCACTGGAGCAATCGTAGACCTCGTTACTACCCTCGGTAGCGCCAAGGGAACGGGGAACATCCATAGAGACCTGTCCATGGGTGCCGCGGTCTGTCACACCGAACAGAGACTTTTCTGCCCTGTAAACCGGGCTCTCGGGAATGATGACACATTCCTCGATCTTATCCAGCTTCATCTCCAGAGGCTTGCCGTAGTCCACTACATAACGGAGCTTGTTGGCATTGAACACAGGATCGGGACGAACCATGGTAGATACGGTGGCAAAGCCGTTGAGCAGGATAGGACGGTGGTCATAGTGGCCGTCGGTGCCGATGATGGCCTTCTCGTATTGGCAGGAGGTAGAGAGCTCGCTGTAATAGGGCTGGTCCACCATCTTGGCATCCCTTTGGAAGCCACGGATCGCCAAGCTGCAGTTTACAGGCAAGCCCAGCGCCAGTAACTCCATAATCTGTTCCCCGGTCAAGCCGCTAACGGTGTAAGATGAGGCAAAGTCATTGTACTGTCCTTCATGAGTACGGCCAATAGCCTCTTCAATCTCATTGATCAGTACTGCGTAATCCTTTGCATCAGAGCCGTCCAAAACAATGGGATTCCCACTGTTCTTACCCCGATAATATAGGGTTAGATTCTTGGGATCGAATTCCTCGTTGCCGCCTTCTTCTGCATTCTTGGGTTCTCCGTCCAGGATGCATACGTTTCCGGAGAGGGTAACGCCCAACCGTTCATCATAGAATACCAGATCGCTAACAGGGACATCACGGCTGTTCTCCAGCTCATACTGGTAGACAATGGTATCGCCGACCTCTACCTTGCCACCTGCGGGGATCTCTTCGAAATTCTTATCTGCGTTGAACTGTCGCTCAGAGGTGAAGGTGTCCGTATCCATGATCTGGATATTCGTGGAGAAGGCCATGTTGGACTGGCTGGTGTGACGCTCAATGTAGAACATATCGAAGGAGTACACACCGCCGTCTACCATGCCCAGATCCTTGGCAACGTCGTTGAGGTAGAGAATATCGTCACAGGCAGGGTGACCGCCACCGATGTCCATGACCAGTTGGTTGTTCACATAGTAATATACGTCGTCATCACCCAGGAAGTAGAAATACTGATTCAGTGCCTTCCGGTAGACAAAGCTCCCCTTGGCATGCATGGCAAAGTGGAAGCCTTGGTCCTTGGATGGGTCGGTGCGATCCTCAAAACCGGGGATCCCATCGAAGCCCTGCCAGGGAACGATCTGATCCTCTACCAAGTTGCCCCTTGCGTCAATGGGACGGCCTCCCATGGGGATGAACCGCATACGGTTGATGTCGATGGTCTGCTCCTTGGTCAGATCCGGATTATAGATGGCACCCATATAGCCATCTGCATCTTCTGTGGAGTTCTTGCCCAACACATAGGACAGGGGCTTGTTTGAGGTGATCTCATAGGCACCGGTATCCTCATTCTTGACCAAACGGAGGAAATCGTAGGTGTCCACTGTCAGGTTGTAGGGGAGATTGTTCTCCTTGTCCATAATATCGCCCTGTGCAATGGGACGCCACATGTTGGTAGCAATATAGTAGGCGAGATCAAAGGCAGTTTCTACCTGATCATAGTTGAAGTAGCCACCGTTGTAGCCCCCGGCCTTCTCTATGGTCAGCTCCCATGAGCCCAATGCGGCTCGGAAGGCATCGGAGCTTGCATCCTGCCCTGCGGCAGAAGAAATCTCTATTACCTTGTCATAGAGAGCACGGTTTACCTCGCCGTAAGTATCCTCGGGGAAGTATCTGCAATAGCCCCGAACAATGAGCCATGCAATGTACTCGATGGTCTTTTCTTTATAGACAAGCTGACCTCTTACCAGCTCCCGTTCCACCAGATCCATAGTCTTGCCGCCGTTACCGGCACTGGTTAGGGTGCTGCCCATGATGCCGGGGAACTTTGCCTCGATATCGGAGGGTGTGTCGCCGGGGTTCTGCATCATGTAGGCATAGTAGTTACCGCCATTGGCCTCGAACATCAGACCGTCGGAACGGAAATCGTAGAAGGTCACGGGGATGTCTACTGCCTCCATAGACATAGAGGTGTCTGATACAGCCTTGTTCAGGCTGACGATCCAACGGTCAACCTCTGTCTGAAGCGCATCGGTTTTCTCTACACCGTTATTCGTCTCGTAGAAAGCAGCAGCTTCAATGAGCGTGTTCTTTAAATTGGCAACCAGGGCAGGGCTGAACTTATCCATGTTACCTGCGTTGGTTTTCAGCCATTCCCGTACACGGATAATGGCATCGTAGAGGGCTCCTGTCTCGACCAACGTGTCTCCGGTCTTGGGGGACGATGGTTGGAGGGTAGTCGGATCCACTGTCTCCGATCCTCGTGCAGAGGTCTTCGCCCCTTTGCCTTGACCTTCTTGTGCAAAGGTGGCAGGCACCATGCCCAGGATCATAGCCAACAGCAGAAGGAGAGCAAGACTGCGTTTCAAAACATGCTTCATAAAGTGACTCCTTTCAGATTTGTCCCTCCCTGTGTGGGGGAAGGAAATGTTTACGATATAGTATAGGGTTGAGGGGGCAGAAGGATCTACAGCTCTGCGCCGTAGAAAGGCGGTAACATCTTCTGTGGCATCCGTTACCGTAGAAGGCGGGACCCGAACAGTAAATTTTACGGTAAAAGTCAAAGTGTGGGAGGAAGCCACCATAACCCATTGCGATTATACTACAAAAATACGAAAAATCAATAAGAAACAAACATCATATAATAAAAACATGGACAAAATATGCAAATTTTGGACTTTGCAGGAACAAAAGCTTCAAATTCCGATTTGTCGAGCTGTTCGAAATTTGCACAGACCAGTGGCTCCCTCTGATGAGGGAGCTCCGCCGCAGGCGGTGAGGGAGAGAAAAATACAAAATTTTACGTTATTTGGGATATTTGTGCCAACTTTCGGTGC
>JAZRGR010000243.1:0-42495 GCA_045644345.1 Faecousia sp. | reverse complement strand
AGGGTAACACCGCCGGGAGCGATATTGCCGGTGCCGATCATGCCGGCGAAGTGGTCCAGGGTACCCACATTCACGGCGGTGCCGGGTTCCAGGCCTGCGGCAGCGGAAAGCTCAGCCTTGAGGGTACCTGCCACAGTGCAGGGCTCCACCAGCTGGGGCAGCTGAGAAAGCTTTACGCCGATAGCATCCAGCATTTCCTGCCAGTAGCATTTTTTGTAAATGTCAAAGTAGAAAGAGAAGGTGGCGATGGACATATCACAGCATTTTTTGCCGGTGAGCACATAGACCACATAGTCCTTCAGCAGCATATAGGTGTCGGCTGCGTTGTAAATTTCGGGTCTGTTCTTCTGCAGCCACAGGATCTTGGTGGCGGGCCAGGTAGGCAGAACGGCCATCTGGCCGGTGACAGCTTCGCAGATCTCATGGGGGAATTGCTTCTCCAGAATCGTGCATTCCTCGGTGGAACGCTCGTCCATCCAGGAAATAGCGTTCATCAGAGGCTTGCCTTCCTTACCCAGAACGACCAGGGACTCGGCCTGGCCGGTGAGGGCAATTTCTGCCACCTTGCCGGGGTTTTCTGCCATCAGATCGTGCAAGACAGCAACCAGATCGTCAAAATATTTTTCTGCGTCAAATTCGATAAATTCGCCCTCCCGGATATAGGCAACGGGAGCGCCCTTCTGGGCAACGCAGTTTAAGTTTTCATCATACAGGGCAGCTTTCAGATTGGTACTGCCCAAGTCAACACCAATGTAATACATAGGCTCTTCCTCCCATTCGAGGTAAATTATAGCAATCGTTGGTAAAATTGGCAAGTGCAAGTGGCGAAAGATTTTGGCGCAAATTAAGATTTGGAAAACGCAGGAATACTTTGTGTATTTCAAGTTTTTCAAGCCGAAAAGTTGGGACAAAAGATTCGCTGAGTGCCGACGGCTATTTATTCAGAGTTTCTCTAGTATAACGGGTGTTTCTGTGTGTCGAGATAGCAATTCGTTACAAGTCTTATCAACACACCGAACCGTCCCCCTCGTGTTATGGTTTGCGGATGCACAGGTTGATAACCAGTGCCACAACTGTCAAGCCTAACAGCATCACAAAGGGTACCGTATAGCTCCCTCCATATTCCAGCAGCTTAGATGCCAATGTCGCAATCAGCGAGCCTCCCATCACATTGAAGGTCATGATCGCCATGTTATCGGAGAAATGCTTCATCCCGTAGAACGAGGATGTAAAGGCAGCCGTAATGGTGGGGCAGGAGCCGTAGGACAGCCCCGTTAAACACAGCCCCACAATGCACAGAAGCAGAGACCCCATAGATACCGCCAGCAGGGTCATTCCCGCCGCACAGATCGTCAGGATATTGGCACAGACCATGGTTTTCTTCCGTCCCAGGACATCAAAGACTGCGCCTGTCAGGATCCTGCCAATGCCGTTGCAAACGGACAGGACACCAACCAGGGTCACAGCCAGAGCCTCGGGAGCCTTAACAGACAGGGCAAGATCCTTGGCAAAGCTGATCACGGAGCTGCCCACCGCAGCTAAGAAGGCAATGCTCACAAATGCCATCCGGAAGGCAGGACGGCGTATCATCTGCCCGGAGGTATAGTCCCTCTGCTCAAAGGTCTCCGAAACCGCAGTCCTGTTCTTCTTCCCCTCCGGGAGGACAGTCGTTTCTCCGGGCTTCTTCAGAAGCAGTGCAGCAAGAATCTGTACCACTCCGATGGCAAGACCCAGGGCGATATAGGTCCCCCGCCAGCCTAATGCACTCTTGAACAGGGAATCTGCCAAATTCCCCAGGACCAGAGCCGATGCACCGAAACCCATCATCAGACAGCCGGAGCATACCCCCTTCTTATCCGGGAACCAACTGCTTACCGTAGCGATCACTACATTATAGCAGATGCCGATCCCCAGCCCTGCAAGAACACCGTAGGTCACATATAACCCAACTATCCGTGAAGCAGATAGGACAGACGTCAGACCGAAGCCCACCGCAGTCAGGATCCCCGATACAATGATAGCAAGTCTGTATCCCACCTTCTTGCTGATCTGCGCGCCTAACAGACCGCCCAGGCAGAAGAAGCACATGGCTATGGTAAAATTCAGAGCCAAGTCCGATTTCCCCCACCCGAATTCCGTACCAAAAGGTGCCTTTAGAATAGACCAGGCATATAAGATCCCTGCAAATAACATGGCAACCACGCCCACCGCCAGATAGAACCATCGGATCCGGGTAGCTCTGTTCGTATCTTTCATTAGGATCGACCTCTTTCCTTTTCTTTTTCCTTATTATACCACAACCAAAATTTCATTGCAATAACCCCCGGCAAATTCCGATTTGTCGAGCTGTTTATCGTATAACATCGTAGGGGCGACCTGTGGTCGCCCGGTCATTGTCGTTAAACGACAATGACGAAATTACGGGAATACCACGAGATTTCCGACAAAATCGAAACATTTTGCGGGCGACCACAGGTCGCCCCTACGAACAAATTCGGAAATCGAACTGCTCGATAAACAGGAATTGGGCTATAAATGAGGATCCATGAGGGAGTGTCCCTCATGGATCCTTTTGGGTTTATGCGAAGAATGCCTTTGCGCTGTCGCAGTAGGCAAACAGGGCTCTGCACAGGTCTAAGAGAGCACCCGTCTTGTTGTTACCGTAGGTATCGGGGCTGTACTCCAGCGTTGCGGAAACAGGGGTATCCCCTGCATAGATTTGAACAGAGACCACAGCTCTCAGCTCAGCGGCAAGGAGGGTATCTACCGTAAATACGTAGTAGCCCAAGCTCTCATTATACAGCTCGGGGTTGGATACGGTAACGGTCTTGGTCATCCCCTGTGTGTCTGTGTAGGACATCCGCAGGGTCAGCGCGGACAAGTCCCCTATATCATCGGCAGGATTGAATACGAACTTGAGGGCAACCTTGGACTCTAAGCTCAGGGACTTACCTGCCCACACAATGGACGCATCGGGCAGATCCCCCAGAACCCTGTTGGTATTACCGAAGGTCACAGCATCGATATCAGTTAAATATGCCCGATCCTGCGCAGTCATGTCCCCGTCTGCAAGTCTGTCTAAGCCGTAGGACTTAAAGATCTGTGCCTTGGAGCCGTAGCGCAGGAGCTCTGCACACAGGGTCTTGAGCTCGGTGCTCACAGTGTCCTTGCGGAGCTGGGTGTAGGCATATTGGGCGATGCTGTAGTAGTCCGTTTCAGAACGATAGATCCTACCCGCCTTCTCCATATAGAGGGTGGCTTCCAAGACATCTGTCATCTGTACTGCGGTCAGCCCGTCTAAGGTGAAGTAGTAATGGATCCCCTTCTCCACAGGGTCGATCCGCAGAGCCTCTGCCCGTCCGGGGATACGGACCTGCAGATAGAAGTCGGTGTAGTCTGCCATACTGTCCTTCAGTACTGCGTAGTTCACCGAAATATCACTTGCCAGATTGAGGGAGTGCATAAGCTTGGTGCCTTCTGCTAAGAGAGGTGTCTCTAAAGCAGCCTTCATAACTAAGGCGGCAGCATGGAGGGTATGCCCGTCTACCACAAAGTCGTAGTAGGACTCCTCATGGTCGGTGCTCCGCTTTTGGATCTCCGTATCGGTGACAGCATCCCGGGGCAAGCCTACCTCCGGCTGTTCATCATATGCAACCTTGATGTCCGTCACAGACAGTACATTGGTAATGGTTCCTGTGGAGCCGTTGTTGTACAGGACGATGTAGCAGTAGCGGTCGCCGTCCGGTGCCATGTAGAAGGTGCTTGCGTCAATGGGTAATGCATAATACAGTTCCGTAGCACTGCCTACGGTGATATCCCGACGACCGGCTACCTGTAGCAACTTGGTAGCGGTGGCATCCTCCTTCTTGACGATACCTGCCACCAGGTTTGCGGGCTCATTTGCCTTGATGGTCTTGACTGCCACATCCACGCTGGTGGGGACATAGGTGGTAGAGATCTTCAACATGAAGGCTACAGCCTGACCGGGAGCCAGGTAGACCTCGTTCTTGGGTCCGATCTTGTCGTAGGTGGTAGCAGAGGCGGTGATGTGATTGTTGACGGTGATCCCTTCGGGTACGATGGTGGCAGTGCTGCTGGGGATGGGATCGCCGCTTGCGTCCGTAGCAGGGACAGTTACTGTAGGTTCTTCTGCGGAATCTACGAAGATGGCGCCGCTTTGGGAGGTGAGCTGGGAAGCAAAGTCCTCTGCAGACAGTAGGATATTGCGGACCTCCTTTACAGAGGCGTAGCCCTCCGTATCCACGAGGTAGGTGTAGAGGATCTCCGAGGCAAGACCTGTGTCCTCACCCATAGGATCGTAGATCCGCACCGCATCAAAGTGGAAGTTGCCCTTGTGATTCAGGAATTCATAAGAGCTCTTAACAGGAGCGTTGACCCACAGGGTCACATCGTAATCTCCGTATTTCAATCCCTGTACGGATACCACGGGGATCTGGAACAGCTCTAATTCGCCCTTGTTGTTGACAGTCAGGATCTTTTCTGCCTTGTCCTTTGTCTTGTCGGCGCCCTTCTTCCATACCTCCACGCGGATAGTACCCTGGTTCATGTCGGTGCGGCTGATGATGTCGAAGCCGGTACCACGGAAGCTGAAGCTTGCTTCGGTATACTTGTCCGTCTGGTACTGGGCCTTGACGCCTCTGCCTGTGACAACGTAGCTGCTGCCGTTAGAGAGCTTGGTGTCATTGAGGTAGGAGGAGTCGTAGCCATATACAGGCTCCGGTGCCAATCTGCCTACTCCTGCATAGACATAGTCTATAAGGATCTTATCTCCCTTTTCAGCGGCCACACCCTCAAACACCAGACGCAGTCTCTCGATTGCGGGAGCGTTGTCAAAGGTGTCGTCTAATTGGGCGGTCATGATCACATAGTCCTCCTCGGGATTCAAGGGCATCTGAGGAGCTAACTTGAGGGGATCGGAGGTGCAGAAGGCACTTGCACCTGTGGGGAGGTACATGAGCTTTACTGCAAAGTTGTCCTTGATGGTCAGCCCTTCTGTCCTGAATCGGACCTGCACGATATTCTCCTCTGCGGGGTGGTAGTTCAGTGTCTGCATGAAGTGACGCCAATAGTACCTGGGAGAAGAAATCGAAGGATAGGTCTGAATGGCAACGGTATCTGCGGTCGTGCCTGCAGCAGCTTCAACGACTACTTCCAAGTTGCCGGTATCCGGCTTGGGGGCTACAGCAACATTGGGATAAGAGACATTCTCTGTGGGAGGGAAGGGAGGAACATAATCCTTGATTGCTGCATCTACAGGATTGCCCCGATTCTCGTTGCCTGCGGTTTTCCAACCATAGATGTTCTGTGTAAGGCTGGATGTTACCGCCTCGGATTCGGAAAGCCAACGGTTCGTATCATAGTTGAGGAAGCCGTAGGTATCGCTGTCGTAGCGGAGCCTATCGGTGTTCCAGTGACCGGAGCCACGGTCGCCGAAGCCGAAGTAGAGGCTTGGTGCAGAGGGGTTGCCCTCGGTCAGGGGTCCTACATAGATGTAATCTACCGTAAAGGTGCAGTTTTGGGTGCCGCTGATCACCGGACGGACTGCGGTAAGAACATCCTCCTTCAGATAGTCCTCCTTATCCAGAGGAACAGTGAAGATATGGTATACTCCGTCTGCATAGTCCGCAAAGGAATAGTCCCGTGCACCGTAGCTGAAGAAGTTGTCACCCTCGAAATTCTCCAGAGCGACGGTCATGGTCCCATTAGGAGCAGTTCCTGCGGTACCCTTGTCGATCTTCATACGGATGCGGAGGTAGTCGTTCTTCCCCGGTACAAAGGCAAGGGGGATCTCCCAATACTTTGCAGCACTGTGGATGTAGTTCCAGGTTATGGTGCTATCCTTGTCCTTAAAGACAATTGCTCCACTCTCCATCTTCACAATCTCGGTATCCCCTACCTTGGTGTCCACGCTCCAATTTTGTTGGAGATCGTAGTTGGTTGCGGTACTGCCGTAAATGGGGTAGGTATAACGAACCTTGGCAGCATCATTGTTGTTGAAATCGAAGAACAGATGATTGACTTGCTCTGCTCCGGGTTTCGCATGCTGACTGACACGGTCCAGCATATGCTCCGGTCCAATGAAAATATAGTCTATGGTGATCTTGGCACCGGTAGTTGCCCCATTCTTCGCTCGGAGATTATATACCACCGGGTGGAGCCAATTGAGCTTTGCTTTATTTTCGACCCAGTGCTTTTTCCAGTAAGGTGCATCTAAGGGGAATGTGATAGTATGGAAGTTACCGTCAAGATGGCTCGTATCCAAATTTGCCTTGCCACAGATATTTCCCTTCGAGTACTCTATACCCAAGCCCAAAACTTGCTCGGGCACAATTCCACCATTTTCGATTTTGATGCGGATCTGACAGAAATCGTTAAGGGTGGGGGTGTAGTTGATGGGATAATTGTAGATCCCATTGCCGGTGGCTATGGCTCCTGCATGGATGTAGCTATAATTCTTAGTTGCTTTCGCATCGAGCTTTGAATCATCCAACTTGTCCTCAAAGTAGATATAACCATTATTGGCATCCCCTTCCAGGCCCTTTTGGATCCGGATGGAATCCTTGGCTGAACTGGATTCCCAGGCACCGGCTGTATCAAGGGGTCTGTAGGCAGTATTGAATCTGCTGTCGGTTCCGTAGATAGAACTGCTGTAGCGGAGGGGAACCTCCGGGGTGTTGTCGAAGCCTACGAACAGGTAGTTTCCGTAAATATCGTCCTCCATACCCATTTCCGGACCGACATAGATGTAGTCGACGGTAATAGCGGCAGTGGAATTGCTTCCCTTGATGTTCATGAAATGGAAGCCGATATTGCGGATCAGGTGGGAACGTAGGAACTTGGCATCGGCAGGAATGGGGATGCTTACAGTCTGATATTTTCCCATCATTACAGGATCGAGATCCACTGCATTCATCGTGTCATCATAATAGTAGGTAGCGGTGTCAGGATCCTGATACCAAGCGGTAAATTGGACTTGAGGCGTCTTGCCGGGCAGGATGCTACAGTGATCCATTTTAAACCGCATTTGGACATATAGCTCATCAGAACCGTACAGTGCCAAGCCGACACGAGGGGTTCCGCTGGTGGGCCATGTCCCTGTGGTGTCTCCCACAGTTGTAAGATAGGCACCATCGGTAGTGGAGGTGGAGACGGGGAAGGCTACTACGCCGGTGACCGTATTGATGGAGACTTTTCCGGACATGGTTGCCCAATAGGGCTTGTCAAAGTCACGATTACCATACTGGGGATTATCCCGATAGCGGCGCTCGTAGCCCTCACCGTCGAAGTCTACGAAGAAGGCTTCTGCCGGGATGTACTCCGGATCGATATCCGTGTGATAGACGGTGCCGTTGAGCCGCTCGTAGTCCTGATAGGGATCGGCGGACCCGGTCTTATCGTCGATGGGGGTCCAATTCGGATACACATCTTCCTTTCTCTCATAGCTATCCTCAAAGCTGCCTGCCTGGGTCAGAGTGAAGATGTTGGGAGCGAAGTCCGTCTCGTAATACATCACATGAGCAGGGGTCAGTCGTAGCTCTACCAGGATATAACGGAATTCCTCAGTGGTATCGGTACCGTAGTAGAAGTCATCAACCTCCACCACACCGTAAAGGGTATCGACCTGTGTTAAGAATTGTTTCGGCTCAAAAACAAGACTGTCTCCCACCAAGCGATACGCTCCCTGGGTAACGGGATAGTCAATGTTCTGCTCTGTGCAGACGAGATCATCGGGTTCCTTTTTCAGGAGCTTGCCGTTATAGCCGTTACGGAGGAAGCCTACGACAGAACCGATCTTAACAGGGCTTCCGTCTTCGAAACGGACCAGATCCTCTATATCCTCCAGAGGAATAGCGACAGCTTTTCCGTAATCCAGGACAATATCCAGTCTGCGGACCTGGGGCATAGAGGAATGCTGCAGAACACGGATCTGACGGCTTGCACTGCCGATAATGGGGATCAGCTCGGCATCACTGTCAGTACTTGAGGGATAGTAGCACTTGGTGGTGAGGTGATTCTCATAGGGAAGGTCCTCGGCTTTGGTTTTCCGCAGGAAGCCGTAGATACTGAGGCTACACTTCATGGGAAGACCGGCTTCCAAGAGTTTTTTCAGATCGTCACTGCTTTCTATCCGCACACGGTAGACTCCCGGGTCCGGGGATGTAAATTTGTTGCTCTGCACTCCGTCGGGGATTCGATTGCAAGTATTAAGGAGGGGCAGCAGCTCTCCCGCAGTGATCTCTGTTACCTCCTGAGACAGGGGCTTGCCACCGGTGTCTAAGGCACAGTATTCCAGGAAAATATCGGATACCCGTGTAATGACACCATTGGCGTAGTCTGCATTCGGGTTGGTGATAGAGACCCCTTGGCTGCCATCGGCCAGAGTGCCTGTATAGGCGGATACCCAATCCTTGGACAAGTCAACACCAAGGGATGGATCATGGAACTCCGGATCCAGCACAGGTGCTTCACGGGTATTGATCAAGTCAAAGCTATAGGCGATCACATCACCTACGCGGATGGTGGCATTGTCACCCATGGGGATGCCCCTTCCGGTTTTGGGATCCACAGTGCTTTCCCCGTTCATCTGCACGGCATACTGTCCCTTGAGTGTCTGTGTATCGGTGTTAAAGATCCTGATATTGGTAGCAAAGCGGAGGTTCGAAGCAGAGGTCTTTCGCTCTGCATAGAACATATCGAAGGTATAGACCCCACCGTCCACCAGTTTCAGGTCCTTTGCTTTGTCATTGAGATACAAGGTGCCACTTGCGGCAGCATGACCACCGCCTAAGTCCATAACTCGTTGTCCGTCGATATAGAAGTAAACATCATCGTCACCCAGGAACTCAAAGTACAGATCCTGTTCCTCGTAGTACACAAAGCTGCCCTTGGCATGGACAGTGAAGTGGAAGTTTGCACCGTCTGTGCTGTAGTTGTTGTTGGTATACAGGTATTGACTGCGGTCTGTATCCGGGGATCCGGGAGTCTCGAAGCCCAGACCGTCAATGGGTGTAAAGTTGGGAGAATATGCATAAGCAGAGGAAGGAATAAGAGGATAGGCGTTATAAACATAGGAATCGGTACATTCTACCCGACTGTAAGCATCGAGGGTATAGAGACCTGTGCTTTCATCCCGGAACATACGGAATACGGCTCGCTCCGGAACAGAGACGTTGTAGATATCACCGGTGTTCGTCTCCTTGTCCTTAGGAGAGACGGGTCTCCACAGATAGTTCAGGATGTAGTATGCCAGATCATAGGCAGTTTCGACCTTGCCCCAGGACAGCTCTCCGCCATTCACATCGGGGGTGGAGGTTTTGCTGTAGGTATCAGAGGGGGAGCCCAGGAGCTGCATCCATTGCGCAGATTCGGGGGTATAGGCCTTCGCAGCGTCGTATAGAGAATCGACCTTTCTCTTGACTAAGTTGCTCTGACCGGGAATATTGGTTTCCTGTTTATACAGACCGGCCATGAGGGCGTAGGCAACCATTTTGAGCGTTTTCTCTGTATAGACCATATTCCTGCCTACCAGATTTGGGAGGGTTAGACCTTGGGCTACAGTAGAGGGACTGCCGGCAGGAGTTACGGTATTATAAGCCTTTAGGCTATTAGCAAGAGTTTTATTATAGGCTTCAGCTAAATCGCCAATACTGTTAAGACCATAGCCTCCCTTTCCATACTCAAACATGAAACCGTCGGCACGGAAGTCCAGGATCTCTACGGGGATATCGATATAGTCAACAATGGTATCGGAAAGGGTCAGTGTGCCCACATAAGCAAGGAGCTTCTCGGCCTGTGCATTTATCTCCTCCTTTAGCTCTGCCATGTCCCAGGATTCCAAAGCAGAGGTGTTGTATAACTGGTACAGGTCAATACTCTCCTGCAAGCAGGAGAGGAAGTCGGCATAAGTATCTGCAGGATATCGGTCGTCTGCATTGCCGGCTGCGTAAACCGCCATGGTTTTGATGGCATCGTACAGCTCCAGAACATGGGAGGACACTTGGTAGAGGTGATACTTGGTGGGGTATTGAACAAGCTCTTTTAGGGTTGGACGGAAGCAGACTAAATCGGGTTTGTATTGGATCAGATAATTCTCGTTCCCTGTGACAGTGTCAAAGTTTTTATTGATTTGGAGGGTAAAGCCGTCATTGTAGAGGGTTGGCTGGAAGGCCACCTGAGAACCGTGCTTAAAGTTCAGGAACTTAGGGCCGCCGGTGGTGTGGGTATTGTCGGGAATCTCTTCCCCCTTGCCTACATAGAAGGTTATGTTATTCACAGGCCAGGGACGGAACTCGTAGGCATACAGGGTGCCGTTATCGGCCTTGCTTTCCTTGAGGTTGAAGGCACAGGAGGGAGTTGCGTTTAGAATCCGCCCATTCCGGATTGCTACGGGGGCGGCAGTGATACAGTTGTCGGCGGTGTCCTCGTATGTCTTATCATCTACGGACATAGCCCAGCCTTTAGTGCTATCTGAAGTATCATGGGCAATGATATAGTAGGTCCCGCCGGTGATCATCCGAATGTTCATCACATGATATTGGCTGAGGGGACCGCGGTACAGCTCGTTATAGGGGGTAGTGAGGGTTTCGATGACTTGCTGATAGTCAGCCTTGAGGATATCCTTATAAGAGAGCAGACGGGTGACCTGTGCCTTCAGCTCTGCCTGAATCGCAGTAGCCCGGTCTAATTGCTCAGCAGTATGGGCAACATTGTACTTCAGGTACAGGGCGATGCTTTCGTCCATACAGGAGAGGAAGTCCTTATATACGCCGGGGACGATACCGCTTCCATGATTGGCATAACTTGCCATTTCTGCTATGGCGGCACGGAGAGCCTCCGTGCTCCATGTCAGACGATAGAGACGGTAGTTGGAATTACCTTCGCCTGCTTTTTTCAGAGCAAAGGTCGTGTTTGTGCTATCATAATTAAATCGGGACTTTTCGCTTGGTACAGAGGTTCCGTCTGTATTGCGGGTGACATAGCAATAGAAGAATACTCGCTCACTGTCGCCGGAGTCCTTGATATAATCCATACTCATAGACTGGTGAGCGTGACCCCAACTTAAGGTGCGGTTACCGTTTACAATTTCTGCTCGGAGATATTTACCGTTTTGGGCACGGAAGAAGTAACTCTTACTATCAGTGCCGTCAGCGGTTTTCTCATAAACCAGATCAATAGCTTGACTAAGTGAGGCATTGGTGACTCTATTGTTCGCCACAGTAACTGCGGTCGCTGCAACACGACCGGCAGGGGCTGTAGCTGTGGGGTTCATGAGGTGGGAATCGCCAACAATGAAATATGTACCGTCCCACCCTCGGAAATCGGATCCTCTGTTATGTTCCACCACGTGATTATCCCAACCGCGAGAGGCGGGGATCTTGCTCAAGACGGTGGTGTAGTTGGGGGTGCTCCCTGCAGCGGATAGGACCTGCATGTAGGCATTGAGGCTGTTGGCACGGGTATCCAGAGATTGCTGCAGAGCGACCACATCGGCAACCTCCGCTTTCGTCAAATAGCGATTGAAGGCTTCGTAAAGCTCGATACACTCTTCTAACAGGGAAATAAATCCTTTATAGAGCTCCGGATCGTATGTGCCGTTCCCGTTACCGGTGGCGTAGGTCTTTGCGGCAGTGATGGCATCATAGAGCCCCTGGGTGATTTTATACATCCGGTATAAATAGAACAGGCTGTTCTGTGTTCGATTGGGATCGGTATTGCGAGCATTGAAGGTGAAGCTACCGTTGCTATACACAAGATAATGGGGGACACGATTACTTTCGGTGGAATATTTGATGTTCTTTTTCAGCTCCAGGCCATCTTCACCCGTCTTGTGGAAAAAACAATAGGTTTCATTGGAACTTCCGTTATAGGCAGTGAAATGAGGGCCATTGGCATTGCCGCCGGGCTGAACGATGCGGTCATCCTGCCGGACAAAAAGACGCTCGTAATGGTAATCGGCGGAAGTGTTGGCTCGAAAGGTAATGGTAGCATCGGAAGCATCCTTGTCCGATGCAAAGGGGAGATAGTCGCCTACCGCATTCATTGCGAGGGGTATGGCATCCACAGTGGTGGATTGACCGGTAGTTAAGTTCCGGGGCGCAAAGGCATAGACCTTCCCATCCACCATGGTCAGCAAAACATAATCCCCTAAGGGAACAAGCGGATATGCCCAATTGCGCATTACTACTGTTTCAATGTTTTTTGCAGTAAAGTGCTTTCCGTAAGAAACAGCAGGCTTTGCCAGGGAATCAATGATGGCTGTATAGTCTGTCCCTGATCGTGTGTCAATCTTTTCTTCTTCCGGGGTTACAGCCACTGCAGGTGTACTCATGTTCATGGGTACCATACCCAGGACCATGACCAACACCAGCACCAGGGACAGGACCCGCTGTCTTATTTGTTTCTTCATATCTATTTCCTCCGTATTCATAGTATCCATGGCATTTCCGCTCTCACGGCAGAACCGTGATTCCCTCGATACAGAACTGTTTCCCACATTGGCAACAACAATTCCGGCGTTTCTACGGAAAATTCCACATAACTAACCACGATAATTATACTCCGCTGTCCCGGAGCTGTCAATTAAAAAAGATCTATTGACACATACTTTGTCCTGTATTCCCGGCATTTGTATTGAAAATCCCCCACATTTTTGTTATACTGTCCTTATACTTTGGCACTGCCTTTTATACAAGGAGCATCTTATGAAGAGTATTCCGTCTAATTACGATCTCCAGGTAGATATTGCTCGTCAGATCTTCCTGCAATACGACACGGAACTGTTGATCCGTAAATTTTCTCTCCGATCTGACGAATACTGGATCTACTTGACCTATCTGAACTCCCCCTGCCGCATCAGCAGGCAGGACGGACATATTGACGAGCTGGTTGGAGGTCAGTGGACAGAGTGCCGCAATTACAGTACCGTCATGACCATATACGATCTGCTGTGTTACCACAAGGGTCTCACCGCCCCCGTCCTAATGCATGAGTGGTGTACTGTGGGAACCTTCATATTGACCGGCATTACAGATGCCCAAGCCTATACCAAGAAAACTGCCGCCCTCTTAGACGGTCATTTAGCCCCTCTGAGAACCGCATGTACAGAGCTGGGAGGAACCATAGAACCGAGTCTGGCAGGTGCAGATCTGACCTGCCGCTTCCCCGTAACTGACTTTTTCCCGGTACTTCTGCAATTCTGGGAAGGGGATGAGGAATTTCCGCCCAAGCTGCAGCTTCTGTGGGACAGGAATACAGACAGCTTCCTCCACTTTGAAACCACCTTCTACCTCCAAGGCGATCTGCTGAATCGGCTGATGAAACACATGGCTTTTCCTTTGCCCTCCCCACAATAAGAGGAGCAAACAACCCAATAGATCAGCACAGCCTAAGGGTGCAGCAAGGATATGGATATCGTACCGACATTGCAGCTATTCGAGGCACTAAGCACCGCCGCCACCCGTGGCATTTTCGTAAAACGTACAAACATCCAAATTTGTTCGTAAGGAACGACCCTGCAACCTTCCGCAAAACCCACATCACCCCTTCAAATTCCGATTTATCGCTCCGTCCAAAGGTATGGCAGGGGCCAAGGCTTCTCCTTGAGGAGAAGCTGTCGAGCGGAGCGAGACTGATGAGGTGTGCGGTAAAATGTTGCGTATTTATAGAATTCTACGGCGAATTCGAAACATTTTTCCACCTCATCCGCCCTGCGGGCACCTTCTCCTCAAGGAGAAGGCTTTGGTGCTTGCAAATCTCAAACAGCACGATAAATCGGAATTTGACGGCAAGCCACAGGCTCCCCCATGGAGGATATCTCCATGGGGGAGCCTGATTCGGTTATGCAAAGTAGGCTTTGGCGGTATCGCTATAGGCAAAGAGAGCTTTACACAGGGTCAGGAGCTGGCCTGTCTTGCCGTTGCCGTAGGTATCGGGGCTATAACGGAGGGTCTGAGACAGACGGGTATCTCCTGCGTAGACAGCCACATCCACAATGGTACGCAGCTCCGATGCAAGGAGTCCGTCAAAGGTAAAGGCATAGCTGTTCAGCGCTTCATTATACAGCACCGGATCCGTTGCCGTCGTCATAGAGACGGTGCCGCTGTTGTTAATATAGAAAATTCTCAACGTCAGATCCTCTACGGCTCCACCATAGGTCCCGGGAGTAAAGATGTACTTTAGACTTACCTTGGAGTCTAAGTCCAGTGCCTTGCCCACCCAGGTCACCACGGGGCTGTCCAGATCCTCCAGGATCCGGTTGTTGTTCCCAAAGGTCACAGCCTCTGCATCACTGAGCCACGCTCTGTGGGCACTTGTCATGGAAGCATCTACGAGAGCATCGGTGCGGTAGGACTTAAAGATCTGTGCCTCCTTGCCGTAGCGGAGCAGGTCTGCACACAGTTTCTTGAGGCTGTCTGCAGCGGTATCCTTGTTAAGCTGGCCATAGGCGTACTGTGCAATGCTGTAGGTGTCTACTCCGGATACATAGGGTCTTCCGTCCTTCTCCATATGGAGCTGTGCGGTGATCACGTCACCCATCTGGACAGCGGTCACGCCTGTCAGGGTGTAGTAATAGAAGTTGCCGACTAAGACGGGTTCAATGGTCACAGACCGTGTACCTGTCAGCTCATTACCCGTATATACGGGGATCTCGCAGACCATGTAGTGGTTTACATAATCTTGCAAGTAATCTGTCCGAACTGCGAAGTTGATAGAAATATCGCTGGCCAGATTCAGTGTATGGTTTATGACCACGGTCTCGTCTACCACGGGCTCCGTACTCTCCACCCCACCGCAGATACATATACCATCTTCATAGACATGGGACTCTGTAGCAGTGTAGTCGCAAGCCTCACAGCCTACAGCATGGTTCGTACCATCCACAGGAGCATAGGTATAGCTGTGTCCCGCTGCAGGGATCTCCTCTTGGGCTACCAGGACGGTTCCGCAAACTTGGCAGTGCTTGCCCTCAGTCAGACCCTTGTCAGTACAGGTGGAAGCAACAGCAGGATCCGTAACCTCTGTGTGGAGAGTGCCTGCAATGATCCTCTGCTCCACAAGGGTCACACCGCAGGCATCACAGCGGGCGCCCCAGGTTCTGCCCTCAGCGGCACAGGAGGCATCCACACCGGGGAGGATGGTGCAGCCGTGGTGATAACGTACTCCGTCGGGATCCATGAAGGTGGTGGATGCCGGTGCATTCTTCTGACTACCTTCCTGTACATAGTGCTCCAGGAGAGCCTGCATAGTAGTCCCTGCCGACGGATTCTGTACGGCATAGTACGCTGCATCAAAGGTCTCAGACAGCTTCATGAGGGAGGTAGAGCCCACGTTGGCAAGGAAGTGCTTGAATGCCTTTTCGTAATCTCCCTTCATGGTCTCACGGAAGGCTTGACCGTTCTGATTCATGTAGAACTTCACATCGAAATAGGGGGAGGCGGCACGGCCTTCTTCAATACCGTAGTTTACATAATGTTCGTACAGCGTTGCCTCATCGTTGCCGTAGGCATCCCTCAGATCTGCATAGCGGTTTACATAATACTCCGCATCAAAGACGAAGGCTTTCAGCTCCGAGGGGATCTCCACTGCCTTGGCAGAACGGATGATACCGTATCGGAAGGTCTGGGGCCCGTTGTAGGATACGTAGTTGGTTGTGCCCCATTCCTTGAACCACTGCCTTGCGTAATAGGTGCGGACATTGGTAGCGGATTGGGCAGCATTGTACACCCAGGAGGGTGCGGGCCACAGGGCTACATCTGCATCTACCAGAGCGTAGACAGCCTTCTGCAGACCCTGCTGACCGTGGTGGGCGACCTGGACCACATCGGATTTCAGATTGAAAATGCCTGCCTTGTGGTACTTCTGCAGGACCACACCGCAGGCAAAGGCGGCATCCCCCGTGATCAGTATGCTCTTCCCGGGAACCGTCATGCGGAACACAGTGCTGGACTCATTAAAGTTGGTGCTGACCAACTGCTTAAGGGTCTTGTTGGAGAAAGCCGGATAGGAGGAATTGGCGAGGGTGCCGGAATACTTGGCAGTATCTGTATCGCATTCCCGGAACAGATCCTCACAGGTCATGAGCACGTCAATATGGACCTCGTCAAAATCCAGCGTAGCGTTACACCCCCCGGAGATCAGGGAGCTGAGGGTGACGAACTTCACTGCACCCCCTTCTGCATTTTTCAGCTTCTTAGCGGCATTGGGGATGTAGCTGAGAGCTGTGACACGGTCCGTAGGCTTGTCCCCGGAGAAGTAGGTCGTGATCTCCTCAGCCGTTGGGTAGCGGTGGTAGATGGTATCTACGGTAATGCCCTTGGGGTAGAGATTGGCGATCCCCAGGAAGGCACCGTAATGGTCATTGTGGTTGTGGGTGAAGAACCAGGCATCTACATGAGGCACCGTTTTTCCCGTTACCTTCTGCAGGAAGGAGTAGAGATACTTGGGATCATGGTCGTCGGTCTTATAGCCTCCGTCAATGACGATGATCTTCCCCTGTCTTGTTTTTACTACGTAGGACATATTCTGATAGTAGTCACCGCTGGCACGGGGATATTTGGCAGGGAGCTGGTACAGCTCGGTGCCGGCAATCGTCTGGGCAGGATCCATGCCGGGGATCTCCAAGAGGATGTTCTCCCCATAGGCACCCTTCCACTTGGTCACCTCGCAGTAGTTGGGTAGTCTGCCGTTACCCACATAGAAGTGGAGGTTACGGGCAAGGGTGTAGATCACATCGAAATAGTGCATCTGCCCGATAGCACTGCTGGTAGAATAGTTGGGACCGTAGCCATTGGTCTGCATAAAGGGGATAATCTTGGCTGCCATAGCCGCAATATCCGCAACAGTGACCTTGCCTGCGGTGGCAGTGCCTGTGGGCTTGGGGGCTTCTGCCATAGGGAGGACTGTTACCGTCCCTTCCGCAGTACCGCCGTTGATGGCAACCAGCACTTGGCACGCAAGGTATTCAAACTGTGCAGGGGTAATTGTGGTATTTCCCGCAGGGATGGTGCTCGGCAGAATGTTCTCGTCCATGTTCAGCTTAACCACCGTAGCTGCGGCAAGGATCTCCTCATAGGTCAGTGTCTCCGCAGCATGGACCTCCACACTTAAAGTACCGACCATGGAAAGACACAAACTCAGAACCAATAGAAAGGAAAAAATACGTCTCATTTTCAATACCTCCTTATATAATACATATCCAAAATCATAATCGATAACAGCTCCATAAATCGGAATTTGGCATTGGACGGATCATCGGGAAGAAGCCTGCTTCCTTCTGCGGATCCTGCGGAGGATACCCCTGATGAGCAATACCGTCAGTGCAATCAGCAGTACCAAAACGATTAGAAGAATGTAGGTAAACTTGTTTGCCTTGTTCAGGAGCTTTGCAGGGTTCAGACTGGAGTAAACCAGCTTTCTTCCGTCAGGCTGTGCATAGTGGGGATCCATTTCGCCACCCATTTCCAGCAGGTAAGAAGCAATGGCATACCATTCCTTCACGGGTATACCGTTTTGATCCTTAATAACATAGTTTACAAGCTCCTCGGGGGCAATGGGGTTCCCCTGCGCATCACGGGGCGTAATGCCGATCAGCCCCATGGAGGTGGATTCCACAGCTCCCAACATCTGACCGCAGTACATTCCGGTGACAACGCTATAGAGCTGATCCTCTTGGATCTCCTCCAAGGATCCGTCGTTTCGGCGGAGCATGGCATAGTCCACCTTGTTAAAGATCATGCGGTTGGTATTAAAGGAGTACTCTGCCCCGGAGAAGAATAGCTGAGCCGCGCTCATGAGAGGCTGTACGGATGCATCTACCTCAAAAGCATTCAGAAGATCCTGACCGCTAATGTAAACACGGACAAGCTCGCCTTCCGTTCCCACCCCCAGAGAGGCGGCGTTAAATACATCAGAGGTGGTTACGCTGCCTGTAGGGAGACTCTCCCGGACCACACCTGCGGCTGTGAGAGCTACGTCTACTTCTTCTCCCAGGGCATTTTCCGCCGCCTGTTTGTAGGCATCGGAGAAAATATTGCACAGGGTAGATTCATGCTGGCTTGCGTATACCTCGTCCACGGATTCAAACTCGTATGGATTGTTGACAAGGACTTGGTCGAAGCTGATACCGTATTTGGAGAGATATTCTGCTTCCACATTGCCCTTATAGGTATCTACCAGTTTGGCAATATGGGGATCCTCTTCCACCTTTTCGTCAATGGGGATCAGCTCATACTCTGCCAGGGAGACCTCACCCCCATTGCCATAGGTGAGACGGACCACGCCTAAGTACTTGCCGTACTCCCCGGCAGACACAATATAGGTTCCGTTTACTTGAGCAGCCTCCCGCAGAGTGGTATGACTGTGACCGGATACGATCAGGTCGATGCCCTTGACAGCTTCCGCAAGATCATAGTCCTCCCCCTTGCCATTGCTTGTACCGCCGTGAGAAAGGCATACCACAATGGGATGTACACCGTACTCCGTCTCGCACTGCCGGACGGCGGCATCCACGGTTCTCTGTGCTGCTGCAGCGGGATCCTCTAAGGTCATGCCGGAATTGGGAGCACACTTGTCCGAATCGTAGCCGAACAGCCCGAACAATACGAAATACACGCCCCCACGCTCCAGGATGATATAGTCCCGGACACCGTATTCCTCAAAAGCCTTGCTCATATCGCCATTGCTATCCTTGGGCAGATAATTGGCATTTACAATGGCAGGGGTCTGCTCCCCGGAAGCCTTTGCGGCACGGAGCATAGATGCAAGTCCCTCGGGGAGATAGTCGAACTCGTGATTTCCCGGTGTGGTGGCATCGTAGCCCATGGCGCCCATCATCCGTAGCTCCGGGGCAGAGGTTGCAAAGGCGGTCTGGAACAGAGACCCCATAGAAAAGTCGCCCCCGTCCACAAGGATGGCATCGGGATATTTGGCCCTTTGCTCACGGATCACCGTCATCAGTCGGGCGTATCCGCCGAACTCTCCCCCATCCTCCGTGGCAGAGGGCAGGAAGTGGGAGTGGAGATCATGGGTGAACAAAACCGTAGCGACCTTCTCCTCCACCGCAACAACCGGCACAGCAATGCATAGAAGCGTGGTAAGAATCAGTAATAGCCCAAAAATTCGACATAAACTTTGTTTCATAGTTTACCTCCCGATTTGTCTTTATGAAATAATATATACCATATTTTCGGCTTGTTTGCAATACATATGCGCTCTCCTGCCACACACGAAATGATATAATCCCCCTAATACGCCTTCTCAATGCATACCACAGGTTAATTCCGCACTCCGGATAAATTGTATATAATGTGTATAACACCTGTAAACCTGTAATAACGGCTTGAAACAGCCGCTTTTACAGGTCCCCACAGCTAAGCTGTGGGGATGAGACGCTGTAACGACTTATTCAGCAGACAATATATAATCGTCATGCTATTTTACTTTGCAGAAAAAATCAGAGGGTGTCATTTCAATTATGGTTTCCCGAGGCAATCTGTTTTTTGGGCACAAACTTTGGTTTAATATGCATGTAAGATCCACGGCTCTTTCAGAGGCAAGAAAGCCATACCGTATCGCCACTATTATCCATCAAATTGATTCACACCTAAGATTTAAGGAGGAACGTACTTATGAAGAAAATGCACGTTAACAGCAAGGACCGTATTATTTGTGTTACTACCACCGATCAACATGAGTTTTTTTACCAGCCCTACAAAAGCAATACCCCAATCTTCCTGTTCCGTACCCAAAAGTTTTTCGGCTCTGTCTTCGCACACTTCCACAATAAAGGAAGGGCTATGTCCGTCAAGGGATGGGGTATAACCTGCGGTGAGCTATACAAGTTCGACAGAAGAAATTTCAAGCTAACCGAAATCATGGAAAGGATTGCCGGAACTGTCAACTATGTTGTTGCGAATGAGCTTTGGCGCTACGAGACCGGTCTACAGCACGATGTCTCTAAGTCCACCACTTTCCCCGAGCACAGCAACTTCGACGAGGACCGTGTTGCTTAAGAAAAAATGGTGGCGTCCTCCCTTTCAATTATGACTTCCGGATAGGACGCCTGTAAAGTATGTAATGATAGTTTATATTAATACCTGCTCAACAAGTCGCTTTTGTGACAAACTCGTAAGCAAACAAACCGTGTTGGACATAATAGGAGGTATCTTATGTCGATTAAAAACAAATTTTTGAAGCCGATTTCCCAGAACGAAGTAAATAGTGCATCCCTTTTCCCCATCGATGGAGATCATATGCTCGTTGCAGGCAGCTTGGCAATGAAGCCCATTTACAGTGATCCCGTGCCTGCTGTCGTTGAAACTCCCGTCTCTGTAGCATCTGCTACCGTTGAGGCTCCCGTCTCTGTAGCATCTGCTACCGTTGAGGCTCCTGTCTCTGTGGCACCTGCTACCGTTGAGGCTCCTGTCTCTGTGGCATCTGCTACCGTTGAGGCTCCCGCTGCTGAAATCCCTGTTGTCAGTAAGAAAGTAAGTCTGGCATCCTACTTCGCTTCAAAGGGACTTACTCTTCGTGCAACAACACGGAATGCCGATATAGCACCTGTGGAGCCGCTGGCATTCCTCGTTGCTTCCAATTACAGCTCCTGCAAGTTATTCTTGAAGCAGATCCGAGAGAATTACTGCAAAAAAATCCCTCATTTCAGTTATTGCGTGGCTAAACTCCCCAAGGATGCCAAAGCAGAAATTGTCAACCTGGCAGAAAAGTTCGGTGAGTACGGGATCATATCCAATCAGTTTTACAATCGTACAACAGACATGATTACCGGCAACCTTTCCTTCGCGCCCAGGGTGGTCAACTTCCTGAATGGGGACTACCTTGAATTCTACGGACGTGCTGTAGTACAGAGGGTCGTCAAGGAAATGGCACAAAAATACGGCACGGATTACGAGATCTGCAACAATGCAATCATTTCCGGCAGCGAAGGTGAACGTGAACTCGATGTTCTGTTCAGAGTAGGAGACTGCATCTTCTGGTCCGAAATCAAAAGCGGTAAGTTCTCTGATTATGATGCCTACCGCAAGTTGGGACGGCTGCTCAACCTAAACCCCGACCGCCACATTCTGCTCTCTGCAGAAGCCGACGACACCGCAGCGGGCGTGATCTCTTGGTTCTACCAGTTCTATGTGGCGAACATCAACAGCTTTGAACTCAAGCTTATTTCCATGATCGACACTGCATTTACAGAAGGAGGAATGAATGATGAATAAGTACACAATCGGTTCAACATATCGCAAGGTTTCTATTGATACTGCAACGGAAATGATTCCCCAGCACCCTGCATTTAAGGCATTTCCCGGAGAGAAGTACTCTTTCCTCGAACGGGAGGGAAATGTTTCCTTTTTCCATGTAACAAACGCTGTAGAAACGGGCGTAATAACAGAGCAGGACAAGGTGATCCTCAGTCTGGTCGCTACCTTCGGGAGTGCATGCATGACTACAAAAGCACTGAAAGAACTGCTCACGATGATGGGCATCAGCTTTAGCGCAAACACCCTCGAGAGTTCCTTAACTCGACTGCATAGATACCATCTTGTGAATTTCAGCCGGTTCTACTTCGAAAACTGCAAACCTGCAAATTTGCGCATTATTACCCTTACAAATTACGGCTCTCGTCTGGCAAGGAGTCTTGGAATTTACCATTCTTTTAATCCCCTGGCAGCCGCCGCTGCTGAGCCGTATGAAGCTAAGTCCCGCGCACAGACGACACATCTCATTTGCAATTACTTAAAAAACCGTATCGTAGACGAGTTTGAGGTCCGCCCGGTTATCGTTGTAGACCCGACAAACCATAAAATCGTCAGACCGGCCGCTTCTATGAACATATTAGGTGAGAAACTCTATTTTGAGGTTCCCCGCCGCCATGAGGGCTGGTTGGAGAATTTGCTGGACAAACTCCGCCGATATATGCTCGTATTTGAAGGGCAACCCTCTCCCACAGTTGTCATCAACGGTGAAGATGAAAAGATGAACCGCGAGATCGCTGCCTATCTCCGTCGTCACGCGATTCCTCTCGAAATCCTCTACACAGACGACCTTGCAATGTTTGGCGAAAAGTTTAACCGATCCATCTACGATTTTGGGGATGATGGCAGCAAGCAGTGCTACGAGCTGGTGTTGCAGGATCCTTCCGCTGCATAAAGGTGATAGACTATGCATTCTTATATAAATAATTTTATTCTCTTAGGGTCCAATCTTAGGAGCATGGATGAGGAAGCCGCACAGCTCGTGCAAGAAGCTGCACTGCAAACCCCGGAAGGATTTTTGGGCAAGCGGCAATCCTTCCCCTTTGAGCTTCGCTATGTACCTCCCTTTGACAAAACTTTTCATGAGCTGAAACGACTCCAGGGAACAGCAGCGGTCAATGCCGGATACAGGAATACGTTCAAAGGTTATATCGTCATGGATCTGAGTGCTTATCTCAAACACGCCGACGAAGCCTACCTTGACATTGCACTGAAGTTCCTGCACGATCAGCAAGGAGACTGGAAATACATTTTCATGATTGGAGAACATCCGTCAAAGGCATCGTTGGATCTGGCGCGAAAGGTCCTGTCAATCATTCCGTGTACCATGGTGGAGAGCAAGGGTCTTAGTGAGGAGGAATATATTCAAAAACTGTGCCGGGATCATGACATTCTTCTAAGCGAATCGGCGTTAGAATTTCTTGCCAATTTTATAAGCAAAAACGGAGATCTGCGAGAGGTTATGCCAACGGTGATCTGTGAGCTTTCTATGAGGACAAGCAAAGATCAGACACTCTCCACCCATAGCCTGAGAAGCTATTTTTTAGACAGAACATCCGTCGTGAACTATTTACTTTCGAGAGAGAAGCGTGCTGAAGCCCTTGAGAGATTATCCGGAGAGGAGGTTATATATGACGGGAAAATATGAAGCAGCTTATGCGGGATATATATACGATCGACCTGCAACCTATTGGTCCGGTGAGGAGGAACTAAAATCAAAGCTGTTGCGAGTAGACTTGACCGATCCGAAAGGTATCCCCGCAGGAGGGCTTCCGGTCATTTCTGACGGGAAGATTGCCTACGTCGATGCAGGAGACAGTCACACCTCCATCAATGCAATCTCCGGCATGAAGAAATCCATTTGTGTCTATATTCCTCTGATCTTCATACTCGGAAAAGCCGGAGAAAATATGGTCATCACAGATCCAAAGGGAGAGCTGTACGACAAAACAGCCGGGTATCTGGCATCAGAAGGTTACCGAGTACGATGCCTGGATTTCCGAAAAATGGACAAGGATGGCTATAACATTCTGGATCTCCCCACAAAACTATATCGCACAGGGCAGAAGGACCGCGCCTTGATGATGATGAGTGACCAGATCAACGTTTTCGCCGAAAAGCAGCGCAGCTCCGGCAAAGTTGACGTCTTCTGGCCTGACATGGCAACGATGTACTGCAACGGTGTTTCTGCCATTATGATGGACGCATACACAGATCCGGAAACGGTGAATATCAAAAACCTTGCAGAGTATACAATCTATAAGAATATGGATGACCTTCGAGATTATGTTGGTCGGATCCCCAGCAGAAATGTGGCAATGACAAATCTAAGGGCAGTCCTTACTTCCGCTGAAAACACCCTGCGCTCAATCCTTGTTACGGCAAGTGCCTTTTTCTCAGCCTTTATCCAGAACGATATGCTTTGCCGCATGCTTTCCCACAGCACCTTTGACTTAGAGGAATTTAGCGAGGAGAAGACAGCCCTGTACATCATTACAGATGATACCAGCACGACCTGTGATAGCATTGTAGGGATCATCATCTCCCAGATCCAGAGTTATCTGGTTGACTGTGCATATCGGAACAAGGACGGCAAACTGAAAACACGAGTGAATTTTCTCCTGGATGAGTTCCAGTCCTTCCCCATTCCGGGAATTGATGTAGCAGTTGCAACCCAGAGAAGCCGTCGCATACGCTATTATCTGTGCTGCCAGAGTATTTCCGCCTTAAAACATCGTTACGAACGGCAATACGAGGCAATCCTGTCCAATTGCGGAAACAACCTGTTTTTGGGATCCACAGAGAAGGAAATGCTGGAGAGAATCTCGAGTCAGTGCGGTAATACCACCATTACACCGGATGGGAGGGAAAAGCCTCTCATTTCTCCGGCAGAGCTCATGACGCTGCGAAAATCATGGGATAGCAAGGAGGGTATTTTCTTGTGTTTAGCTGAAGCTCTTCGCTACTGCGTCAATTTACCCAGCTACGAGGCATATGACCTTGGGTCTCATCCCGATCCAATTCCAAGGATCGATCATCCCCAGGTGAAGTCCTACACATTTGCTGACCTGACACGTGATATCATCAAAAAAGGAGCCCATATTCCATTCTCCAAAGAGGGCAACAAACAAGAACACGAGAAAAAGGAGGATGACTCAAAATTATGATCAGAATTTTCAAGCAGAATTGGAAGCACGGTTTCATGAACTTTTTCGTAACAAGCCGGCAAACAGAAGAACAGGAGGGTAAGCTATGATCCCACGCACAGAGAGAATGACCCGGACAGGAATCGTAAGCAGTGATGTATACTCAGACGAGTTTATGCACAACAGGAGGATCTACCTGTCAGGACCCATCGAGGACCTTGGTGCAACCGACATTTGTGCACAGATCAATCATCTGGCTGCCCAAAGTAACGAGGATATTTACATGATCATTCACAGTCCCGGAGGCTCTGTAACAGCCGGCTTAGCCATCCTTGATACAATGCGAGCCTGTGGCTGCGACATTTGTACCATTGTAAGCGGCTTAGCGGCAAGTATGGGAGCAGTGATCGCCTCCGCCGGAAGTAAGGGCAAGCGTTACATCTCCCGCCATGCCGAAATGATGATACACCAGCCCTTGGGAGGAGCGCAAGGGCAGGCCTCCGATATTGAACGAACAGCAGCACATATTGTGAAGATTAAGAAAAAGCTTCATTCCATCTTATCAGAAAATACCGGCATTCCATATGACAGGATCTGTGTCGACTGTGATCGCGACTACTACCTCGATGCCAACGAGGCAATCGATTACGGTTTGGCAGATCACCTTTTTACCGGATTTGAATCCATATAAGAGTATGCCAGGGCATTATCGGTGTACTCATATTAAAAAGGTGCAAAAGCAATTATTTACGTGCAAACGAGGAGGGATCCTATGCGTACCTATCGCATTTTATCTATTTTAATACTGTGTACACCACTGCTGGTTTTCGCTCTTTTATGGCTATTTTACTTTGTTCCGGGATTTGGAAATTTTATGACCGAAATCTTTTGGGAATTCTTTAGCGATTTCTATATATTTTCCATTGCAAAAGAATTACTAAAAGCAATGGCAACATCCGGCCAAGTAAGCATGGGTCAATTCTTTTCTGATTTTGTAGCTTTGATGCTGTCATGTGCATTGGAGGCAATCTTTATGGGGTGCTGTGTATTTGCAGTCCAAAGCATCTCAACTATCGCTAAAAAGGCGAAAAACAATAACATCAAGTGGTACACCTTTTCATTCTCGCAGTCTAAATGGCTCCTGAGCTTAGTAGGTGTGTGTATCGCTGTTATGCTGAATTCTTTATTTGAACTTGGTCCCAAATCATTGGGTGCAGGCCTACGGGGTGGCTTTTCCATACTTTTCCTTGTGTTCGGAATATGCACCATATTAAGAAAAGGAATGAATATCAAAGGAAAGAACAAGGCTAACAAAACCAATAACAAGCTCAAGAGTTTCTTGCTAAATTTGATTGTTCAGATACTCCTGTCTGCTGTCAAAGCAGTTGCAGTGGTTAATCTGATAACATTTTTGGTGAATGGTCCCCATCATCTCCATAATCATGCGAACCCAAAAGGACTGCTGATATGGTTTGTAGGAAGTTTGCTCTTAATGGTTTTCTGCCTCCTGTTCGATAAACAAGTATCGGACTCATAGATATAAGAAGAGGGTCCTGAATCGTGTATGAAATCCACACGACTCAGGACCCTCTATGTTAATATCTACTCTTTGTGGCTATCTACAAACTCCTTGATCTCTTGGATCATGAGTTTTACATTAGGATGGTTGATATCCGGTGAGGAACCAATTTCGATAGGCGTATAAGAATTCCAATATCTATCAAAAATGCCGTCACTGTGGATGTCTTCCTGACACATAACAAAAATACGTTTTTGAAGTGCAATTGCGATTCCGCATTCGATCTGGAGCCAGGCAGAGGTGTATTTGCGATGGGTGTTTTCTGATTCTTTTTCAGAACCCTCTTTGTCCTTGAGGAAGTACACATGGCTTCGTTCCAAACCGATTACGATCACTGCATTGCATTTTGATATAATGTCTCGTACTTTGCCCATAGGGTCTTTTTTATCGAAGTCGGTCAATATACACCTGACAGGTTTGACTCCGATCCCCTTCAGCTTGTCACAGAAGCTGTTAAGGAACTCACTTTGTTCAAATGTGTGGGGAGTGATCGTACTGATAAAAACAGGGAACGTCGGCTCACTTTGATTTGTACCGCTGATAACGCTTGCTGAAATATTCTTTTCATATATTCCTTTGGCTACACCGGTTTGAATGTATTGCTTGACAATTTGGATAACGTTGTTGTTGACATCGTTGGCATCCAAATCTATCCGTCCCCGTTCCACTCCCGTGTCATGCACCAAACGATTTCTTTTGCTCTTGATTTCGTTGCATCTAACAGCAATGTCCTTAAAGAGAACCTTAGTGGAATCATCCACAGAGCCGTTTCCGTTATAGGCATAGTTTGTAAGATGGCGGATCAATAGGCTCAATTCCTCAGAATGAGTCCCTCCGTCCAATTCTTTCAAAATATCCTTTAGCAATGCTTCTATAAACACCGATGCCCATACGGAGGCGGAGAAAAACTCCCCACCTGCGTGGGCCTTGAGACAGGTTGTCAGATGTCTGAAGGTTAATTCCGTAAAGTAGTTTTTATTCTGTATGACTTCAGTGATTTCCATATTTATGATCTCCATGTGCAAAGATTATTTTATAGTGATTGCCTGTGGCTATTCAGAATATCTCGGACAGCCTCCAGTTTTGATAGTTTATGAGGAATGCTATCTACAAGTATGCCGTTTTGGTAAACCAACGGAGCTTGGGCTTCAGCATCCGCTATGCACAGCAAGAGTAGCCGGTTCCACAAAGAGCGTGTATACCATGTTGCTTCTATTGTGGCTTCCACAGAGCGAATATGTGAAAAAACATTCTTGTCCGTGATAGGAATTAAAAAGGGATTGTTATGATCGTAATCTTCCTCAGGAAGAACATAGGAAATAAAATCGTCATGATGCGCAATGTAGAAGCAGATCTTCCCAATCTCATCCCGACTGTAACCCAGACCGGAAAGGGTCGTTTCTGCAATTTGCGCAGACTTTGCGGAATGTCCGTAGAATACGAGCCGGTCCCCTTTCTGTTTTGCAACAGCAGGCTTTCCGATGTCATGGAGGAGTGCGGCAATCAGCAAGTATACATCATCCATGCCGGATGCCGGGTAGCGATTCTTTAAATTGTCCAAGGTCCATAGTGAATGCGTCCACAGGTCGTAGCAATGGTGGGGATTGTGCTGGTCAAACCCATACATTGTCGCAACATCATGACCTAGCAGCTCACAAATCTCCTGCTGTGGCTTTGCTTCCCAGTATTCCTTTGCCCCCTTGGACAAAATGGATGATTCAAACAGTGATCGTTGCATCAAAGCAACTCCTTCCCACTACCATACTGTATAGCATTATTTTAGCACAAATAACGTAATAATGCAACAAAAAGTCGAATCATTTGGGCGGACTGACAATTTCTGCTCATGCTGAGTTTCTTTAAAAGTAGACATTCGCAAATGGCTACTTTTTATAGCCCTTCAGGGCGTAGAAACTCGTATGAGACACTTTTTGTGCCTTTTGGCCCAAAAAGATTCCATTAAAAGTTGTCTGATTTTCATTGAATAATAGTATCATATACCATAAAAAGAGAGTGCAACAGACACCCCTGAGGGTGGACTGTTGCACTCTTCTTTACAGCATTGATAGGTACTCTCCTGCTATGTCAGCACCGTTGAGAAAGGGCTTCATGCGCTGAAACGGTTTTCCTACAGAGACTACACCGCAAAGGGGAACAAAGAACATTCGTGTTCTCTCGCCTCCCTTCCCCCGGAAATCACATCGGGATTCCCTAAGATCGCTGCACGGTCATACCACTCCCGAATCAGGGCTTTTTCTCCCGGTAAGTGGTGCGACAGAAGATCGGCAATAAACAGAGCTGCGGTAGGAGCAATAGACAAATCGGCAGATTTTCCTGCTGCCTCAAGGTAGGAATATGCCTCATCATACCGTTCCAAGTAGCATAGCTCCTGTCCTAAAAGAAAGGCACCGTAAGGGTCGGCTTCAACCTTTTCGGCGGCATAATTCGGGGAAACCGCCACACCTGTACCTCCTAAGCGGCGAGCCTTCATGGCATAAGCCCGTGCTGACAAGGGTCTATGTTCTGCGTACAGTTTTGCCAATACTCTGCATGTATCGGGGGATTCTGCAAGACGGTCTTGATAGAGCAAAGCCTTTTCAATCGTTTCCTTGTTTTTCATACTCAACATTCTCCTTCCTGTATTGTCACAGCCTTAAAACGGATACCGAGGGTTTTCGCTCCCTAAGGAGCATTTCACTTACGGTCATATCATAGCAAAATGCAACGACAAAAAACACAGGGTTATTGGGAAATGATAATTGAAAAAACGGATTTACACAATATTTTTAGGAATAACTTAGCGGAAACGATCTGTCTTTTGCAGAAGCTCTAACAGCAGGCCCTGAATTTGTCCGATTTCCCTTGCGGCAGAGCGTGGATCGATGATGTCTGCATAGCATCTCTCGGCATCTGCCAGGGAAACAGCCTCGGTATGGGCCGCAGGGTTGCGATATGTAGTTCTGACGGATTCACACTTTTGTATAAAGCTTTTTCCGCCAATTAGCTGTTCGGTAAACACAAGACTCCCTCGGTCAGAAAGGGGGGCACTCAAGATGCTCCGAAGGTAGTCATCCAAATTTTTCCTGTGCTCGGGAGGACAGTCAAATATATGTGGGAGAGAGCCCATTGTAAATGTACCGTTTTTTACGTACTGTCCTTTCCTCGTGCGGAACAGCATCGACTCAGGCCATGTATTCTGACCGGGATTGCCAACGTGCTTTAAAAGGTAGTCCTGATAACCCGAGAAGAATCTGCGGGAAAGCTCATTTTCCAGTGCCGATGTAGCGGAAATAATGACACCGGAATAGTCCAATGTTTTGTAAGAATATTTTTTGCAGTTTGAGAGAAACACCTTTGCAGAAATCAAGGCGTTTCTTGAATAAGAATCCAACCTGTCCCAGTAGCTGCCGAATAACCCCCGCAGCTCTTCTTCCTCGAAATCCACAGAGGCAAGGTCGCCATAAGCAATCTTTGCGATTTCTTCAGATGTTTTTCTTATGAACTTGGAATATAGCTCTTCTAACTGCTCGTCGGTCTCTGCCTTACTTGCACGAATGCCATTCTGCTTTTTTTGCTGTTCGACACAGGATGTGACAGAAGTCATCCAAGCTTGAAGATTTGCATTCATTTCCTCCAATGTGCTGTGCATTTCCTTAGCTGTCTCGTGAAGTTCTCGGATCTCCCGCTTCACAGCCTTCATTTCATCAACAGTTTGCTTCATCCGTTGCAAAATATCTCCTTCGGAAATACTTGCAAGCTTTTGTTGCAGACCCAGCACCTTGCCGCAGACAAGGTTTTGGAGCAGGTCATTGATTCGGGGCTCTGAGGTTAAATTCCGAGTAGGCGTATTGAATAGTAAGCTTAGCTCCACGAATATCTCCTTCGGACAATCAACGAGAGCAGCCTTATCAAAAACACTGTACCTCAGCTCGATCTCCCGGAGCTTTAGATGAACAGAAAGACAAGTTAGATAAGCGGGTAGATAATTGGCAAACACAGTCTGGACCATGCCACCGGAATTTGTGAGGAACTGCATATTCGCTTCGTTACCGCAACATGCTGTATCACCAAATGCTGCCAAGACCTTTTCGGAGGCTGCCCAGGTAATGTAGTTCACGATTCGGTATCGGCAATCATCAGAGAGTCCCTGTGCGGCAGGTGTACTGCTTCTCATTTGGGTCCTCAGTGTCTCCATAAATAAGCTCAACGACTCCTCTGTATCTACATCGCCGTAACCATAGAAGAGGCAGTGGGCTTTTTGAAAGGTTTCGTTATCAATTGGAGAAAGTTGGATTTGATCCTGTAGCCCAAGTAGCTTTTGGATAACATCCTTCACCTCAAAGCTACGCTCCTCATAAGTGTCCCTTGCAACTCCTTGGAGATATGTAACCTTCCGCTTGTTAAGCCGGATGTTGCTCAAAGCATAGAGCAGATCCAGCACCGCTGTGTGAGGAAGCCCTTGCGTACGGATCTCAAAGGTAAAGAAACCGATACGGCTTCGGAAAAGCCATAGCTTAATTTTCCCAATTTGAAAAGGGATCTGTTCCTTTGCCAAAATGTATTGGTGTCCTTCATTACTGTGAAGTCCGATGGTTTTGCGATGGCTTTGTTGGAGCTCGAAGCACCCCAATAACGGAGATGCAGTTTTGTGGAGCAGGATGGATCCCTTTAACTGAAATGAATCCTTTAAGGGAGTAGATCGGAAAAAATCATTGTGATCAAACATTCCTTCTTCCATCGGGCTATCCATAGTAATGGGAACAATTAACTGAAACGCTGCAATCATGTTATCCATAAGCATTCTCCTTCTGTGGGGGACCTGTAAAAACGGCTGTTTTAAGCCGTTTTTACAGATTTGCAGGTATGATACACTGTGTTTTCCTTCAAGTATCTTGATACTTAAGCAATGCAAACCGGTCCTGAAAGTCTTGGCTTGCAAGGACAATTCCGTTGTTCAGTACACATTATCTACTCCATTCGTCCTGATGAGAGGGTGTAGCGTCTTCGGTGATGTCCTTTGTTAGCATGTACTGCATTCTGAGCTTTCTCTCTATAATCTTGGTCAGAGGTCCTGTATCGTTGCAAACATAAATGTATGGTCCGTAACGGAGTAAACGGGCGGCAATTTCGCCGGCTTCTTCTTTTTCATAATACAGGAGCATTTCATAACTATCCTTGCCGGATCTGGTACATTCTTTCCTGTAACAGGAGAACTCTGTGAGAATTCGGTCGGCAGTATTTTTCGCCTCTCCGAATATGACCGTAACCGTCTTTAGTTGCTTCGGATCTGATTTATAGTTCCTGACTCTGCTTGCAGCATCGTCATATTGGAACGGTTCACCGATCCGTCTAACCTGCTTCATCCGTTCTGCACTGAAGATCTTCACGGAATTCCGCTTAGCAACAGTGTATAGATAGAATCTGTCATTACGCTTGGAATATTCCAAGCATACAGGACAAACGGTATATTCTTTCGTGTTTTTTTCTTGGGAAATGTAGTCAAAGGTTATTTTTTCTCGGTTCCGAATCGCTTTCAGAATGATCGGCACCGTTTCACAGCAGCATAGGCCATCCTCCACTTGAAATTGATCATAAAGATATACATCGTTTACATCAAAGAGGTTCGGCTTCGGGAGTCTTTCCAGCATCGTTTCTATTTCGGATTTGCGCAAGAAGCACTCTGCATAAGGATGGGATAGGATATTCTGCAACCATTGGAGCTCTGTTAACGTCAGTGGGATCAGATCCATGGCTGTTTTTGTTACATAGCCTTCCTTCAGTTGGAATCGAGAGTTTGTTTTCGAATCGCTCTCCTCCAAGAATGTTTCCAAAAATACATCTACTTGTTCCTTTGCACGAGCATAAATATCATCGAATACCCTCTGTGGCCTATCCGATGAATCATAGTCAAAAGTAAAAAATTCCTTTACACATTTCTCCGCCAAGTCGTTCAGATTTCCGCTGTCGAAGGAGGACTTTTTGAGTGTTTCGAAAATCAATCTCCCCAGACTATCGAAAGCATGTCCTGCATATTCGTGAAACATCAAGGAGTGTTTTTCGTGCTTTGAGCGTAATAATTTGAAATCATCATTTAAAATCAATGGGCCGGCCATAGGACGGTCGGTTTCATTCGGGAATGGAACTGTATAATCGGCATCGAGATACATATCATATGTTCTCTTAACATCGTGAAACAGTGCATTCCACGGCTTACCATCTTTTTCCAATAGAACGATATGAGGGACATAAGTTCGGAGCCACGGAAGCATTTCATAGGGACTTGTTGTCTGTATAATTACTTCAATACGGGGGCCATTCTCTGCATCCTGAACCAGCTCTACATTCGGATTTAAACGGAGCTCCCGTTTCAAACGACGCATAACATATTCCTCGCCGTTTTCGATTTTTACCAGCATACGCACTTCGCACGGCTGAGCATCCGCTTTAACATTGCCTTCTTTGAAATGATCGAAAGAAGTTCCCCAAGTGCTGTTGATTAGCTTCTTTGCGCGGTCTATATCCTCTTGGAAGTGTTGGTCAATTTTGGACAGCTTTCCTACAGCAATATGTTCAATGAACTCAATTCTCATAGCAGAAACACTTCGATAGACGGGATGATAGTACAGCAGATACTGCCGCCCATCAACTGTACTCTCTCGTATTTCCATGGGATAACAAAGAATACGGTTGTATTTTAAGTTATGGGCTGTGGCATTTCGATACTCGATTCCTACCCACAAATCATGCTTGATCGCATAGAGGAGGTCAATCATATTATAGTCATTGAGTGTCCGTTGGAGATAATTATGCCTATAGTAAATATGTTGTGTACAATCCGGCAGTCGCTTCAGAAGTCGTGCACCAATACTACCCAATGGGCTCTGCTGTGAAAAGAATGCTACCATTTCCGTCAACCGGCTTAAAAAATCATCACTCTCAGTGGGAGGTAGCAGTTCTTTTAGAAAATGGCTTGATATTTCGTAGCTTGTTTTCGTACCTGCACCCTTTTTTGTGAGAATACCAAGCTCCAGCAATGGGGAGAGTTTGTTTAAAACTGTCTTTCTTTCGCTAATGTATATCTTATTTCTCTGCAGCAGCATTAGGATCTCGTTTAAGCTGATGTCTTTGCGGTACTGTGTTCGAAAGTTCTCCCCATCAAAATACAGTTCCTGCCCATTGAGGAACAATTTTTCATAGATTCCTGCTATCCCGGCATTTTTCAAACCATTTTCCCTACGAACTTCGTTGTCAAACGAATCTAACAGATCCCTTTCTTCAGATGAGAGCTCCGTCTTAGACGCAAAGAGAGAAACCTTACAAAATTCAGAAATAACTTCATTTGCAGTACGCAGCCTCTTCCTTTCCGGGAATTCGTCGAAGGTTCTGTTCCTGGAATGATTATTTGTGTTATATGCATAGGTACCCCAGTTTTTAAGGACCCTGTTCAGTTGCTCCATTTCCTCCTGCGTGAGAGGAGAGGCTACCTTGCTGCTAATTTCGGGGCAGAAGAACGCGAACATCAAGTAGGCGATAGCGAAGTTATACCCTGGGTTAACAGCAATCTCCGAAGAGTAACCAAATACCTCGTGGAAGGGGTTCTTTTGTAAAATTCTTCCGTCTATTGTTACACATCTCTTATTTTCACCCATGGTACTCCACGTTATGCCCGCTTTTTGTTCGATAATAGCACGAATGCGGGAGTAATCATAATGAAGTGTAGTGGTAGATGGCTGTTGGTCCGTATCCTTGTGCCTGAGATCCGATTTTTGTTTAAATTGATACACATAGCAATCTCGAAGCAGGTTTTTAAATTTTCTGTTAAAACTCTTTTGGCTGATATTCACATCGACTGACATTTCGACACATACCCCCTTTTTTCCTTTGCTAATACAAAAATTATATAGGATTTCGTTTGATTAGTCAACTATTATTGCTCTGCTTTCGTGATTGTACTAAACGTATAGCACGCTTTCAATTGCTAAATGTGTAGAATGCTTTCAATTATGGTTTCCCAAGTCATGCTGTTTTTTTCATGGAAAATTTGGTTTAATAGGCACGTAAGATCCAAGGATATTTCAGAAACAGAAAGGAATACGGTGTCGCTTATGTTTCCTAAAAGATTTGTCAACACCAACAATCTACACTTTAAGGAGGAACGTACTTATGAAGAAAATGCACGCTAACAGCAAGGACCGTATTATTTGTGTTACCACTATTGATCAACACGAGTTTTTCTTCCAGCCTTACAAAAGTAATCGCCGTATTTTCCTGTTCCGTACTCAAGATTTTTTCGGTTCTGTCTTTGCTCACTTCCGTGAAAAAGGAAGAGCCATGCCTGTCAGAGGATGGGGACTCACTTGCGGTGAGCTCTACAAGTTCAACAAGCGTAACGTGAAGTTGACTAAAATTATGGAAACCATTGCTGATCAAGTCAACTACGTTATTGCTAACGAGCTCCGGAGCTATGAGCCTAATGCACAGCCTACCCTCTCCGTGTCCACAATCCGTTATAAGTCTTGTCACGACTTCGACGAAGATCGTGTCGCCTAAGAAAGGAGAACATACCTATGAGTAATAGAGAAATAAAAGCACTCCCTGTCAGAGGAATGAATGTACCCCGTCTGCTCATTTGGACACGGGGACTTATTCACGGTAAGATGTTACATTCCGCAGGTCAAGATGACCGGACTCAGGCACTTATCTCTTCCTACATCACAGGGCAAACCCGTCGCTTCCGCGAGGAGTGCAGCTTTTGTATGACAAAGGTGGAGGATCACCTTAAAAATGTCTGGACAGAAGCGGATGCATTGCTGATCGATCTTGCGCATACCCGGACGACACTTACTGCTAAGTCGGGGATAGCACCTGTCACACCGGTAAACAATGATCAGCTTCGTGCACAGGAACGGGAGGCACAACGCAGTGCTGCCCTCCAAGAAGAGCAGCAAGCGGCTTTGAAGCGACTGTCCGTCATCCGAAACATGATTTCCTCTGAGGTGCTGATGGCACGTACTCGAATGGAAAGCACATCAGAACGGCTTTTAAGCACTTTTTCTGCTTATGGTCACGGTGTACTGCTAAAACCCATCCGTAAGGAGTTCATGCCTGAAATCAGTTTCGATGAATTTGTCACAAGGTATATGCAGAGTCACGAAGAAACCTGGAATGCAATATTGAAGAATACGAAGGAGGTATTGGCATGAGTATTTTCAAGAAAAAAAGAACAAACCGATCCAACGTTGTGACGGAGCATTTTGTCCCTGCTATGCTCCCGGTGCACGGACAGGCACTCAACACCTATGTCGTGGGGAGTTATTCCTTCAGCGATCCCGATGTACGAGATGCTCATTTCACAGGAATTTACTCCAGTGTAGAAGGCATTATTGCAACCTGCGATGTGCACTCTGATGGGACTGAGTGTGACCACTACATTGACGGCGAAATGAAGCGGCTTTATGCCATCCATCAGGGAGAAGTTGCTGACCATGAAGCACAGGCCCGGCGGATTCGCTCTGCTCGTGAAACGCGGAAGGAGCTACTTACGAAGGAAATCTCTGAAATGGAGGAGAAGTCGAAGGAACTCAAGAATGAGATTGCTCCGTTGAAGGGTTTACGGGCACAATTCCGATTTAAAATCGGACGGTTTGCGTTCTCTCTGGGTCTAATCGTAACATTGTTGTGTCTGGCACTTGACAGCCTCGTGAATTACTCCTTCCTGCAAGACATTTTGACAACCCACAAGATATTGCTCCTGATTACCGTAGTCTGTCTCAGTGTGGCATCGGACGTTACAATGTGGCTCTTGGGTACCTATATTTCAAAACAAGAGGAAAACTTTGTGTCCAAACAGCTTTACAAAACAGTGTGCATCGTTCTGCTGGGATTTTTCGGGTTCTCCGTATTGGCTACGTTTGCTATCCGCCTCGGCTCTATGGACTCTACTTTTGGCACGATCAATGCTGAGGGTGAGTTTATTGGCAAGGAATCCTATAGTATTGCTGATTATGCCATTACCATAATCACCAGCCTTGTGACCGCCTGCACAGGTGCATTGTCTTTCTTCTGTTCCCTCGACAAGAATGCCACTGCGGTTGCAAGAAGGGAAAAAATGGAGTTGGAGCTTAAGAAGAATGATGCCTTACTCGCTGTGAAGAAGGCAGAGTTTTCTGAGCTGGAGAAAGCCGCCGATCCTATGGAGCGTGACATAGCCAAGCGACCCGCAATCGAAGCCGCCCTCGAGGCGATGCGTGTCAATCTGAAGCTCGCATGCCGAAAGACTAACACAATTCGTCTGAAAGACCCCTCCTTTACGGAGAAAATGGCCGTTTCCGGTAAGAAGCTTTTGCACAACTCCCCTGAAACTGCCCTCATTTCCGGCATTTCCCCCACCCAAAACACCCTGCAAACTGCCTGCTGATCAGAAAGGAGATTACCTATGAAGATGATGAAAACTTTCCTGTTCGTTCTTGCACTGCTTGTTGTTACCGTACTCTTCGGCGGATGTGCTGATTCCTCCGCTCCCGAAAAGCCTGAGCCTGTAAACATTGCCTTTGTCTGTGGGATCGCAGATAAAGAGAGCGTGTTTGACGGGACAATTCGTGAGGTCATTTCTCTTCCCTCCCGGGTGGGGTCAACGTATACCTTCGTCTCTGTAGACGCCACCCCCTCTCCCATCGCAGCCGGTAAGATTAACGACCTCACTGACAGAGGTTATACAGATCGTATGATGGAAAGAATCGAAGATGGCATTCATGCAGACTTGCTGTCAAAATTAGCGGCTTTCACCCCTGACAGGGAGGAAATTGACATAGCCGCCGCCACATCCTATGCTGTACGCAGTCTTCAGAATGACACAAACAGTGATATGCCGAATGTTCTGGTATTGTACACCAGTGGCAAATCCACCTCCGGCATTATCAATCTGGCGGCAACCCCTCTCTTTAAGTTGGATACCGAGGCAGCGATACCTGTTATCGCCAAGAAGATGGCATTGGACATGAGCTTCATTGATCAGATCGTGTGGTATTGCTGCGGAGACATTCACGGACAAGAGGACTCTTACTCACCTGAGGAACGTGTGAAGCTGCAGGAGTTCTATAATGCCCTCTTCCGGGAGATGGGTGCTCCGGAAATCACCTTCATGCCGACACAGCCTCTGGAAGACCTCTACAGTTTCCCCGATGTCTCTGTTTCCGATGTAACGGTAGCGGACACGTCCTGGACGGCACCGGAATTGGTCTTTGCGGACGAGAAGGTATTTCAGGAGGATGATGAAGATCTAATGGACACAGCGGTGGTCTTCCCCGAAGATCAAGTTCGTTTTCTTCCTAACAAGGACGAATTCTCGGATCCCGCTGTAGCTGAGGAAGCAATCCGACCTGCGGCAGAATTTCTCCTTTCCCATCCCGACATTCAGATTCTTCTTTATGGTACCTGCGCCGGTGATACAGACTCCGACTTCTGCTTGAATCTGGCAGAAGCCAGAGCCCGGCGGGTCAAGCAAGAGTTATGCTCCTACGGTGTTACGGATGACAGGGTTGTGGTAATTCGCCTTCGTATTCAGGACGACGTGTACTATCAATACGGCATGGGTACAGAAGAAGCCGGTGCGGTAAACAGGAAAACTGTCATGTTAAACTTAGACAGTGCTTTAGGGCAATTGCTTCTCAGCAAGTGTATCGAATGATGGAAGGAGGAACAAAACCATGAGAAATGCAAGCTATAGTTCTGTAAATCCGGAAAATGGGGATGTTACATTCAAGGGACCTCTCGAAACCATGAAGGGAGACCATACGAAAATGCCACCTCGTACAGAGGCATATCTGCCCGGAGACGAAAGGGGTCATGTAAATGCAAGCAGCTTGGGCGGAATTAACGACACTACAAACGTTGTAGCGCAAAACAAGGATGTCAACCACAGAGGCTATCGGTCTGCAGAGAGAGGCGAGACCAAAACCTTAAACAATGGTGCAAGTATCAATTCGGAAAAAACGGCAATTGTGGGTGGAAAGGTTGGAGACCGTCCCAACACCTTCCTGGTAAACGACTCTATTACATATCCTGACGGACATGTGGAAACTGTACATCTTAGCTTTACCAACGAATCATATGCCACGCAGGACAGCTTCAACGAGCAGTCCACAGCACTCCCCGACACTTATGAAGCTCCTAATCCCAACGATGGGTTGAGAGACACCATGACACCTGAAGAATATACCGAGCTTATGGAAGAAACCGATCCCTTCCTCCCAAACATTGCAGATGAATACGAACCCTCTGATTTCTCCGGGGTACCTGATCCTGTCTCCAATTCCGGCGCAAAATCAGATACTGTCGCTCCGGGTAGTGGAGAACCTGCCGGCACCTCCGTTTCCTCCGGTTTGGAAGATGGTGTTGCTCCCGGCAACGGAGAGGGGGATCTTGTTGCTGACGACGATGATGGTGGTGTCGTCGCCGACGAAGATGACGGTGGTGTCGATGCCGATGATGACGATGATGGCTCATCTTCCAACGATGATGATGGTGGTCCTTCCTCGGACCCGGATTGAGGTGATATCTTATGTTGTATGAAATTCCCGCACAATCGGAAGAAGTATTTTCTTCCTGGCCGGAGGGAGTTGGCTACATCAAGGCAAGGCTTCCCAACGGTGAGTCTGCTCCTATTCCTGTTCTAAACAGAACCAATATGCTCGTTTTTGGAACGACCGGCTCAGGAAAGACAACCTCCTTTGTAATTCCTGTTGTAGATCGTCTGCTTTCTGCCAATCCAACCACGATGGGCGTATTCTTTGAAACAAAGTGTACCTTTCTTAACCGATTCTTAGGGGTAGATGATAAGGTCATCGTTCATTCTTCGACTGACATTCCGGAGAAGAACTTGTTTCGCTGGAATCTCGTTCAGGAAATTCGACAAGCCGATGATGCTGAGTCAGAGGCAAAGCAAATCGCAGATTTTTTGTTCCACGATCTTCTTAAAGGTGCCAATAACAATTTAGCTTGGGTCGAAAGTGCGCGGAATCTTTTTCTTGCCGTCCTAAGAACAATCGTTGACTGTTTCCCCGACAATACAAGCAACCACATTCTTGTGGAGGCCCTGCGTCGCATGTCTGTGGAAGAGATTCTGAGGTATGTTTCCCGGCATCCACGGAATCATGCCGTTGTCCGGGACTTCGGCTTTGACGTTAAAAAGTCGGGTACGTACAAACCTACCAGAAGAGCCGGGGATGTGATGTTCTTTTTCAATCAGGTCATAGAGCGCTTTTCCGGAAATTTTGCGTCTGACGGATGCGACACGATCCATAATTACCTGCACGGAGAATATGGTCGGAATTTGTTCCTTCTGCACGATCTGGCAAAAGCCGAAATTTCCCGTCCATTCCTCTCGTACTTCCTTTATAAAATCAAGTCAGACAAAATGTCCCTCTTTTCTGACATCAAGGAAACTCCTGTTCTGTGGTGCATGGACGAGGCGGATAAATTGGCAGAATCCGGTAAATGCGCCGACTTTGGAATCTATCAGACGTGTACCTTAGGCCGGGAGTACGGTATGCAGGTCCTTTTGTCCACGCAATCGATAGAGAATCTCTATGGTCTGGCATCGGGTTTTAACGAACATGTTACACGCGGAGGGGTTGCAGGATTTCCTGTAATTTGTGCATTTAACGTAGCAGAATCGTCCACAACCTCCGAACTGCAATCCTTGTTCGGTACCAAACGAAAGGAGATTTATACAAGGGCAGCATCTCGTTATGATAGTCCTACCCTTAAGTCAGAAATTGAGCCGATTGTTACCGGTGAAGACCTTGTCTTTCTGGATACCGGAGAATGCTTTATTAAGGTTAAGAACCACGAACCTGTAAAGGTTAAGATTCTTCTTGATCAAGACCACGGAGGTGCTTAAATGGCAGTCAATTTTGTACAGTACATCAAATCATATCATCAAAATGAAGCCCAAATTCCCGATCTCAATTTTTTAGTCAGCGGTCTGGATGTAATCGTACGTCAGGTCGTCGCACAGAAATTGGTATCAGTGGCCTACGATAAGGGTAAAACGCTCTTCCTTGTAGACAATACAAAGACGTACGATTTACATACGACATTCAGTCAATATCCTATCGTCAATATTCTGAGAGATGGAATTGGTCTGTGCGAAGAATTGCTTCAAGTGTCAAGTTTATCGGAAATCAGTCGTCTCCGAACCCTGCTGGCAGACCTCGGCTTTGATGGTGGGCAAGCTATGAAGGTTGTTGCCTACTTAAAATTTATTCAAGAAACCGAGCGTCGGTTGGGAAATTCGGGACCTTTAACCGTCGAAATCCTGGAGCAATATGGTGGGGCAATGTTGGTCGAGCGGAAGCTGAAACGTCTTGTTGAGGATAGCAACCTAACTCAGGATAACTTCCGTTATTTGATGGATCGTTACTCGGAGATCAGCGGTGCCGCTGCTGATTTTGAGACATTCCTCGTTCTGATTACCCCCTTTATCGGAAACAAAAATCCTGACCCAAAAACAGCAGTCCATATTCCTGTTGCTGAGTTTGTCGGAGATGAAGCTATGCAGAAAATGCTTTGCACGCTGTTAATCTCATACATCAAGCAACATCCCTATGATTCGACCATTCTCATACTTGATGACGGCAACGCGAACCGTTTCCTTATCGACTTTCTAAAAAGTATTCCTTCCGGTGCAGAGGTTCATATGTTCTCTAACGACGCCTTTAACTTGGGGGAAGCAGACAGGACATCGCTTATGAATGCTTTCCCGGTTCGAATTTTTACAAGGCATGGCAATATGACATCGTGTGGCATACTCGAAATTGTATGTGGACAGTATGATGCGGTCAAGCATGCTTCTTCAGTAAGTGTCGACAAAAGATGGCGATCAAATTCAGCATGGGACATACTCCTCGGGAATAACAGAACCGAAACTTCCATCGCCAATGCTCCTATCAAGGAAGCTCGCTTCCGAAAGGAATTTATCAATTCTCTTCCCGAAGGAACAGGAATTATTGATTACGCAGGCAATCGGGTTTTGCTTTCATTCTGAATCATCCAATTGAAAGGAGGGCTGGGCATGACCAGATGGTTTGGATTTTTAAAAGTTTTACTTGTTTTGGTTCTCGATTTCTTATGCGTCTGCAGCCTGCTACATAATATTACGCTTGCTGTGCTGATCATTGGCGGAATTACACTTTACGTTTTCTTTGGAGGATATATCGCACTTTTAAGAGAAGGTGCTATTCGGAGCAAAAAACTCCCTGTCTATCAACAAGCACGCCTGGATACCGCGAAAGCACAACTCATAACGGATATCAGAGCTAACTGTGGAGCAAGGATTTCCGGCTTAAAGCTCTATTTGATCCCCGGAAGCGATGAATTGAATGCCAGTGCCTACGGCTGTGGATGCATATCTGTGACGCAAGGCACCCTTCGTGTAGCAGACCCTATCACATTATCCGGTGTCTTAGCTCATGAGATTTCGCACATACTCCATTTCGATGCAGAGTTCAAGCGTGCCCTTCTCAGCAGTGTCATGCTTGTTGTTGCCGGACTTAGTATCATGTCATTTGCCACTGTTGCAATCATTTTTCTCCTGTTTTTATTGCTATGCTGGTTTCGTTCCTGTATGGGTGTTATGGCTTTCCGTGGAATTACGAAGGTCGTACGTGCTTCCTTCCAGCTCCTTCAGCGTGGAGTCGTTGCGATCTACCGGGCGTTGTTTGGAATGCTTAGCCGCCATTCCGAATATCGGAGTGATCGATTTTCCTGTCAGCTCGGATATGGTATGCAGCTTGCACACTTTCTCACACTATCAGAGCCTTCTGATTCCCACCAATCGACACTCACCGAAGCGATATATCGAACACATCCTCCTTCTCAGAAAAGAATCGCCCGTCTTGAAGCATATAGACACAGTTAATCGCGAGGCGGTTCCAGTCCCCCTCGCAGTACCCCAACTATTGGCTTAGAAGCAAAACCCTCTTCATATTCCGTTAACAGAGTCAAAGGAAAATCTATGGAAGGAGATGAGAACTATGATGATCAAAATTGAACTGGACGTTTCCGACATTGAAAGCGAAAACCCCACAAGTGAAGATCAAGATGAAGCAGAATGATTTTTATCCCTGTATATTTCTTAAGGAAAGGAGATGAGAAAATGGGCATCATCGTATATACACGTATGTGTCCTAAATGTCACGGTTCCGGCGAAATGGAATGTCCCTCTTGTCACGGAGAAGGCTACGATTACTTCGATGGCGGGCAGTGTGGTCGCTGTGATGGCACCGGTGAAATCACCTGCGACAGATGTGGCGGAAGTGGTGACATAGAAGTTGACGATTAACTCAAGTCTAAGGAAGCTCTGATTAAATCGCCGAGAGCAATCGGCGAGAGATTTTGTTCCAAATTGAGGTTTGGAAAACGCAGGAATACTTTGTGTATTTCAAGTTTTTCAAACCGAAAAGTTGGGACAAAAGATTCGCTGAGTGCC
>JAZRGR010000242.1:0-18311 GCA_045644345.1 Faecousia sp. | reverse complement strand
GGAAGTTGATAATATGTACCGTCAAATCCGTGGCTGGCGGCACGACTACCGCAACCACATTCAGACAATGAAAGCATACGCAGCAAACGGCGACCTCGATGCCATCAAGAATTATCTTGACCTGCTCGACGAAGATCTGACTACCGTTGATACGGTTATCAAGACCGGTAACCCTATGACCGATGCTATTCTGAACTCCAAAATTTCGCTTGCAAAAGCGAAAGGTATTGAGGTCGTGGCAGACGCACACATTCCCGTAAAACTAAAATCTTCGGAGATTGATCTATGCTGTATCATTGGCAATCTCTTTGACAACGCCATTGAAGCAAGCGTGAAGCTACCTCCGGATCAGCGTGTGATTCGTGTATATATGGATATGAAAAATACTCAGCTCTACATATCCTTCACCAATTTTACCGCAGGCAAGAAGATGAAAAAGGAAGGTAAGCTGTTCCGCAGCACCAAAGGTGACGGGCACGGATTTGGTCTTGTTCGTATAGATGCGATTATAGAACGGCTTGAAGGATACATCAGCCGTAATAGTGAGGACGGAGCGTTCACAACAGAAATACTGCTTCCGCAGGTGTGAATATTTGCAATTCATCACCCGGGAATAACGATTCGTCCCCGAAATGAACAGGGGACGAATTTTTGTGCTATCCTATGCACAGAAAGGATGGTGATTTTTCGTGATGAAAGAAAAAACGAAAAAAGAAAACGCTCCCAAGCCTAAATACAACATGGGTCAGAACTCATGGTACATGATAAAACTTGCTTGGACGACCGGAGAGAAAAAGGTTATTGTGCTGAGCTTGCTATCCGCACTCTTTGCGGTGGCACTGAACCTTATCAATCTATATGTTTCCCCCTCGATACTCTCTGTGGTGGAAAGAAAGGCTACCGTTATGGAGCTGATCTTAACGATAGTGGTATTTGTTGTTGCTTTGATGCTCGTTTCGGCGGCTTCTTCGTATGTAAACAAGAATACCTTGTACGGTAGAATCAGCACCCGTTGTGAAATTATTGCACAGCTTCAAAGGAAAGCGGCAACTACGTCCTATCCTAATTTGTTTGATGACAAATTCAAAAAGCTGAAAATGAAGGCACAGGAAGCGATAGGCTCAAATAGTGCTGCAACAGAAGCTATTTGGACAACGCTTACAGAGCTTGCAACAAATCTTATCGGCTTCGTATTTTATGTCATTCTTATGTCATCGGTTCAACCGCTTCTGCTTATTGTCATTCTCGCAACAACAGGAATCAGTTACTTTGTAGGCAACTATGTCAATGAGTGGGGTTATCGGCACAGAGAAGAAGAAGCAGAAATGGCAAACCAGATATATTATCTTGATAGGCGAGTAAGCGACTTTAGTGCCGCAAAAGATATTCGTATTTTTGGTCTACGCCCGTGGCTTAATGAAGTTTACAACAAGGCAGTCGCAACCTATACAGCGTTCCATCAAAAAGCGCAAGGAGTTTATATTTGGGCAAGAATCGTTGACCTTGTACTCACGTTCCTTCGTAATGCAATTGCATACGCTTACCTTATCGGTCTGGTAATCGGAAACGGACTCAGCGTATCGGATTTTCTTCTGTTCTTCAGCGCAGTAGGCGGCTTTACCGCTTGGGTGACCGGTATTCTCGGTGGTTTTAATACGCTTCACAAGCAATCACTTGATATTTCTACTGTTCGTGAGTGTCTTGAATATCCCGAACCGTTCAAGTTTGAGGACGGCGAACATATCGAAGCAGAAGCAGACAGACTCTACGAGATCAGACTTGAAAACGTATCCTATCGTTATCCCGGTGCTGACAAAAACACTCTCACGAATATCAATCTCACACTTCACCCCGGCGAAAAGCTCGCTGTGGTAGGACTTAATGGCGCAGGCAAGACAACACTTATCAAGATGATCTGCGGATTTCTTGATCCTACAGAGGGGCGTGTGCTTCTTGACGGAAAAGATATACGAGACTATAACCGCAGAGATTATTACAAGATGTTCTCGGCAGTGTTCCAAACATTCTCGCTTCTTGCCGGTACGATTGCAACAAACGTGGCACAGGACAGCGTAGACATTGATATGGATCGTGTCAAAGAATGTGTTGACAAAGCCGGACTTCGCAAAAAAGTCGAATCTTTGAAGGATGGATATGAAACTTATCTAAACCGAGAAGTCTTTGAGGATGCCATCCTTCTTTCGGGCGGTGAAACACAACGTCTTATGCTTGCCCGTGCTCTCTACAAGGACGCTCCGTTTATTGTTCTTGACGAGCCTACGGCGGCACTTGACCCTATCGCAGAGTCGGAAATGTATCAGAAGTACAATGCAATGGCAAGTGGTAAATCCTCAATCTATATTTCCCACCGTCTTGCATCCACTCGGTTCTGCGACCGCATTATTATGATTGCGGATGGCGGTATTGGCGAAGAAGGAACACATGAAGAACTCTTGAAAGCCGGCGGAAAATATGCCGAGTTGTTTGAGGTTCAGAGCAAATACTACAAGGAAGGAGAGGGCGAAAATGAAGAAAACTGAAAAACGAATGTCTTGGAAAGAAGTCTTTCAGATGAATATCCGAGGACTAAAGATGTTTTATGAGCGTTATCCTCAAATGGTGATTTCTCGTTTTGTTAGCGTGATTTGGAATGCTCTTACTCCCTACGTTGGCATTTTCCTCTCCGCACTTGTTGTAGATGAACTTGTTGGAAACAGAGATGTGCAGCGACTTCAAATGCTTGTTGCTGTCACTCTTGCTTCTGCTGCCATAATTGCTTTGGGTACGGCACTTCTCAATAAGTGGAAAGAAACACAAAATGTGGGGATTTGGTTAAAAGTTGAGCATATTATTTCTGAAAAGATGCTTGACACGGATTACGTCAATCTCGATGATACGCATACATCGGAGCTTTTATCTACTATCCGCCAAAATCTAAATGGAGGCGGTTGGGGATTGTACTATGTAATTGAGTGTTACGAAGGGCTATGCTCAAATGTACTAACCATTTTCGGTGGTCTTGCACTTACCGTGTCGTTATTTATCAGCAAGGTTCCTGCTGAATCGGGTTCGCTAATAATATTGAACAATCCGTTAGTCGTTATCGCCGTGATTATTCTGATGTTGGCAGTTACCTTTATCGCCCCGATTTTAAATAACAAGGCAGGTAGCTATTATGCAAAATACGCAGACTCTCATAACCTTGGAAACCGTTTGTTCTCTTTCTTCGGCTATCTTGGATACTACACCGAACTTGGAACAGACATGAGAATGTACCGCCAGGATAAGATATGCGATAGACATAATCGGAATAAAGAAGATACCTTCGGCTCCAACGGCTTATTTGCGCACTTCGCTTGGGGTTCTATGGGCTTGTATGCTGCTGCCTCTGACGCCGTGTCTGTTATCTTCACAGGAGTTGTATATATCTTCGTATGTCTTAAAGCATTGGCAGGTGCGTTCGGACTTGGCTCGGTTACACAGTATGTTGCTTCTATCACAAAGGTATCGGGCGGTATGTCAAGTCTCATATCCACCCTTGGCCTTATGCACAACAATGCACCGTTTCTTAAAGTGACACTTGAATACTTGGATATTCCCGACAATATGTATCAAGGTAGCCTTACGGTTGAAAAGCGCCGTGACAGAAAATATCAAGTAGAGTTCCGCAATGTATCGTTCAAATATCCCGGTAGCGAAACCTACGCACTTCGCAATGTCAACATGAAATTTGAAATCGGAAAACGTCTGGCGGTTGTCGGTATGAACGGTTCGGGTAAAACCACCTTCATCAAACTGCTGTGCCGTTTGTATGATCCTACTGAGGGTGAAATCCTGCTCAACGGCATTGGTATTCGCAAGTACAACTATCGTGAATACATGGACATCTTCTCCGTAGTATTCCAGGACTTCAAGTTACTCAGCTTGAAACTCGGTGAGAATGTAGCCGGTAAGCTTGATTATGATAAGGGACTGGTCGTTGACTGTCTTGAAAAGGCGGGCTTCTCCGAACGTCTTGCCGAAATGAAAAACGGCACAGACACCTATCTTTATAAGGACTATGATAGTGAAAACGGCGTTGATGTTTCCGGTGGCGAAGCACAGAAGATTGCCATTGCCCGTGCGCTCTACAAGGATGCTCCGTTCATTATTCTTGACGAGCCTACGGCAGCTCTCGATCCGATTGCCGAAGCAGAGATTTACGGAAAGTTTGACGAGATTGCAGGCGACAAGACAGCTATCTATATCTCCCACCGTTTGTCCTCTTGTAAGTTCTGCGACGAGATTGCCGTGTTCCACGAGGGTGCTGTTATTCAGCAAGGCTCCCACGCTTCTCTCGTTGCCGACAAAAACGGCATATACTACGAACTTTGGAATGCACAGGCACAGTATTATACGGAACAAGCATGACTAAAGTGTTCTTTTGCCGATATGCCTTTCTCCTGTTGCGTGAGTTGCTACTGTATAGCAACATCCCTTTTGACAAAATCGTAGCATTACTATAATGAATTGTAGAATGAGCTCTGCAGGAAGTACATTGTATTCCCTGAAGGGCTCTTCACATGCATGCGGACAACCTCGTGTGTATTAAATAATCCATATTCCGTATTCTTTAGGATATGGATTTTTCGTCTATGATTTTGTAAAATATATTCAGAACAAGAGAAAAGCAACTGATATACGACCAATACTTGTGTTATTCGCCGTTCTTGCTTGTACAAGATTGTCCTTATATGAAGGTGGTAAAGCAATGTCCCTGTCAGAAGGACAACCGATGAAGACGATACGAACAAGCAGTTAGAGTGTTATCAGTTGCGTTTCATTCCTTTTCACATAGCCGGATGTATTTCATAGTTTGAAGGAGGGTTATCTAATGAACTGTAGGCGTGTTGCAATGTCGTTAATTGGAGTGGTGATTACAGCCATTAGCGTTGCGATCTTGAAGTTTTCTGCTTTGGGTGTGGATTCCTTTCAGACCTTTATGGCCGGAGCAGATTTTCTGATCCCTATTTCCTTCGGAACGCTGTATGTGATCGTAAATGCTGTTCTGCTGATATTTGCTTTAGTGTTTGACAGGCACTACATTGGTATTTCGACATTCATTAACCTGTTCCTCTTGGGATACATTGTGGAATTCACTTTACACTTGCTAACATCTCTGTTTCCCGGGGCATCCCTTATTTTCAGAGGGTTCATGTTCGTTGCAGGCTTTGCGTTCTTATGCCTCGGCTGTTCCTTATATATCACGGCAGATCTTGGGGTATCCACATATGATGCAATCGCCCTGATTTGCTCCAATAAATGGAAGCTGTGCAAGTTCAAATATATGCGTATATGCACGGACTTGATTTGCTTGTTTACGGGAACGGCAATGTTTTTGTTAAGCGGTCATAGCATTAGGCAGATTGGCTCCCTTATGGGAATCGGAACGGTATTAACCGCATTTTGCATGGGGCCTCTGATTGATTTCTTTGACCGCAAAGTTTCTAAGCCTTTTCTTGCAAAGGGTAAAATAGAAAAATGTACCATTTCAGAATAACAGTGAGGTATAGCATATGAAAATCGGAATTGATGTTGGCGGAACAAATCTTGTTGCCGCTCTGGTAGATGCCAAAGGCAATATCTGCAAAAAAGAACAGAGCCCTGTAGAGCACGGCTGCACAGATGTGGAATTGTGCAACCGGATCCATCAGTTGGCACGCTTAGTCTCCGACGAGGAAGTTGCTGTTACTTCGGTAGGAATCGGTATTCCCGGTCTTGTTGACTCCAAGAACGGAGTGATTGTTAAGACTCCCAATTTGCCTTTTGAGAATACTCCAATCAGAGAACTGTTTCAAAAGGAATGGGACATCCCTGTGTATCTCGGCAATGATGCAAATTGTGCTGCAATCGGTGAATACCACGCAGGTGCAGCCAAGGGTGCGGAATCTGTATTGATGGTAACCTTGGGTACCGGCATCGGTGGCGGTTTCGTGTATAAGGGAAAGCTGTTCGAAGGCCGTTATCACGGTGCAATGGAAATCGGTCATATGATCATAGAGAAGAACGGCAAGCGGTGCGGTTGTGGCAACCATGGTTGTTTCGAACAATATGCTTCTGCAACAGCCCTGATAAAGCAGGTGCAAGATTGCATGCCCAATTCAAAAAGCACGATTTTACGGGATTTGTGCGGTGGAGATGCCAATGCTATCAATGGCGCAATGATTTTCCGAGCCGCTAAGATCCGAGATCAGCTTGCTTTAAGTGCTGTTGATAGCTATACAACGCATCTGGCAATCGGTCTTTCCAATCTCATCAATATTCTGCAACCGGAAATCATCTGCTTAGGCGGCGGAATCAGCAATGCGCCGGAGGAACTGCTTCTGGAGCCCCTTTGCAAAAAACTTAGGCAATATGTATTCGATGATTCTGCTCCTATGCGAATTGAACGAGCCTCCTTGGGCAACGATGCAGGTCTGATTGGAGCAGCACTCCTAAGTCATGCACTTTGATGGAAAGCAACAGTACATTACGTATCCGAAATACCAATACACTTAGACACCGTTATTCTGAAAAATCCAAGCTGTGGCAAAAAATTATGATTACTTTTTCTGCAATTAAAATGGATTAAGATGTTGATAGACATGTCGAAGCGATACTATTTTCGTTTTGACATGTCTAATTATTATCTATTATGGATGTTAAGAAACCGGTTTAGGAAACGATATTATCTGATGCGATGTTGATTTTTTGCAAGGGAGCGCTTATAGTTAAACTGAAAAACTATGAATTGGATGATTGCAATAATAGTCACTGCTGTGAATTATTAAATTTCTATTGTCGAAAAACATTGACAGAATATGATTATTTTTCCGTCTTATAGGATGAAAGGAAATATCAAATATCTACACAAAGGAGGTGATTCCTTGGAGGATCACGAAATTGTTGCACTGTTCCAACAGCGGAATGAGGGAGCTATAGCTGCCGCTAGAGAAAAATATGGTCGCTACTGTTATCAAGTTGCCTGGAACATTCTCGAAAATGAGCAAGATGTAGAAGAGGTTCTCAGCGATCTTTGGCTCCATGTTTGGAATTCTATCCCGCCCCAAGAGCCCTATGCAATGCGTTCTTTCCTGGCAAAAATCACACAGAACATTGCTTTTGATCGCTATCGAAAGGAAACTGCAATCAAAAGAGGAGGCACACAGCTCCGACTTGTCATGGAGGAACTGGAGTCCTGTATTCCTGTGGATAATTCTCCGGAAAAGGTATTTGACGCAAAACAGCTTTCATCTCTTATCCACAGTTTTGTGCAGAATTTGTCCGAGAGGGATCGATCTATTTTCCTTAGACGCTATTTTTATGTCAATAGCACTACAGAAATTGCAGAAAAGTACCAGATCAAGGAGAGTTGTGTTCTTACCGTCTTATCAAGAACAAGGAAAAAGCTAAAGATCTATTTGCGAAAGGAGGGATATAATCTATGAATTGTGAAGATCTGTTTTTTGCAATATCGACAATAGACGAATCTGAGCTGGAAAAAAGTGAGGAATATTTGAGCCGATGCTCATCTTCACACCATCGTTTCAGAACAATTTTATTGATTGCAGCTATCATTTTGGCATTGGGAGGAATGGTTTTTGCGGCCTCAAAGTATCTGTTAGGAACCATCCATGTGGAAGAAAAGCTGATTCCCATTTCCATCACCGGAGATCAGAATCGAAACTTTCATATCCGAATTTGCGATATGTACACTTCGGACCAAGCACCGGTATCCATCAAAGAATATTTTTTGCCCGAAATTCCGGAAGAAATGGGTACCCTTGTCAAAAATCAATGCTATGTTATAGACGGAAGCATGTGCTTTTATCCCTACCGAGATTTGAGCGAAGAAAATATTCCCTTAGAGGACTCACCCATTGAGGCCTTATGGGAGTGGGATACCCATGGAGGGCAACAGATCACATTTACACAAACTGCTATTGGAGCCTTGGAGAATGAATATCGCCTAAATGTCCAAATGAGCGACGATCAAAAACTTCGAGTAGATTATCGTCGGATCATGATTGAAGAAATAGAAGTTTTTGCTTTTACAATGGACTTTTCCAGCTATGAAGATTTTGCAGAACTGGAGCATAAATCTGCTTACGCATGGATTTGGTCTGATGGCAATTATTTGTACCGTCTTACCGGCAGTCCCGGAATTTCCGAAGAAGATCTTACTGGCTTGCTCCGAAGTCTTTCACCCCAGGATCCTAATTTACTTTTTGAAATCAATTAGAAAGGAATCTCAAAGCAATGAGCAAAAGGATACGAAAATATATTTTACTATTCATGTCAATATTTCTGGTTTTATGCCTAAATGCATGTAGACAAACAGAAGAATTATCTTCAAGTCAAAGCGTCGACGAAGCAGACAATCAAACTGCACAGGAGCAATATGAGGAAGCCGAATCGGAGGTAGATGTTATTCTTCCAGATATTTCCGAAAATTACTGGGAACTGTTCGATACCCATTGCGACATTGTGTACGAACCCGGTTTTATGGCAACAAACGGAGTTCAGTTTACTTTACTTTCCGCTTTCCCGATTCATGATGTGACAACAGCTGATCAAGATGGAAATCCACTGCTTCATTATCTTTCGCCTTTTCATGGCCCTGACGAAGAGCTTACTCCCGATGTTTTGTCCGAGCCTCTTTTTCTGCTATATCAAGGAGTGCCGGCAGAAGATATTTTCCATTCTACGGGAGTAAACAATAATCTGTGGGAAGTACTGCAAGTCTATCGTGCTACAGATCCCAATGAATTACCCGCATTATACTGGTATATACTTGAGATTATGGTAGATTGTGAAACAGATGCTCCTCTTACGGATGTTGTTGTAACTATTGGGGAGGAGAGCAAGCGTTACGCCATTGGTAGCATTTCAAATCGAATGAATGAACCTGTAGATTATCCCTGCGACCCCGAATTCGCTTTGGATTGCAATGATAATCTCGCTTATTTTAACCACCATTTGAATCCTAACTCCGGTGGGATAACTAAAATTACCGATGTGCATTATACAGCAAACAAAGACTTAACTCTTACCGGTCTGTATTTTTATCGTGGCACCGATATTGTTGTTGATGACATATCTATAGCCGTAACCACTGTCGACGGGATAACCGTTGATACTTCATGGGATGGATATACCCCTTTTCCTCTTTCTGCCGAAGAGACAATTTCTCTAAACATGACTGTAACAGATCCCTTCTTTTCCGATTCCATTGGAGGTACGGCGGCTCGATATCTTATGTTGGAGTATAGTGTAGATGGGCAAACATTTGAAATAGGAATTCCTTTTTACTTCCACCAAACTGCAAACCAGCCTTTTGTTTATATTGCTTCTATGGATGGGTTGGATATTGCGAGTTATTACGAAGCACTCAATCGCTAAAGGAGAAAGTTATGTATATCATAAAGAAACTGGGAATTACAGTTTTGTTTTTACTTCTAATTTGTCTGCTCATTGCTCCTGTTGGAATTCTTTGTATGATCTCCGAGAAAGAGCAAAAACAGTATATATCCAAGCCGGTTCCCGTGTTAGAGGAACTTGCATATGGGGATATTGTACCAATCAGGCGAATGGATATGAGTGAAACAATAACGCTCAACGGAAAAATCGTCGGCACAAAAGAATTCTTTATAGACTTGCCTTGCAAGGATCCTTACGCCCTCCGTTTTATGGTCGAACAAGGTGATGTAATCCATAGTGGAGATTTGCTTGCCTATGAGGGAAAAAAGGAAATTCTATCTACACATGAGGGTATAATTAAAGAAATATACTTGGGAACAAACTCCTATTTACGACTCATTTCTTTAGAAGATTTGGCTTTAGAATGCGAAATCACAGATAAGCAAGCCTCCGTATTTCGTCGCAACACTTTATCGCTATCGGACGAAGATGGAAATCAATTGCAGGTTTTGGATCTTAGCGAAATCTATTCCACAAATGGAACACGAAGACTATTGCTTCAATACGAAGCAGAGTCAATTGTCTATGGTCAGCCGATTGACAACCTAACTCTTTACACAGGGAAAATATACTCTCAGGCTTTAGTTGTTGAAAAACGCTGTGTTTATCAAAAAATCGGCACCGAGACCTACTATGTACGGTTGGTAGATGAAGCGGGGCACTTTCTGCAAGAGGCGGAGGTAACTCTGGGTTATTCCAATGAAGATTATGTATGTATCAGTGGAGTGGAGGAAGGCATTCTCTGTGATGCCGGTTATGGCTCCTTATGGGGGAATCAGAACAATGGAGACACTTGATCTGAGTATTACCCATCTTACAAAATCCTATGACAGACCAATCCTTCGTGATATCTGCCTCAATTTGCATAATGGTGATTTCGTAAGCATCTTAGGACGTTCGGGCTGCGGAAAATCTACGTTCCTGAACATTCTTGGATTGATAGAAGACCGTGACAGCGGTAGTTTTTTGTTGAACGGAAAAGCTATTCGCTGTGGGGTGGATTATTCCGGTTTTCGCAGAAAATACATTGGATTTATTTTTCAAAGCTATCATTTGATTCCAACTTTAACCAGTAAAGAAAATATTCTCCTGCCTGCTACGTACAGCCGGCAGAAGAATACACAATTCGATGTTTTGGTAGATCGTCTACAGCTTGCCCCATTATTATCTCAAAGCGTTCTCACACTATCCGGCGGAGAGAAACAACGGGTGGCTATTGCCCGTGCCTTGCTATTAGATCCTTGTCTTATTCTTGCTGACGAGCCAACAGGAAATTTGGATCCCGAAAACAGAGATATTATTTTATCCCTTTTTAGACAGGAACAGTCCAATGGCAGAGCGATTGTAATGATCACCCATGATGAACAAGCTGCACAGGAGGCAGATCGGATCCTGCGTTTGGAAGGAGGCGTTCTTCATGAGACCTGAATCCCACATTGGACACGCCTGTAAAATGCTCCGCCGAAACCTGCGAAGCTATCTGATGCTTTCTATTACTCTGATCTTTTCTTTCGGTGTGCTCCTTGCTTTTTTCGTTTTTTCAGACTCAAAGAGTTACAACGATTATAAAGAAATTATGTCCTCTCCCCGTGAGATTGTTATGGCATATGCTCGTAATGACAGTTTTGAAGAATTACAAATTCTCAATCAACAGGTTATGGAGCAGATTCCGGGGACGAGCTCCTATCTCTACCCGGTTTTCCCTACAATCTTGTCGCAATACGAAAATGTATATGCGGAAATATCTGTTTTGCCTAATCATGCATCTATCGTATTTCGGGACATTAGTGATGAAACTATTTTTGAGAATTACACAACGCTTGTAGATGTGTTTCAGGGGCAGGGATTCCCTCTTAGAGAGAACCAGGCTGTCATTAATGAAAGTTTTTTCCGATCTCTATCTCCGTCAGGAACACTTCCTATATCTTTACAAATTCCATTCCTTACATCTGACGGGACGAATATCATACGCGAAGTGCAGGTTATTGGAGTGTGCCGAGATATCCATGAAGAACCCTTGTACTATAATACAGAAATGACTCTCTGCGGAGATGTGCAGATCTATACATCACAATCCATTTTAAGTGAAAAAGATACGCAGAATATTATCCAGAAAAAACCAATGGTCTTGTTCCACTCTCCCTCTCCGGAAAAGGTAGCGGCTTATGCCAAACACTTTGATCTTGTTTTGCATGCGGTTTGTATCGCCCAGGATGCCGCAACGGAGCGACTACATACACAGGCAAAAAACAAGTTGCTGATTTCTTTGATCCTTTACTGTTTGCTTAGCTTAAACCTATACGGATGTTTCTCCAATGCACTATCAGACCGACGATACGAAATTGGCATAAAGCGTGCCTTGGGAGCTTCCAAGGCAACCATCGTATTCCAGTTCTTTATAGAAGGTCTGCTGGTGATGTTGGGTAGCATCCTAATATCTGTCCTTTCTATATCTGCAATTGTAGCCCTATACAAGCTCTATCACCTGATCATTTTGGGAAAGCAATGGATATTCTATGTCAATCCCCATTCACTGCTTATGTTTGCAATCTGTAGCGTAGGCATGAGCCTGTTCCTCTCCCTCCTCTTCGCCTTCCGTGCTACACAAACAGAAATATCCGGTCAGTTGAAGTCAGAATAGTATCGTATCAATATCTGTGTTTCTTGTGGGTCTCTCATATTCATAATTAAGTTCTGATAAAAGTAGAAGCCGCCAGTGTACAAAACTGACGGCTTTCTTAACTATACTTAGGGCTACTTTTGTATATAATTCTATAAATAGGAAGGTTCTGTATTACCCGTACTATTAGCAAATTAATATGTGAAAAAAGATTCTCACACATCAAGGTCTTGGTGTTTGGCCGGGAGGAAAGTTTGATATTTATTTCGACACACAGAGCCATCCCATAGTGTTGTGCTCTACCATTATGGTCACAGGAGATAAGGGGGAGCACTCTTTCAGAGCTTTTTCTGTCGGATAAGAATGGTTTCGCAGACGCGATCTGCAATGAGCCCCCGATCTCTTGGCGCGTAAAAGAGTAGAGAGGGTTCCATGAGAGACATGAGCTGATTGCGGGTAAATTTGGGAAGAGACAACTGTTTTCCATAAAGATCTTCCATGGTTTTTACCTGACGGTTAAAGGTGGTATGGAACGGACGGGCTTTGGCGGAGGCAATCAGCGCAGCGGGGGCAATATCCATTGCACCGTACATGACATTTGAAAGCAAGCCGGCGCCTTGGTCAAAAATGGGGCAGTAACGGAATCCCTCAGGGTTGCGGATCACGGCAATGTTGTTCAAATGGCGATCATCATTCAAAACCAATCCGTCGATTTCAAACAGCAGGGTTAAATACTGCGGAAATTCGGAAAGCCCGGTCAGATCTGTGGTCGCGTCCGCCAAATACATCATGCGCTTTTTGTCACTGGAAAGCCGTCCTAAATATTCCGCCACAGATTTGCCAAGGTGTTGCTTGAATAGGTGACTAAGTGTGATTATGGAACAGTTGGCAGGGAGAAAATTCGCACTACTACAACCGATTCGCTCTCGTCCGTGTACATGGAGCCGTTCCATTTGGTAGCGGACAAAGGAAAAAGGGGAATCCCTTTCAATAGTACTGTATTCCAGAAGTTGTGAGGTCAACACCTCTGCCAAGGCTTCATAACCAAACTGGTCCAGCTTGTACCAGCGGCCGTTTTCCAGCCATTTTTCCTGATTCCCCTTAGAAGAGGTCTCTGCAATCTTTTGGTCTGATACTAACTTAACTGTCATGAAAGCACCTCCACTTTAACCCAATGCTGATCCTCCGACATCTTGCCGGAGGTTCTTTTTATAATCTCCAAAGGGTCGTACGACTCAATCCCCAAGACTTCCAAATACTCTCTCAAGCCTCCGCGAGATCGGGAAATGCAACGACTTTCCAAGAACTCTAAATAGTCCTTCCAAGTTGGATTTTCCATTCTACCGAAGGCTGTCTGGAAATAGTCCCGGCTGTAGTTTTCGATACAAACGGTCTTGCGACTATAGTTTGCTGCAATTTTCGTGCAGAGCTTCTCCGCATCGAAGTAAGACAGAAGAACGATCCTATCACCCGATTCATGTCCTTGACAAAGAAAGCCATCTATACTTAAACACTTTACGATCCGAATTTCTTTGCCGTCAAAGGATAGCTCTACCTGACGGTCTTCCTCAGTAATCCCCATTTCTTGCATCCATACCGATGGCAAAGCGATCTTAAATGTGTGGGAACTGCGACCGGCTGTCCCACCCGGTGCTTGGATGATAATGTTCCCAATTCGTTGCTCCATAGGCTACACCTCCTTTTTAATATTATATCATATTCGTAACGAATAAGCAATATAAATTATCTGCGCAATTATATGATCCGAGAGAATATTTTACAACGCAGGAATGGCCTTTGCATGCTTTGGTTTCCGGAGGTACAAATGAATATTAGTGTAATATTTGTAGAAGATGTTATGTATGAAGAAAAAATGAGTGAGAAATAAAGTTTGAGACCGCTCCGTGTCTTTTAAGGTGAGACATAGAGCGGTCTCCATTGTTTATATGAAAGAAGGGGTAACGGCAAAGGGGGATATGTCGAAACTCCTTCGTCATATATGTGACGTGCCGGGGGAAGTGTTCTGATTAGGGAAAGAGATTATTTTAATTTGAGTACTATCCAATCCTGCGATTTCCAGCAAAGATCATTTCTTCATAGATGACATTATAACATGATACTTCAATTTTCGCAACAATCAATAAATACTAATTGTGTAAATTATTTGCATCATATCGCTAAGCAGTTATGAGATAAACAGACCTGCACACCCTCAGATAGAGCGAGCAGGTCTGCTACAAGACTATTTGATATTAATCGGATAAACTTGCGAGTTGCTCATAGAGCCAATCGGGATCTACGCCTTTGCTACGGACGGTAACGACCATATCCCCATAGAGGACAGAGAAGGACATGCGCCAGCCGTTGCTGTCGCCTTGCTCACCGGATTTGTAGGCTCTTGCCCAAATGAGCTCGGGGCTTAGCTCCTCTGCGTAGAAGATGGGGTTGTCTACGACCTCCCGAAGCTCCTCCGGAACGGAATCCGCACGGGGGATAGGGTAGAGGGACAGATCGTAGCGTTCTGTTTCTCCTGCATGGGTTAAGCGATGATCGTCTTCCGCGGTAAATGCAGAGACACGCCAGAATAGCTCATTGTAGCTCTTTGTCCAAAGGCCGGAAAGGTATGCATTGTACGGATCTTGGTAATGGCGGATGGATGCTTCTGTGAAGCCGGAAGGGACTTCAGGGAGGAAATAAGAACCATAGGAATCTAAATTGAGAGCTTCTTCATGGGTTAGGGACTTATCAAATATGACCGGGATCTCTCTGGGGTGGATAGCGGAAAGGTCTTCGGGGGTGATGTGACTCTCTGCGAAGGCTTGTAGTATCAGGGCAAAGTCGGCTTCATTCTGTGCCAGGGTTTCCTGCGTCCCTCGGAGAGAGAAGGTGTAGTAGCAATCATTCAGACATGTTTCCCCAAAGAGGGTTACACTTCCATCCGGGGCATTGTACCGCGTGAGGGTATATTCCACACCGTTACAGTAGGAGGTTTGTGGTTCATTTGGCAGAACATAGCAGTAAAACGGCTCTTCTGTCCCTATGCTAATGGTGATGGGATTTTCAGGAATACTTGTGGCGCTGAACAACTGAATACACCGAAGGGTACTGTTCCCGTAAAAGATGCCATAGCCCTCCGGAGAGAACCATTCCGGCTTTTGGTTAGGGGTAAAGGAAAGAAGCTCTTCATCGGTCAGCGCTCCGGTAAAAAGACATACATCCGCTCGCAACGCACCGTCAATGGCTTCCTTTGCCACATTATAGTGAGGAGTCCATAGCAGGATTTCTTCCGTAGGCAAAACCGATTCGGACTCTGTGGGCATGGAAGATGCTGTAGGGACGAGAGAGGGTTCTGCGTTCAGGGTAGGGGAGTTTGGTTCTAAAATCTGGGTTTCTATTAGGGGCGCATCTCTTTGATTGGAATTGATAAGGGCCCACACACTGATACACGATACACACAGGCAGGCGGCAACAGCCAACCACTTGTATCCTATATTTGAGCTTTTGTGCTTCGTGCAGCGGATGCGGTCAACTTCTTGGAGCAGATCTTCATCGGCGGCATCTAAGGCCTGTAATATTTGTTTGCTGTTCATAGATCAAATCCCTCCTTGATCAGGTGTTGTTTCAGGGCTTGACGGGTGCGGTACAGCAGACTTTTCAGCTTACTTTCCTTCATGCCACAGTAAGTGGCTACCTCTTTTAAGGAATCAAAATAATAGTAGCGGCCTAAGAAGGCAAGCTGCGTTTCCTTGGGGAGGGTATGTAGAAAACGGCGGATCGTCTCCCTTAAAAGCTCTGCATCCAAGGCTTCCTCTACCGTATCTCCACAGGAAAAGGTATCGGACAATTCCGAGAGAGACAGGGCGTATTCCGATGCCTGCCGCTTTTGGCTTTTTCGGCTCCGCAGACGGTCAATGGCGATCTGCCGGGTCAGCTTAGCAAGGTAGCTCCGCAGAACCGTGGGACGGTGAGGAGGAATAGACCGCCAAGCCGCAAGGCATGCATCGTTGACACATTCCCGACAATCTTCGGAGTCGGAAAGAATGTTGTATGCGATTTTCTGCAAATATGCACCGTAGACCTGTTCCGTTTGCTTTATGGCTTCCTCATCCCGATCCCAAAACAGGGAAACGATTTTCTCATCCAATGGGCACCACACCTTTCTCTTGTGTCATAGGATCCTATACTCTATATCCCGTAAAAAAGTTTGATTGGTTTCAATTTGTCGACTTCTTTGAGATAATTTCAAAATAAGCCCTTGACTTTACGCCAAAATATAATGATATCATTAGAAAGAAAAACAACTATGAACAAAGCCTCGGAGTGCTCCGAGGCTTTATCTATATGATAGTTATCCAAGCTTTTCCAAGCGTGCGATTTCTCTGTGGATATAATCAATGGATTCGCCGGTGGTATCGCCCCAATCCTTTTCGGAAACCTCCAGCTCAAATTTTCGGGTCGCGATGGCACCCTCGATGTCACCATCCATTTCACAGCATTGTGCCAATGAATCCATAGGATCTGTATAACGGGGTGAGGGGAGTAATTCGATGGATCTTCTGTAATGTACCTTTGCGGAAGTATATTCTCCTGCCAGAGTCAATAGATCTCCGATCCAATGCTGAATGCTCCAGTCATTTGGATGCTGTTCATCCAGAGAATGTATCATTTCTTGAACTGCATTCCAATCACATTTGGCAATGGCGACCTTGATTTTATGTACGGTCATAAAGTGGTCATTGGGAAAGGCAACTTCCATTTCGTCGCAGTACCGTTGGGCCTCCGCAAGACGGTGATCATCAATCAGTTGTGAAATCAAATGACCATAGGTCATACGCTTGTCAGGATAGCTTTCCAAGCATTCCTTGTAGTAGGCGATCAGTGCGTTGTGGGTATTGTGTCTGGGATCCACATGAACCCCACCCATTGCTTTGCCCAAATAGTAGCACCCCATTGCAACACCGTCTTTCTGCTGCAGAATTTCCAATGCAAATTCCTGCGCCCGAGTCCCATGCTCCTTTGACAAATGCATCTCCAACTGTGCCAGCATGCAAAGGGGATCACCATTTTGCGGCTCCCTGCGGGCCTTTCCCAGCAGGAACTGCCGTTCATTCTCCACATCTGCAGGGTTCAAAAAACGCACATCCCAAAGCATATTTTGAATGCGTTCCATTCGGGTTTCATCAGACAGCGCAAACAGCTCATCAATGGTTACACCAAAATAGGCAGAAAGACCGGGGAGCATCCCGATATCCGGGACAGACTGACCGCACTCCCATTTGCTGACGGCTTGGGGGGATATGTTAAAATGTTGTGCAACCGCTTCTTGGGTTACGCCTTTTCGAATACGCAAAGCCTTAATCTGATTGCCAATATTCATAAAGTCACTCCTTGTTTGAGTATCAAGCGCTTGTGCCTTCATCATAATGGATTTTTGCCGGTTTTTCAAGGGCGGTGTAGATGATGCGCATCAACTGCCGGTTGTGTTATTTGCTATCGTTTTTCAAAAGACGACTGCCGGATAAGGAAAAGCGTCGTTTACTCTCGGCCTCTGCGCATAATGATAGCTCCAAAGGAAACTCCGGGGGAGTTATTACAATTGTGAGCGAGCTACCCATGCGTCCCATCTTGGATCTGCTTGGATCTCTGCCTTGACTTGATCTACTTCCGGAACATTCCACCAAGGCCAATCCTCAGCCATAGTCATATAGTCCTGTTTCGCAATATCTACACTACAGCCGGGAATTTCCTTCGCAAGCCGTACTAGCGGCGTGTGATAGCAGGCGACACCGTCCTCACATACCCGGATAAATTTCAGACCGTTTATCCTTGCATTCTCCAGTGCGTCAAAGGCTTCGTCCTTTCGGTTATCCAACCACAAGTACAGCGAATGAAGCAATTCCAAGCTAAGGACATAAGCATGATGGCAACCAAAATTTCCATCCGGACAGATCACTTCAAAAAGGTGAATGGCACTTGCGATATTTTCTGCTTTTTCATGTGCAGACAGGTGATGCTGATCGCCGGCAGTGATATTTACAATTAAGACAGCACTTGCACGGATCGTCTGCAAAAGCAACTCACTATGGGCTTTGACATAGGCTTTGCCGTCGCAAGCGTAGGCCTGTAAAAATTCGCGGCTGTTCCACATATCGGGAGCTTGTTTTGCCAAAGCCATTCCCTTTTCGTAATCTCC
>JAZRGR010000241.1:0-2651 GCA_045644345.1 Faecousia sp. | reverse complement strand
CCTCATGCGCACCTTCGGGGCCCCTTCTCCTCAAGGAGAAGGCTTTGGGCTGTGCAAATTTCAAACACATCGATAAATCGGAATCCGGTGTAAGAAAAGATCCCGTCGCACCCGGGGTGCAACGGGATCCGATTCTTGTTTGCTCGGCTCGGTCAGATCACTATTAAAGCTCCTCGAACTCCACGAAATCCTCCATGTCGTCCCGGATCTCCTCTGCAGTGTCCTCCAGCTCATCCAGCTCGTCTTCTACGAATTCTTCGAAATCGAAGCCCTCGAGCTCGCTGTTCTTACAGCAGGGGAGCTTTGCCTTGATCTCCTCCCAGAAATGGATGATAGCGGCTACAGCGCCACCGATGACGACCAGAGCGCCCACGAGGGCAAGGATCTTACCCAGAGTGCCTTTCTTCTCCATGCGATTACCTCCAATCATGTTAGCTCGCCCCGCAGGATCCTTGGGGCTAATATTCTACGTCTATTATATTATACCTTTTTTTGAAAGAATGCAACTGTTTTTTTCAATTTTTATGACTTTTTTTCGGAATTTTTATCCCTCGGAACCAAGATATGCTCTATAACATCTCCCGAGGCACATTCCATAGGGGCTTACAGGGTCAGAGTGATCTCCCGATCCCCTTCCTTTAGGGTGAAGTCCTCACTGACCAGCAGACCGTCTCGCTTGCAGGCTTGGGTCAGAGACTCCATTTCTACCGTCAGATCCAGCAGGTCATTCTCGTAGATGGCGGCATGCTGCTTCTCCATAGCAGTCTTGATCTCGCCTAAGCAGGACATGACCTTGACCGTGGTCTGCTCCGTTGCCATAGATGCTTCCTCCAGACGCAGATACTTCAGCAGGATATTCCCCAGCGTAGGCAGATAGTAGTTAAAGAACTGCCGTACCATGGGGATGTCCTCCGGTTGCTGCTGGAGAGCCCCCAGGATACGCTCGATCTCGGTACAGATGTCCTCGCCCCGTTTCTTAACATTGAGGTTGCGGATCCGTCCCAGGAGGCGGCGCAGCTCCATTAGGCGGTTGCGACCCTTGCTGAGGATCTGCATTGCCTCTACAGACAGATTAGAGGGGGGGATCGCCTTGGGCTCTGCCTTGGGTGCAGGGGGCTCCTTGGTCTGTACGGTGCTGCCCTGGGTGTCAATGACCTGTTTCTTGTCCTTTTTACAGCTAAAGTAGATCACAAGGCCGATCAGTGTCAAGATCCCCGCTCCCACAAGACCGATCAAGATCCCCAGCAGTCTGGTCACCGCAGGCAGCACACGGGTCAGCAGGAAGATCCCGCCTACCACAGCCAGGAAAGTGACCCACCCCTTGTTACCGTGATTGGAATTCATAAGCTATCCCTCTGTCAGTTATCACTCCGGGAGCCGCCCAGGAGCTTCTGCCGGAGCTGCAGCTCGATCTGTGCGATCTCCTGCTCGGCGGCAGCTCTCTTCTGCCGTCCTTCTGCTTGGATCCGCAGGACCTCGTCCAGGGTGCCGATGAGCTGTTCGTTGGTATAGCGGATGGTCTCCATATCCACAATGCCACGCTCGCTCTCCTGAGCGACTTCGATGGTACCCATCTTGAGGGTCTCGGCATTCTTACGCAACAGCTCGTTGGTCACGTCTGTAACAGCTCGCTGTGCCTCCAGTGCCTGACGGGAGTGCTCCATGCCCAGAGCAAGGACCATCTGGTTCTTCCACAGGGGAATGGTGTTGTTGAGCGTAGACTGGATCTTCTCTGCAAGGAGGGCGTGGTTGTTCTGCAGCAGGCGGATCTGGGGTGCCATCTGGATGCTGATGGTACGGGTGAGCTGCAGGTCATGGAGCTTCTTCTCGAAGCGGTTGCACAGTGCCTCGTAGTCGTTGGCGGCCTGTGCATCATGGGCAAGTCCGGACAGCCGTGCCTGCTCCTGCATCTGTACCAGGGTGGTGGTACGCTCCTGCTCCAGCTTCTGCTTGCCGGCGAGGATGTACATGGTCAGCTCCTTGAAGTAGGTCAGATTGGCCTCGTACATCTTGTCGAATACCAGAATATCCGTCATCAGACGGTTCTGATGCCCCTCTAACTGGGTGACGATGCCGGTGACGTTCTTCTCGACGTCTGTGTAACGGGCTCTCAGACGGCCGATCCTGTTGCCGGATTTCTTGAAGAAGCCTAAGAAGCCCCCCTCCTCTTCATCGGCAGAGAAGCCCTTAAGCTCAGTGATCAGATTGCCGATCATGGCACCGGTCTCACCCAGTTCCTTGGTCTTAACACCCTCAAGGACGCTGTCTGAGAAGGAGGCGATCTTCTTCTGCGAGGCGGCGCCGTACTGGAGGATAATGGCAGTGTTGTGCAGATCGATCTTCTCGGAGAAGGCATCAACCATAGCCTGCTCCTGGGGGGACAGAACGATCTCCGGCTGCGGCTTGACCTCTGCTACCGCAGTCTCCACTACAGCAGGCTTGTCCTCCTCCAAACCGAGATTCAAAACAATGGGCTCATTGGGATCAAACATAGATACAGTCCTCCTTTGTAGTATTTACATATATTTTATCATAAATTACCCCAAGTTGCAAGAGACATTTCCCAAACCATCAAATTCCGATTTATCGCTGTGTTACAAGTCCGCACAGACCCACCTCCCTCTGACGAGGGAGGTGCCCCGAAGGGGCGG
>JAZRGR010000240.1:0-1842 GCA_045644345.1 Faecousia sp. | reverse complement strand
AATATCCGTGAACCGGTAGACCTTGGAATACTTGTTGCCGGAACGGAAGATACCGTCTTTCCAGATGCAGTCAATGGGGATTAGGTCCTGCACCTTGCGCGGGATGCGGTACTTTTCCTTTTCCTGTGCAAAAAGCCTTTTGATAGATTTCAGCATATTGGGTTTATTCCTCCTTCTTTGTAGATTCGATGCTGTCCTTCAACAGCTCGTAGTAAATGTTGTTGGTGCCGCAGTAATAGAATCGGGGTTCGATCAACTCACTGCGGAGCCATGCCCACAGAAACTGCTCTGCAGTCATGCCGTGGTAGGTGATGAAACCCAATGCCGCAAAGGGAAATGCACCAAGGATGCAGACCCAAGAAAGGGTTTCAGTTCCCAAATAGGGTTTGAGAACAAAGTAGAGGCCTACTGCCACGGCAATCGCAAGAACAGAGAAGATACACTGCCGCATGGACAATCCAAAGAACACAGACTCACTGTAGTTCCGGATTTCTCTGTTGATTTTTACTTCCATACAGTTTCCTCCTTAACGGGTCGGGGTATTTGCGTTCTTCTGCTTGTCCGCCTTGGGGTCATACAGAGGAAGAACATTCATACCCTCATAGCCAACTGCCTTTTGCAGCTTGCTTCTCGTTACGCCATTGTGCTTGCAATAGCCAAGATACAGATTGGCACCATCCGGTAAAGGAAGATTGTGTTCCTGGTTGTAGGCAATGAGTGCCCACACATCCGCATGGATTGCCGGGTGCATATAAGCAATGCGGTATCCTTTCACAAGTTCATCCAGCAGATCCCGGTCACAGTCAAATGCCCGCAGTTCCTTTGCGGGTTCGTCAGCATAAGGCTGGAAAGAGATATACTGATTCTCCCACTTTGCCACGGCTACAACATCGGTAGCACGGGCAGCATGGGCAAGCACAAAGGCCAGTTCATAGTTGAGTGCGGTCTGCTCGTCCCGGTTCTCCCGGTACTGGGGAAGCCGCTTCATGGCTCGTTCCGCATCTCGCTTGACAGTATCGTTATAGCTTTTCAAATTGTGTATTCCTCCTTTACACGCCGATCATTTCGTGAACCACGCGATCAGCCATTTTCACGGTGCCGGTCAAGACCAACATTCCGAAGATTAATTCGCCAACATATCCCCATACCATCGTGATCGCCGCAGCTGAAGCATCATAGCTGGGCGGTGTTGCCGCAAACACAGAGAAGATGATGCAGGCCAATACGATGATTGCGCCCTCCAAACAGACTGCAGCATAGCTTTTCAAGAAGCTGATACCAACACTCTGGGTCGGCTCACCGGCAAACGAAGATAAGGGAATGGGAGCGATAGCTGTGTACATATACAGCTTGAAGAACCGTCCATATACGGTCAAAATCATAATGAAAGACAGCACCCACACGAACAGGCCACCGATCAAGGTGACTGCCCAAAGGGGGATGGATTCAAAGAAGCCGCAATCTTCTATTGCTGTGATAATGTCCGCAGGAAGGACGGTTGGCTGCGGTGTTCCAAAGCCTGCAGCACCCATAATTTTGGAAATGACACCTTGCACAATGGATAGCAGCGCCATCATCAATTCCAATCCATGGGTAATCAGTCCTTTCGCAAGGGCGAAACGGACAAAGACTTTCAGTGCAGCTTCCGGGCGTTTGAGATCCGCAAAACTGCCGCAGGTTTTTACAACACCGATAACAAAAAACAGCACCAGCAGCGCATAACCGATTGCCTGTAAGGTGCCGTGGATACTTGTGGCGATGTTCCATAATGCACCGCCTCTGAAAACTTCTGGACTCTGGGTGAGAAGCGCCCAGATTTCTGCTAACTTTTCATCCCAGGTA
>JAZRGR010000239.1:0-7916 GCA_045644345.1 Faecousia sp. | reverse complement strand
ATTTGAGTTACACCTCCATAACTTCGATATAATCAGGATAATCGTCCCGCAAGGAGCACATGGTCAGCATAAAGCCGGTCAGCACTGCCTGTACTGCGTCCTCATCGTCGCAGGTTGCGGGAAGGGTCAGGGTGATCCGGGGCTCGTCCTCACGGACCTTGGTGTTGCAATGATTGCCGAGAACATCATTGATCGTACATTCCGCGAACTGCACTGCTGCAGAAACGGCGGCACATACGATATCACTGCCCTCTTCACCATAGCCACTGTGCCCGGAAACGGAGAATCCGTTGATCCGTCCGTCTTGATTGAAAATTTCTACTTTCGTCATAATCTGAAGAGATTAGCCGGAGATCTTTTCAATCTGCACCTTGGTATAAGGCTGTCTGTGGCCGCGGATGGACTTGGAGTCCTTCTTGGGGCGGTACTTGAAAACGGTAATCTTCTTGGACTTGCCGTTCTTCAGAACCTTAGCTTCGACAGAAGCGCCCTTGACCACGGGAGCGCCGAACTTGGAGTTCTCGCCGTCCACGATTGCCAGGACCTGATCGAAGGTTACAGTTGCGTCAGCCTCAACGCCCAGCTTTTCGACGAAAATGATGTCGCCTTCCTTGACGCTGTACTGCTTGCCACCGGTAACGATAACTGCCTGCATAGTTGTTGCACCTACCTTTTTTGTAGTCTCGCTCTGGAGGTGGGAATCAATTCCACTTAGGACCTCTTCGACGCGGCTCATCAATTATAGCACTTAATTTCCCAAATGTCAAATACTTTTTTAACTTTTTTTCGATTATTTTTTAAAATTTCCGTATATTTTCCGAGATTTCTGACAGTGCGGAGGCGGCTTCTGTGGAGCAACTACGGGATCTGGCAATATCTGCCAGTGACAGGATCCCTACGACCTTGCCGTTCTCCTCTACGGGGAGTCTGCGGACCTGCTCCCTTGCCATTAGGGAGGCGGCTCTCTCCACAGAATCGTGGGTAGAAATGCTGACAACTTTCCGCGTCATGATGTTGGATAGTCTGGTTGCCTCCGGCTCCTCCCCGGCTGCGATACAACGCAGGACAATATCCCGATCCGTAACCATTCCCTTGAGCCTACCGTCTCGGCTGCACACGGGCAGTGCTCCGATATTATATCGAGACAGCAGCCGAGCTGCCAGGGATGCATTCTCATCCGGGGAGACGGTTACGATTTTCCGTGACATGATGTCTTGTACTTCCATAAATGAAGGACTTCCTTTCTTCTGACACTATACTTCAATGAAAAGCAGACACTTTGCATTGATCATACGGTCAGTATGGGAAGTCCCGGGGAAATTTATACAGTTCTGTCCAAATAATCCAATATAGAGATATCCTCACATCGTAGCTTGTCCCATGAGAAATGGAGCAACAGCTCCCGGCATGTCATGGGGACAAACTCGGGGATCATGCCACAGCTATATGCCAGCAGACCTATGAGCTCCGAGGCAGAATAGGTACGGCGGAGATTGCCCAGATCCAAGTCAGCCTCACGCTTGCTCAGCCGTCTGCCGTCGGGGGCAACCAGCAGGGGCACATGACAGAACTCCGGTACCCGGAAGCCCAGGGTCCTATACAGCCAGATCTGTCTGGGGGTGGAATCCAGCAGATCCCGTCCCCTAACCACTTGCGTCACTCCTCCTAAGGCATCATCGCAGACCACAGCAAGCTGGTAGGCATAGACACCGTCTGCACGACGAAGGATAAAATCGCCACAGGTCGTGCTGAGCTCCCGGACCACAGGCCCGTAGACCCGATCCGTAAATGTGATCTCCTCCCGGGGGATACGGACTCTCCAGGCAGGATTGCGGGTCTTGGCGGCACGCTGCTCCGGGGTCAGATCACGGCAGGTCCCTGCATATAGGAAGGTGCCGTCTGATCCGTGAGGAGCGGATGCACTGTGTAGCTCATTGCGGGTACAGTAGCAGGGGTACACAGGGAGCTTGCGAAAGTAAGATGCATAGATCTCATTACGGGTACTCTGCCGAGGCATCTCCTCATCCCAATCCAGCCCCAGCCAGGACAGATCCCGTCGCAGGGCATCGATATACTCTACCTTGCTACGATCCGGGTCCAGATCCTCGATCCGCAGGAGCATCTTGCCATCCCGGGAACGGACAGACAGCCATGCCATGAGGGCAGAGAATACATTGCCCAGGTGCATCCTGCCGGAAGGACTGGGGGCAAATCGACCGACCATTGTCCTTACCCTCCCTGTTTGACGATCATCAGATCCTCGAAGCCGATGGGATCCTCATAAGGATTAAAGTAGCGGTTGATCAGCTCTAAGTAGGCTTGATCCTCCTGGATATATACATACTCTGTCCCTAAGTAATGGGGGATCGTGGTCATCATCATATCATCTGTACCGCAGACCAAGAGGCTCTCTGCCAGCCACAGAAGATTGGAGGTAGACAGGTCCGTAAGACAGTAGTCATTGAGAATATCAATGGCCTTGGGAGCAAGGAGGGCATTCTTGGGGGTCTTCCACTGGCTGAGGGCTGCCATGATAAAGTCCCGCTGGACCTTAACACGGTCAATATCCTGCATGGTATAACCCTTGCGGAAGCGGACAACACCCATAGCACCCTGACCATCCAGAGTCTGCATCCCCTCTTCTAAGTGGATATACAGATCCTGGGCAGGATCCTCGTAGTGCATATCCATGGGAACATAGAATTCTACACCGCCGAACAGCTCCACTAGCTCTACAAAGCAATCCAGATCTACCAGAATATATGCATCCGGCTTAAAGCCAATGCACTGACGGACATAGTCGCACAGCCAGAACATACCATCGGTGCCACTGCCGTTGGCGGCATATGCTCCGTTGATCTTGTGTGGTACATAGGTAGAATTGACACGGGTATCTCGGGGGATACTCATAATGCTGATCTGCTCCTCCCGACGGTCTACGTTAAGAAGCATGAGGGTATCTGTGTTTAATCCCGACTCGTCGGTGCCGGCAATTAAGATAGTGGCACAGCCGCTGAGCCGTCCGTCGCTGTTGCCCATGGGAGGCTGGAGATAGGCACGCAGGACCACATAGCCTGTGGCGAATAGGAGGAAGCAAATCACGAGAAAGGTAAAGACCTTGCCCATGAAGCTCATGCCCTTCTTAGGGGCGGGACGAGAGGGCTTGGGACGGTTGACAGGGGGGGCGGAGCGCTCACCTCTGTAGGTAGGCTCGGGACCGATGCTATCCTCGTAAAGCTTGTGTGCAAAGCCCCGGTCGTAGGGATCACGGGACTGGGAGCTTGAGGATCTGTAATTTCTGTTATCTTGACTCATAATATCACCCACGTAATATTGTACACAAAAACGGAGGAAATGTAAATCCCCTTTTTGCAGGAAATTGTAAAAGAGGAAGCTCCCCAAAGGGAGCTTCCCTGTCATTATTCCATGATGGTGGCAATGTCTACGAAGGTATAGCCTCGGTACTGAGCAATAGACTCGGTAGTGGAGTCTGCAATACCGTAAAGGGTTACACGGGAGGGTGAGCCGAAGGGGAAATCTCCCTCTGTATTGTTAGTGGCGGAGGGGTTGTTGTCAACATTATACCGGTAGCTGAGTATATAGACCTCCTTAAGAGAGGTGCAATGGGCAAAGGCTCCCTCTTGGATCTGATTCAGCCCGGGCATAATGGTGATGCTCTCAAGGGAGGAGCAATTCTCAAATGCCCCGGTGCCTATACTCTCTACGCTGAGAGGGAGAATCACCTCCTTAAGAGAGGTACAGCCCCTAAATACGTCAACCATAACAACAGGCTCCGCAATAGGCATCACTACATATTCAAGAGAGGAACAGCCTTCAAATGCTCCCCGATTGACATAGCTACTGTAGTGGCTGTACTCCGATCCGGTGGCACCGCCGACAATAGAATCCGGCAGGATGATCTCCTTCAACGCAGTGCAGCCGGAAAAGGCTCTGAATCCCACAGACCGCAGGCCGTAGGGCAGGTCCACATGAGCAAGGGAGCTGCAGCCCTCGAAGGCATGAGACAGAATATCCACCAGATTCCGAGACAGCACGAGATTCTCAAGAGCGGTACAATTCTTAAATGCGCCGTCGTAAATCGTTGTAACGCTGTCTGCCATAATGACGGACTGCAGATTGGAATATCCGTCGAAGGCATAATTTCCAACGGACTCAATGCCGTAGAGCAGTTCCAGAGCGGTGATCTGATCCCGATAACTGTGCCAGGGTGCGAACCCTACGCTATCACCGGGGTGACTGCCCTCTCCTCCGATCACCAGTCTGCCGTCGGGGTAGAATGCCCAGTAGAGTCCCTCCCACTGACCGTAGTCCAGGTAATCCGCAGGATCGGGATATTCAACCTTGGGTGGGGGTGCCTCGTAAGCGTGGATGAAACGGATCAGAATGGCACTGACCTGGGAGCGAGTGGCACTGCCCAGGGGTCTGAGGTAGACGGTACTACCCTCCTTGACACCGGTAACAAAGCCCATTGCATATGCCCACGTCATGGGGTCTACTGCCCAGGAGCTGACCTGTCCCCGATCCGGGAAACTGTCTATAGAGCTGTCATAGGCTGCAAGGAGCCCCAACCCGTCGGCGTAGCGATAGAGGATCGCTGCCATCTGCTCACGGGTAATAGCACCGTTGGGGTTAAACTTGCCCTGTCCCACACCGTTGACAATACGGTTCTGAGCAGCCCAGTTAACAGCCTGGGCATACCAGTCATCCGGTGCCACATCGGTAAAGTCTCCTCCGTCTGCCACGGGACAACCCTCCATACGCCACAGGACTGTAACCAGCATGGCACGGGTCATGGCTTGACCGGGTTTAAACTGTGTGGCGGTCACACCCTTAAAGAGGTTCCGCAGCACAGCCTCACGGACGGAATCGTAATACCAAGCCTCTGCACTTACGTCTGTCAGACCCTCAAAGGTCTTAGTAAGGGAGGGTACCTCCTCACGGTAAATGGTGCCGCATTCCTTGCAGACCTTGACACAAAGGCCCTTCTCCTCTGCTGTAGGCAGGAGAGCATCGTATGTCTCCCCTATCAAATGTCCACCCTCACGGGCGCAGACATGGATGGGGATGTTGATCACCTTGGAGGATCTGTGGGTAATGGTGAGCTTGCCGGAGCCACACCTGAGTCCGTATAGGAAAATGTATCCCCCTGCCTCCTCAACATGGACCAGATCGGGGTCGCAGGTTACAAGGATCCCACCTGAGCCGTCGCTGGGCAGAGGGGATCTGCCCACCTCCAATGTCAGATCCTGACCTACAGCCAAATTGACAGGCTTAACCCGTTGCTTGGTCTGTGGATCCTGTAGGAATAGCTGCCAGCGCATCTGGTAACTCTCATAACAGTATACGTCTGTCATAAAGGCAGTGCCGTCAACGGGAGAGAGTCCATTTCCACGGTCCTCTGCCGTGCAGGTGACCAGGGTATATCTGCCCGTAGGCAAGTTCTTAAAATAGAAATAAACCGACCTGGTAAAATAGCCTATCTCGGAGCGAAAGGACTCCACTACTGTGGACACAGGCTCCCCCTTGGGCTCCTTGCCCTCATAAAGGAATACACAGAAATACTGACCTGTCTTGCCTGTCTGGATCACACCCAGAGAGACGGCCTGATTGCCATTGGGGGTAAAGGACTGCTCCTTTGCCAAGGGTCCGGGGAAAGCAAGATTATCCTCGGTCTTGTCCCGCTTGGCAGGCTCCCCTGCCCGGCAGAAATCCGGCGTAAATGAATCGGCATCCCGGATATCAAGATCTTGTGGGTCAAAGGAAATGGGAGGGTGCTCCGTAGCGGTATCCTCTGTTGCAAATACAGGGATCGTAAGGGAACACAGCAAGCTGAGTACCAATAATAAAACAACAAAGCGTTTCATATGATTACCTCCTATAATCGTAGTATGATAATATTATTATAATGTAGAATATTTCAGTTGTCAATACAGATATTCGTTTTCTTTAGAAAAAGATATTGCAGTTCCGTTACACAGAGAATGCAAATATTTTGGAGAAAAAACTATTTTGATACTTTTTTGTAGTTGACAAACAAAGATTGTTAGTGTATGCTATAGCAGGCACAAGATATTGTGTCTTGTGTAAATTCTTACAACAATATACACTATTTTCCAGTTCGTTAGGAGGAATATATGCGTATCGCCGGTCTGCAAAAAATGACCTTACTTGACTTCCCGGGCAGGGTTGCCGCAACGGTGTTCTTACCGGGGTGCAACTTTCGGTGTCCCTTTTGCCACAATTCTCCCCTTCTTCGGGGTACGGACGAACTTTCCGTGGAGGAGTTCTTTGCTTACCTGAAGAAGCGGCAGGGCCTCTTGGACGGGGTCGCTGTTACCGGTGGAGAGCCCACCTTACAGGAGGATCTGGCAGATTTCTTGGGTGAGATCAAGGCACTGGGTTTTGGGGTCAAGCTGGATACCAACGGCAGCAGACCACAACATATTGAGAAATTGTTACAAAAGGGTCTCGTCGATTACATTGCTATGGACATTAAGAACAGCCCCCGTAAATACGACAGGACCTGCGGTGCGACAGGTACCCTCCCTGCTGTAGAGCAAAGCGTAGAGCTCATCCGTTCTGCAGGGGTTTCCTATGAGTTCCGTACCACCGTAGTGGCTGAGCTCCATGAGGACCGGGACTTCCATGACATTGGGCAGTGGATCCGAGGAGCCCGGGCGTATTACCTGCAGTGCTTCCAAGATTCCGGAGATATCCTGTGTCCGGGGCTCCATGCTCCCTCTCAGGCTGACTTAGAACGCTACCTGGCAATTGCCGGTTCATATATTCCAAACACCCATCTCAGAGGCATATAATATTACTACACACTATCAGAAAAGGAGAAACACTATGTACCAGGTTATTAAGAGAAACGACACCGTCGTAGATTTCGATCTTTCCAAGATCAATGTTGTACTAAAGAAGGCTTTTGACGCAGTGGAGAAGCAGTATCATGATTCCGTCATCGATTTCCTGGCTCTCAAGGTCACTGCAGACTTCGAGCCCAAGATCAAGGACGACAAGATCGCTGTCGAGGACATCCAGGACAGCGTAGAATCCGTACTGATCCGTGCAGGCTATGACGATGTTGCCAAGGCATACATCCTCTACCGCCGCCAGAGAGAGAAGCTGCGCAACATGAAGTCCACCATCCTGGACTACAAGGAGCTGGTAGACAGCTACGTTAACGTACAGGATTGGCGTGTAAAGGAAAATTCCACCGTGACCTACTCTGTAGGCGGTCTGATCCTGTCCAACTCCGGCGCCATCACTGCCAACTACTGGCTCAGTGAGATCTATGACGACGAGGCCGCCAATGCCCACCGCAATGCTGATATGCATACCCATGATATGTCCATGCTCACCGGCTACTGCGCAGGCTGGTCCCTGCGTCAGCTCATCGAAGAGGGTCTGGGCGGTGTAACCGGCAAGATCACCTCCGCTCCCGCCAAGCACCTGGCTTCCCTGTGCAATCAGATGGTCAACTTCCTGGGCATCATGCAGAACGAATGGGCAGGAGCTCAGGCATTCTCCTCCTTTGATACATATCTGGCTCCCTTTGTTAAGGTAGACAATCTGAGCTATGATCAGGTTAAGAAGTGCGTCGAGTCCTTTATCTACGGTGTCAACACTCCCTCCCGTTGGGGCACCCAGGCTCCCTTCTCCAACATCACCCTGGACTGGACCGTGCCTGCTGACCTGAAGGATCTGCCTGCCATCGTTGGCGGCAAGGAGATGGACTTCACCTACGGCGACTGCAAGAAGGAAATGGACATGGTCAACAAGGCCTTCATCCAGATCATGATCGAAGGCGATGCCAACGGCCGTGGCTTCCAGTATCCCATTCCCACCTATTCCATCACCCGGGACTTCGACTGGAGCGAAACTGAGAACAA
>JAZRGR010000238.1:0-3927 GCA_045644345.1 Faecousia sp. | reverse complement strand
AGGTTACACTTTCAGCAAGACCCAATCTCTATTACATTGTTTCCGGTGTCAATCCTGCTATGGCCTTTGATTTCCACTACAGAGGGCTTGCTTCCAACGGCATGCCTGCTTATGTCCTCCGATTTAACAATGGGCGAAATTTGGCGGTGGGGTCGCGATATACGGGAACCTACACGAATCTGTACTATGTGAAGCAGGATACCACAAGCGATCTGGCAAAGGCACCGCAGGTTCGCCTGAATCATCCTAACGGAGTGGGCTGGATCACCATTCGCAATTTGGAGGGAACTCATGGTCTGCGGCAGAATTCTGAGCTGACGGGCTTCCGTTGGAAGGACAACAGCGCCGGGGACAATGCGCATGAGGGTAATGTCGTGGAACTGTATCGTCTGTGGTCCACACGGGAGCTCATTGCTGCGATCCACGATATGCGGGGATATTTGGATGTGCCTGAATTCTATGATGAAAAGGTGCTGGAAGAGTTTTTGACCTGTATGCGTGAGGCTATAGACCTGTTCAAGCGTTATAATCCCAACCCCAGCAGCTACATTGACCCCTATGACTTTGTGCAGGAAAAGCTGGACGAGAAGGAAGCGGCCCTTCGCTCCTTCGCCTCCCGCCTGTCCTTTGAGGTGGAAGCACCTCCCGCAGCGGAACTGAATGCCACCACCAAGATCCATCAGCTTCCCATGGCCTGCGGCTACGTGATCCAGACCCGTGGCGGTAAGATCATCATCATTGACGGTGGTTGGCAGAACAACAACACCGAGGGCAAGTATCTGTTCTCTTATTTGCAGAAAATCACCGGGGATGCGACACCTCACATCGATGCATGGTTCATTACCCATGCTCACGCAGACCATCACGGTTGTGTTCCCACCTTTGCGGATCTATACAAGAATCAGGTTACCATCGATGCCTTCTACTATCACTATCCCACCTATGAGGAAATTCAGAAGTATTTGTCCGGCTGTGGTGTGGACGATACATGGGGCTCGGTAGACTGGATCCCTACATGGCTGATGCCCAATTTTAAAAATGCACAGGGCGGCCCTACCAAGGGAATCATCTGCAACACAAAGCAAAGCGGCAAGTGCAACAACGCCTTTGACTTCGATGATGTACATATTGAGATTCTTCTGACATTTGAGGATTGTATCTGGGCGGTAGAGAATATCGGCGGTACTTACAGCGGTACTTCTGCATACGAAGGCCGTGTATTCAGCAATAAGACCCTGAAACAGCTTCTCAACGACAACTTTAACGAGACCAGCATGGTTTTCCGTGTGACTGTTGGAGGAAAGAGCATCCTCTTTACAGGTGACATCAACTATGTAGGCGGCACCATGCTCAATATGTTCCACGATCTCAATGCTGCCAATCCCAATGACTTCTACTCTCTCAAGAGTGATTATGTACAGGTCTCTCACCACGGGCACTACGGTCTGCCTAAGAAGGTTTATAACAAGATCGACCCGGATGTAGCCATGTGGCCCTGCAACTACGACGAATGGAATGACTATGACTACCAGAATCTGATCTGTACCAAGCAGTGGTTCAATGATATGGGAGCGAAGAGCTATGTGGCTTATCAAGGTCCCCAGGTCTTTGAATTCCCTCTTGTTCGTTCCGATGGAGCCATCAGTATTCCCTTGGAGCTGAAGGACTATGTGTTCAACGCAGAATATTATAGTGCCAGGTACCCGGATCTGGCACAGCTCTATGGCAATGATAGAGCCAAGCTCTATTATCACTTTGTCAATTACGGTATCGAAGAAGGCCGCAGTGCAAGTCCCTTCTTTGATGTGAAGTACTACGCAAATCAGAACGGTCACCACCTTGTAGATACGCTCAAGGGCAATTATATCGCTGCCTTCCAGGATTTCTTGAACAGCTACAAAACCAATACTCCCAGAAGACTATCCGAGAGCTTCGATGCTGCTGCTTATGCATTCTATCATCCGGAGCTGGCTGCACAGGGTATTACCACGAATTTTGATCTCATGAAGCACTATGCGGCAAATGGCTACAGAAGTGGAGAAATTGCTTCTGCCACCTTCCTCTGCGATGATCGCAATATGACCTATCACTACCTCTGTGAAGTTACCCAACCGATAGCACCCACTTGCACCACCGAAGGCAGGACTGTAGGGGCAAGGTGTATCGTCTGTGGTCTGCTTCTGGAAGAACCCAAGACCATTCCTGCCACGGGACACAACTTTGCAAACGGTGTATGTGCCTGCGGCTTGGAGATAGACGGCCACAATCTGTTCTTTGACTTCACCAACAGCACCAAGGATCAGGAACGGTATACCCACAGTGTTTACGGTGGCTATAACTTCGACCGGAGCACCTCTCCCTATTGGGCAACAGGTTCGGCGGGTGGTTCTGCCAAGCTGTCTATTGACAACACCGCCGGAACCATGGCGGTGAATGTGCTTCCGGATCCGGACACTGCGGGGAATTACGGTCCCTATGTTAAGACTACCAACACCTACGGTGCTTATCCCTGGAGTGGGGAGTCCTATCAGATATATCATCCCCTGCAATACAATCCTGAAAAAGCAGAAGTCATTCAGCTCCGCTTCAAACTGGAAAACTGTACCAACACAGACAAGAAAGCCGCTGTTATCGTCTGCTATAACACTGAAAAAGACGGAGTGAAAAAGGGCTACGAGGATATCAATCAAACGTTTGATCCCAATTCCACAGACTATCAGGTCATTAACATTCCTCTGACCAAGGAAAACTTCGTTGGTGCGGATCTGATCACTGCTTTGGGCTTCCGCTTCCGCAATGTCAAGGGAGCAAATGGAGACGGCGTTGTTACCGGCAATGGCGTTTGCGAGGGCATTTTGGACAAAACAAACTTCTGCCTGAACGACGGCTATATCGCCCGTGGTGACTACTCTGTTTCCGTAAAGATGCAGGGTACTATGAGTTTCCCCAATACCACTCTGGTGCAGGAAGGCATTATTCCCTGGTATCAGGATGCCAACAATTATCTATACGTTTATGTGCAGTGGTCTGACAATGACAGAACCGAACAGATGCATCAGGTCCACATCTCCGGCAAAGTCAACGGCGAACATCTGGGCTGGGGCGACTGCTGGACTGACGGCGTGGCAATTTCCAATGATACCCCGCTGACCCTGACCGTCACCAAAGAAACGGTCGATGGCTGCGTCAAACTTTCTTATGTGATCTCCGATGGCGAGACATCTCTGAGCAACTCTCGCACCTTTGATGCCAAGTACACCGAAAAGCTGAGCGAAGACGGCAGAATGGGCGTTTACACTTACGGCAATGGTGTTCCTGTCACCTTCTCTGAGTTCACCTCCACTGCTCCTGCCACGACTCCCAACGAAGGTGAAAATCCCGGAGAAGGTGGCAACGACAGCTGGACCAGCCTGACCGAGCACTACACCACCAATGAGAATGGCTCTGTGGTGATTGACTATATCTTCGTGGGCAAGAAGGACGAAGCTCCTGCACCTATGTATGAAGTCACCTTCAAGGATCCTAATGGACAGGTGCTCTCCACTGCCCTGGTAGCTGAAGGCGGGACCGCCAAATATTCGGGAAGTACTCCCACCAAGGCCTATGACGAAGGCAATCACTACAGCTTCAGTGGCTGGGACAAGGCATTGACCAATATCACTGGCAATACCACCTTTACGGCACAATTTACTGCTGAGGCACATAGCTACAGTTATGCTTCCGCAAATGCCCAAAGCCACAAGCTTACTTGCGCCTGTGGCTATAGCAAGGGCGAGGATCACGGTTATAGCTATGCCGTTACCAAGAAGCCTACTGCAAGCACCACTGGTGTGCTGACAGGAACCTGTGTATGCTCCGGCACAACTACCGTGACCCTGCCTAAGCTGAACACCACGGACTACACCAAGACCGCGACCAAGGCAGCCA
>JAZRGR010000237.1:0-1823 GCA_045644345.1 Faecousia sp. | reverse complement strand
TGCAAACCCACCTCGGCGCTCATGTCGCTCCCCAGCGTTGCACTATCCTCCGGGATGGTAAAGCATTTCTATTATACCACACTTTTTCGCAAAAAACTTTTCACTTTTAAAAATTGTCCTTGACATTGGGTACACCGCAGTGTCGGCTGCGCCGAGGATTTAAAATATGGGCTCCGCCCATTGATTTAGAGTGCGATTTGTATGGCGAAGCCTTGATTTTAAATCCATCCCGTAGGGATACCGACACTATTCACTATTCACTATTACTTCTTACCTCAATTTCGATTTATTGCGACCGAAGGGAGCGATAAATCGGAATTTGACCGTCGTTAGGGTTCTTTCCGAGATTTTTGTTCCAACTGTTGTTGGCGGCGGAGTTTTTTGCGGTGAAGACGTCTCTTTTTCTTCACAGAGCGGACAAGGGGAGGCAAACTGTCACAGAGGAGGATGAGGATCCCGACACCGCCGAAGAAAGCAAGACATAGGTGGGCCGAGCTCCATATAGCTTCCCACTTTTGTATAGAAACGTCAACGGGGATCAGGATCTCCTTACCCGTCCCCAAGGATATAAGCGGACAAACGGAAAATGGGCTGTTTACATATTCTACGGTCAGAACATCGCCCTCCAGAGCTTCCAGGGCTTCTTCCGTCAAGCCGATTTCACTTAAGGCAGAAGCAGTGGAATTGATGCGATAGCTCTGTCCATGATCCAAGGAAAAGGTATAGCTTTTTTCCTTGCTGTAACGATCTCCCTTTAGCATATTGAATCGGTAAGTAATATCTACATCGGTGCATAGGGCTGTAACGGTATGGTACTTCTCGCTCCGGATCCCCCAATGAGCAAGGATCCCGAGACCGCCGTCACTGATCGTCAAAGCCCAAATCAGTGCTGTGATCAGAATCAGCAATCCACCGACACCAATCGTTCTGTTGCGGCGATGCTTTTTCTTCATCAGCCTTGGGCGTTCTGCTTCACAGCATCCAGAAATTGGGCAAAGAGGGCTTGGGAGATCTCGTCGGGCTTGACCTCCGGGTGCCACTGGACACCGCGGAAGAAGGGCAGCTCGGGCACATCAATGGCTTCCACGATCTCTCCGTCACTGAATGCAACACACTCCACGCCCTTGCCGGGTGCCTTAACGGACTGGTGATGGTAGCTGTTGGTCATGATCTCCTCGGTGCCGACCAGATCCATGAGGAAGCCGGGAACTACCTTCACAGGGTGGTGGGTATGGCCCTGCTCATCCTTGGTGCAGTGCTCTGTCTTCCCCAACTGGGTGGGCTGATCCTGCCACAGAGTTCCCCCAAGGAAGGTATTCATGATCTGGATACCACGGCAGATACCAAATACAGGCTTGTTCTGCTTCACACATTCCCGAAGCATAGCCAGCTCAAAGGCATCCCGTTCCGGCTCCACCTCGCCACATTCCGGCAGCTTTTCCTCCCCGTAGGCAGCAGGGTCAATATCGTCTCCCCCGGTAAAGATAAAGCCGTCCAACTCCTTGGCATAGGCCTCGATGAGCCAAGGATCCTCAACAATGGGCAGAACATAGGGCACTACATGGTCGTAGCCCGCCTTCTTGGCACATTCTAAGAATACACGGGTATACCGTGTGCGGATATAAAAATTCTGGGGCTCCGTAGAGCAGGTAAAACCGATCTTTAACATAGAAACTCTCCCTTCATGTATCTAACCACTTTATACCACATTCCCGAAGAAATTTCAATAGCTCCATAGACGCCTCTACCGCCAAATTCCGATTTGTCGCTCTGGCGAGCGACAAATCGGAATAGTGAATAAGAAATAATGAATAGGGGATAAT
>JAZRGR010000236.1:0-7542 GCA_045644345.1 Faecousia sp. | reverse complement strand
GATTTGATTGTCCCTACGCATCATGATACATACACCTCTTCACTGTTCTATGTGTCATATTATATCACATTTTGGACAAAAAATCAAGAAGAGTGGTAATATTTTCCAGACTTTTTCAGTAGCTTCGCTGTGTCTTCGCCCGATAACACCGTAAAACGGTGTTACAAAAAAGTTCGTTATTTATCGGATGATACTGTATACGAATGGCTTTTATGTCATGACAGTTCCTGTCTTGACCGGGCGATGACATGGCATCGCCCCTACAGAATCTTACCGATAAATTGGGATTTCCATTGCTGTGGAAAAGCTACTTGACAGCTATGCTGAAAGGGGTATAATAAAAACAGGAACATAGGGTATTCGCACCGTTCTTACATTCTGAAGGAGGAAAATGATATGAAGGTCAAAAAGCTGGTTTCCATATTTTTAGCAATGATCCTGCTTGTGGGGATCCTGCCTGTGACGGGTGTATCTGCAACAGAAGAGACAGGTAGTCTGGGCGGCAATCGTCACTGGAAGTTGGACCGTAGCAGTGGCGTGTTGACTCTTTCCGGTGAGGGAGAGATCTTCGTAAACGGCGGCAATTTGGCTCCCTGGGCTAAATGGGCTGAGGAGATCCGCTACATTGTGATAGAAGAAGGAATTACCTATGTTTCCTACGATGCCTTCCATGCTTGCCTGTGGGTGGAGGAAATATCCATTCCCTCTACTCTGGCAGATATGGTCTATCCCCCTTCCCGATATTTGCATGCCTATAGGGTTGCGGAAGGGAATGAGGTCTATACACAGATAGACGGTGTCCTGTTTTCCAAGGATGGGACGACTCTGGTCTCTGTGCCCCGTGGGTATAAGGGTATCTATATTGTACCGGATTCGGTTACGGAGGTCGAGGGCAGTGCTTTTGCAGGCTGTCACGGACTCATGGAGGTCATTCTGCCCGAGGGGATTACGGAGATCAAGTCCAATACCTTCAGCGATTGTACCTCCCTCCTCAGAGTTAACTTGCCCGAGAGTGTTCGGAAGATTCGAGCAGGAGCTTTTGAAAATTGCATTTCTTTGGAGAAGATCGTTCTGCCGGAGGGACTGACCACATTGGAGACCGATGCCTTCAGCGGTTCCGGCTTAAAGAGTGCAACCATTCCGGACTCGGTAGTGAAATACGGTGGAGCATTCCAGTTATGCAATCGCCTGGAGACTCTGATCATAGGTAGGGGTGTCAATACCCGTCTGGAAGTAGACTATACCTACACCCCTTCCTTGAAGAAGGTGGTCGTAAGCCCCTATAACACAGCCTACTATTGTGATGAGAGGGGCGTCCTATACGATAAGGAGAAGAAGACCCTTCTTGCGGCGCCTATGGGTATAGAGGGAGAGTATACCGTTCTTCCCGGTGTAGAGTCTGTTTACACCTATGCCTTTACAGGCTGTTATAAGCTGAGTGCTGTAGAACTGCCGAACTCCCTGTGCAATATTATGGACAATGCGTTCTCCGGATGCTATAAGCTGAAGCAAGTGAATATTCCCACAAGTGTCCGATGGATCGGCTTAGCTGCTTTCGATCGATGTGTGAGCTTGGAGAATATTCGGCTCCCTGAAACATTAGCCCATCTGGGAGAATATGCATTTGCAGGCTGTGGCATTCAGGAAGTCACGATTCCTGAGAGCTACAGGGAACTGCCCGATGGACTGTTTTCGGGCTGTGAGGAGCTGGAAAATGTGCGTATTCCCCAATCTGTAGAGTATATTGGCAGTGGCGTATTTGCACAGTGCTATTCCCTACGCAGCTTGTCTATCCCCGGAAAGGACACCGAGGTGTCCGAAGAAGCTTTCGGGGATCTGTTCTCTATGGAGTCTGCTCTCCTGGCACCCGGGGGGCTTGCGGCTCTGGAGATCTCTCCTGAGAATGAGAATTTTGCCATAGATTCTGTAGGCGCAGTGTATAACGGGGATATGACACATCTGTATCTGGTACCTGCTACGGTAGAGGGTGTATTTACAATTGCACCTACCTGCGAGAGTATCTCGCCCTATGCCTTTACAGAGTCTGTGTTCCATACGCTGATGATCCCGGAGGAGCTGGTGGATGAATATCTGCTACAGGATGCTTACGGCCCCAATATCCGCAAGTATGAGGTCGAGGCAGGTAATCCTGCATTCTCTGCAGATGAACAGGGAGCATTGTATAACAAGGAGATGACTCGCCTGTTGCGAGTCCCCGGTGGTTTCCGGGGAGCTTATGACTGTCCCGATTCCGTGAGCTCGGCGGCGTTCTCTGCCTTTGATGGGTGCAGGGGGATCACACATGTCTATGTGGGAAAGAGCTTCGTGGGTATGGACTTTGTTATGCCGGATGCCAAGTGGCTCCCCAATCTGCTGGTTCCTCAGGATCATCCGGAATGTGTCAATGATGAGTCGGGAGTCCTGTATTCCAGGGATATGGCACAGCTTTTCCTGGCACCTAAGGATCTGGAGGGAGACTATACGATCCCCGAAACCGTGGTTCTGATCTATGGCGAAGCATTCCGTGATTGTACCAAGCTGACCGGGATAGATATGAGTAGATGCCGGGCGGCTACATTGGGGGAACATGCCTTTGCAGGCTGTACTGCTCTAAAGTGGGTGCGGCTTCCCGAGACCATGAGGGCGATACATGACGGTTGCTTCATGGATTGTACTGCTTTGACGGCTGTAGATCTGCCATATGGTCTGGAACGGATCGAAGGGGCTGCTTTTGAAAACTGCACGGCACTGCGTACTGTCGAGATTCCCGCAACAGTGAGAGAACTGAACAATGGATTTTGGAATTGTACAGGATTGCGCACGGTACGGTTTATGGGCGAGGTCCCGTCGGACTTTGCATCCGCCTTCCAAACCTGTGCAGGGGAAACCGGGACGGAAACGATACTGCCCAAGGTAACAGTGGAATTCCCCTACCATACCGAGGGATATACAGCTCCCTATTTCAGTGGCATTCCCACAAAGGTCTTTTCAGCATCTGCCCTTGACTGTACGGGACAGGGCTGTGGCTGTGCAGAGTATGTAGATGCTCCCGAGGTGGGGCACTGGGCGCACAATGCCATAGAGACCCTATTAGACATGGGCTTGGTCAACGGCGTAGGGAAGGGACGCTTCAATCCTGACGGGACCATGACCCGTGCCATGCTGGTGACTGTTCTTTATCGGCTGGAGGGCTCTCCTGCGGTTTGGGATTGCCCCTTTACAGATGTGCCTGCAGATGCCTGGTATACCGACGGAGTGACCTGGGCAGGCGGTATGGGAATTGTGCAGGGCTATGGTGACGGTCGCTTTGATCCCACAGCTCCCGTGACTCGGGAACAGGTTGCTACGATCCTGTCTCGTTATATGGGTATTGCAGGGAATCAGTGGGGCAGAGGTCGGGCGAGCCTTGCCTGTTTTACAGACGAAGCTATGGTCAGCGACTATGCAAGACAACCGCTGGAGGCCATGGTTATGCAGGGCATCATGAATGGCAAGGGGATCAAGCTGGATCCCAAGGGAACTGCTACCCGTGCAGAGGTCTGCACCATTCTCTGGCGACTCCTGGAGTTTACCGAAACACCGTAATCCCCACGGTTCTTCAAATCCCGATTTTCCGCACCGGTGGCGTGGAAAATCGGGATTTCGGCAATATAAGAGTGAGATCAAAAAATAGGAACAACCGGGAACTGCAATTGCGGTTCCCGGTCGGCTTGGGTATTGGGTCATTGACGCAAGGCGTGGATGCTGAAAATCGTGGCGCATACACCGCCGCAAAAGACCAGGAAGGCAAGGAAGGTCAAGGTGATCTCAAAGCCTCCGGAGAAGCTGAGAACCACAAGAGCAATGCCGCCTGCCAAGAGAAGGATCCCTAAAAAGAGTCCCAGGATTTTCTTTAAATAGTTCCAATCCATAGTGCATTACCTCGATGCAGACATGATACGATTTCTCGATAAAGTGGTATGAAATAGGGTTAAGACAAAACGAGACCTCCCAAGGGAGATCTCGTTGAGCCATCTTAGCAACAGCGAAAAGAATCAGTCGATAATATCGACAGTTACGCGCTTTCCGTCCCGCTGTGCGACAGATTTCACGACAGTACGGATCTCCTTGGCAATACGTCCCTGTCTGCCGATGACCTTGCCCATATCCTCGGGGGCCACGCGGAGCTCCAGAACAGTATTGTCTCCGTCCTCTCTCTCTGTAACCGTCACTGCTTCGGGATGGTCGACCAATTCCTTTGCGACGTAGAGCAAGAGTTCCTTCATGGTGTGCTCCATTCCGGATTAAAGGACGTTAGCCTTCTTCAGCAGAGCCTTAACGGTATCGGTGGGCTGTGCGCCGTTCTTGATCCACTGCTGAGCCTTCTCTGCATCAACGGTGATGGTAGCGGGCTGGGTCAGGGGGTTGTAGGTGCCGATTTCTTCGATGCAACGGCCATCGCGGGGGCTGCGGGAATCAGCAACGATAATGCGGTAGTAGGGAGCCTTCTTTGCGCCCATTCTTCTCAGTCTGATCTTAACCATGAGTTTATCCTCCAAAAAATAAATATAGTATAATATATCTTTAGGTCATTTACCTAATGATTACGGTTGATGGGGCATGTAGTTTACATGCCGGGGAAGCCCTTCATGCCTCCCATTTTGGCAAGGAGCTTGTTCTTCTTACCACCCTTGCCGTTGAGCTGCTTAATGAGCTGCTGCATCTGATCGAATTGCTTGAGCAGACGGTTGATGTCCTCTACCTTTTGACCGCAGCCTAAAGCAATGCGGCGCTTACGGGAGGAGTTGAGAACACCGGGGTTCTCACGCTCGTAGGGAGTCATGGAGAGAATGATCGCCTCTACCCGTCCCATAGCGGATTCGTCTATCTGCATGTTCTTCATAGAGCCCATGCCGGGCATCATGGCCATAAGCTCCTGCATGGAGCCCATCTTCTTGAGCTGTAACAGCTGATCGTAGAAGTCTGCCAGGGTGAACTTGTTGGCACGCAGACGTTGCTCCAGCTCGGCAGCCTTCTTCTGGTCCAGAGCCTGCTCTGCCTTCTCGATGAGGGACAGAACGTCGCCCATGCCCAGAATACGGGAGGCCATACGCTCGGGGTGGAAAGCCTCGATCATGTCCAACTTCTCACCGGTGCCGATGAACTTAACGGGCTTGCCGGTAACAGCCTTAACGGACAGAGCGGCACCGCCACGGGCATCGCCGTCCAGCTTGGTGAGCATGACACCGTCAATGTCCAGCCATTCGTTAAAGGTCTGGGCGGCATTGACAGCATCCTGACCGGTCATGGCATCCACAACCAGGAGGATCTCGGAGGGCTCTACCTCTGCCTTGATGGACTTGAGCTCAGTCATGAGAGCCTCGTCTACGTGGAGACGACCTGCGGTGTCCAGGAATACCATGTCGTTGCCGTGCTGCTGTGCATGGCGGATGGCGGCCTTGGCGATCTTGACGGGATTCTCCTGCCCCATCTGGAACACGGGGATACCCAACTGGCTGCCTACGACCTCTAATTGCTTGATAGCAGCAGGACGGTAGATATCACAGGCGACCAAGAGGGGTCGCTTGCCCTGCTTCTTGAACATGCCTGCCAGCTTGGCACCATTGGTGGTCTTACCTGCACCCTGTAAACCTACCAGCATAACGACGGTAGGAGACTTGGGGGAAATGGTGATGCGCTGGTTTTCACTGCCCATTAGGCGGACCAGCTCTTCGTTGACGATCTTGACGATCATCTGTGCGGGGGTCAGACTCTCCATAACATCCTGACCGACACAACGCTCGGATACGGACTTGACGAAGTCCTTAACGACCTTGTAGCTGACGTCAGCCTCAAGCAGAGCCAGACGGATCTCGCGCATGGCCTCCTTGATATCGGACTCGGAAAGACGCCCCTTGCCGCGGAGCTTCTTGAAAGCGGCATTTAATTTAGCGGTTAAACCTTCAAAAGCCATTGTTTACTCCTTATCAGATCTTGACCCGTTTCGGATTGCCATCCTCCTTGGATCTTACTCCTTTACGGAAGAAACGGCGGACAGAATCCGCTGGGCGGTCTGTCGCACCTGAATATCCTGATGTTGCAGGAGGTCTTGAGTGGCGGTGCGGATCTCATCCATGATATTACGGAGATCCTGCATCCGTTCTACACAGCCGGTGGTCTGCTCCATCTGCTGTAGGATAGACTCTGCTCTGTTGATGGCATCGTGGACACCCTGACGGGAAATGCCCTCCTGCTCTGCGATCTCTCCGAGGGAGAAATCCTGGTTGTAGTAGAGGTCAAAATAAGTCTGCTGTTTCTCTGTCAAGAGACTGCCGTAGAAATCAAAGAGTAATGTCATCTTAAATGCATCCTGCTTCAATCCCAAACGCCCCTTTCTACAATTGCCTTGCTATTGTACTACAGAATCATCCCTTTGTCAAGAGAAAAAACTTGACACCGCAAAAAAGTTTTTCCCGCCTCTGTCGTGTGTTCATAATGGATATGGAAATCTCATAGTTTATGGGGAGGTGATGGTTATGAAGAACAGTTGGAAGTTTCTGTTGACAGTTTTAGCAGTCATGATTTTGGTAACAGGGGTGGCTTGGCAAAGGCAGGAGGAGCATGCTGCCCTGGAAACGGCATCCTGGGGCTTGAGCTTCCCTGCAGAGGGGGAGCCTTCTGTAGGGAATGTGAGTAACGATAAACTCCGTCAGTACGGAGCTGCCTACATGGGAAATACGGAGGAAAAGAGGATTTATTTGACCTTTGATGCGGGATATGAAAACGGAGTTACAGAAAAAATACTGGACGTGTTGCACAAGCATCAGATTCCTGCCGCCTTCTTCCTGGTAGGGAATTATTTGGAACAGAATCCGGAAACGGTCAATAGAATGGTGGCAGAAGGTCATATTGTAGGAAATCATACCTATCATCATTATGATATGTCCAAGATTTCCCATGAGGCTTCCTTCCGGAAGGAGCTGGAGAGTCTGGAGGAGCTGTATGAGCAGGTGACGGGAGAGAAAATGAGAAAGTATTACCGTCCGCCACAGGGCTGTTATTCCGAGGATAATCTGAAACTGGCACAGGAAATGGAGTATCACACCGTATTCTGGAGCCTTGCCTATGTAGACTGGATCAATGACAAACAGCCAACAGCGCAAGAGGCATTCTCCAAGCTGATCCCACGGATCCACAATGGCGCAGTGGTTCTCTTACACAGTACGTCCCAAACCAATGGACAGATCCTGGATGAGCTCTTGACTCGATGGGAAGACCTCGGATACACCTTCGGCACAATAGAAGAGCTATTCGCATCAGAGCGGTAAATTCCCGATTTATCGCTCCCTTCGGTCGCGTAAATCGGAATAATGGAAAATGGAAAATGTATAATGTAAAATGTCGGTATCCCTTCGGGATGGATTTAAAATAGAACAACATATTGTCGATACAATCTGTGGTATTTCCAAAATTTTCTGCGAAAATGAAAATATTTTATGATTAGAATTTCCAGTTAGGATCATTTTCCATTTTCCATTTTCAATTTTCCATTTGCGACAGCAT
>JAZRGR010000235.1:0-13412 GCA_045644345.1 Faecousia sp. | reverse complement strand
TGCCCTTCGGCTTCAACTATAAGGACGCCGACTATGACATCACCCATGACAATGACGATCAGGGTGAGCATGGCTCCCACGTTGCCGGTATCGCTACCGCCAACTCCTGGCTGTACAACAGCGCTACCGATACCTACGGCGAAGCTCTGAAGTACTGCTTTATGCAGGGCGTGGCTCCCGATGCCCAGCTGCTGACCATGAAGGTCTTCGGCAAGGCCGGTTCTCCCTATGACTCTGACTACATGGCTGCCATCGAGGACGCTGTGATCCTGGGCGCCGATGTCATCAACCTGTCCCTGGGTTCCGTGGCCCCCGGCCGTGGCGCCCACTCCAACCCTGTGTTCCAGTCTGTTATGGACGACCTGACCAACTCCGGCGTGGTCGTTGCCATTTCTGCTGGTAACGCCGGTCCCTGGGCTGAGACTGCTGAGAATGCTGCCAACCTGGGTGGTATGGGCTACCTGTACAATACCGACGTGAGCCTGGATACTCTGGGCCAGCCCGGTTCTTTCACCAACTCCCTGTGCGTCGCTTCCGTTGAGAATGACGGCATGGTTGGTTTCTACATCGATATCAATGGCCACATGTTCGTTTACAACGAAGATAACCGTGATGGCCAGTTCTCCAATAAGCTCTTCCGTCAGATCGCCGGTGAGTATGAGTATATCTACATCGACGGCGTGGGCAAGGCTGAGGATTGGGCCGCTGTAGCCGATGTGCTGCCCGGCAAGATCGCTCTGTGCTCCCGTGGTGAGACCAACTTCGCAGAGAAGGCAAATCTGGCCATCCAGGCCGGTGCTGTGGCTGTGTTTATCTACAACAACCAGAGCGGTATCATCAACCTGGATCTGACCGAGTACCTGTACACCAACCCCGTTGCTGCAATTACCAAGACCCAGGGCGAGGGCATCCGTGCCCAGTCCACTCCCGTCAAGGACGAGAATGGTAAGGTTCTGTACCTGACCGGTAAGATGACCGTCAGCAACACCGTTGGCATGGGCTACTTCGGCAGCGATTACTACACCATGTCCGACTTCTCCTCCTGGGGCGTCACCGGCACTCTGGAGATGAAGCCTGAGATCACCGCACCCGGCGGTAACATCTACTCCCTCAATGGCCTGGAGCCCTCCGGCGGCGGCTATGAGATCATGTCCGGTACCTCCATGGCTTCTCCCCAGGTGGCCGGCATGGCAGCGCTGATGGCACAGTTCGTTCGTGAGAATCGTCTGGAAGATAAGACCGGCATGGATGCCCGTCATCTGATCCAGAGCCTGCTGATGTCCACCGCTACCCCCCTGAAGGCATCTGAGAATGTTTACTACCCCGTGCTGCAGCAGGGCGCTGGTCTGGCAAATGTATACAATGCTATGACCGCCGACTCCTACATCATGATGGGTGCTGGCAGCAACGTTGGTGCTGCCGACGGTAAGGTCAAGGTCGAGCTGTTCGACGATCCTAACCGTAACGGTTCCTATTTCGCAAGCTTCACCGTCTTTAATATGGAAAATGAAGAAAAGACCCTGAACCTGGGCGCTGATTTCTTCATCCAGTCCCTCTTCTCTGACGGCGAGCATATGTACTTGGACTACACCACCACCAATATCCCCATGAACGTCTTCTGGACCATTGGCGGCGCCAATGTGGTTTCCGATGCAGCAAGCGTTGAGGGTATGGACTTCAACGGTGACGGTGTCGTCAATACCGCAGACGGCCAGGCCCTGCTGGATTATACCACCGGCAAGCTGGCTTCTATCTCCAACCTGGATATGGCTGACGTGGACGGCGACGGCGACGTGGACTCCCATGACGCTTATGTCTTCCTGCGCAACCTGACCTCCACCACCGCTGTGCTGCCTGCTAACGGCTCTGTTGAGATCCGTGTTGAGTTCAGCATGTCCAATGAACTGAAGGACTACCTGGACGAGGCATACCCCAACGGTACTTATCTGCAGGGCTTCCTGTATGCTGAGACTGTGGACACCGAAGGCGAGACCGGTACCAGCCACTCCATCCCCGTTCTGGGCTTCTATGGCAACTGGACCGATCCTTCCATGTTCGATGTTGGCCAGTGGACCACTTACGCCACCGGCGAGGATACCCGCATTCCTTACATCGGCCGTGCCCGTGGCAATGACTTCAAGGTCATGTACAGCTGGGATCCCGGCTACAACTACAGCTTCGGCGGCAATCCTCTGATCCCCGATTCTGTTTATATGCCCGAGCGTAACGCTATGAACTCTGCCGACGCTATGGACGGCGTCAGCTTCATCGCCATCCGTCACGCGGACGCTTCCCGTGTCACTGTGGTCAACGAGACCACCGGCGAGGTCATCATGGACCAGAAGACCGGCGCTGTCAATATGGCTTATTATTATGGCGCACTGGGCTGGCAGAACAGCGGTATGTTCCTGCAGACCAACTTCTCCATGAAGGATGTTACCGAGGGCGACCGTCTGTCCATGAGCTTCACCCTGGTTCCCGAGTACTACATTGACGAAGAAGGCAATGTGGATTGGGATGCCCTGGGTAAGGGTGCTACCATGAGCACCAGCTGGACCATCGACAACACCGCTCCCGAGATGTTTGGTGTCAGCATCGACCTGATCAACAACACCATGACTGTCAAGGCTTCCGATAATCAGTACGTTGCTGGCGTCGGTCTGTACAACAAGACCGGTACCCGTGTCCTGGCACAGACCGGAGCTAAGCAGGATATCGAAAAGGGTGAGGTCGCTGAGTACACCTTCTCCCTGGATAAGGTCAACGGCAAGAAGTTCCTGCTGCAGGTCTTTGACTATGCCATGAACGCCGCTACCTACATGATCGAGATGCAGATCGGCGAAGAGGCTGACCTGCCCACCATGATGGCTTACGACCTGGTCAGCCGTCACTGGGCCGGCTTCGACAAGAACTTTGTCTACGACTACAAGGTCGGCACCCCCAAGGTCGCTGACGCTGACCACATCTTCTACGCAGCTACCATCGCTGAGCACTTCGCTTTCGCTTCCACCAATACCGGCGATCTGTATGTTATGCCTGAGGATGATCTGACGGATACCACCTTTATCACCAACATGGGTCAGATCATGTACGATATGGCTTACAACGTCCTTGACGGTGAGATCTACGCTGTCAACGACAATAGCGAGCTGTTTACCATCCATAAGCTGACCGGTGAGATCACCAAGATCGGCTCCATCGGCATTAAGACCAACACTCTGGCTTGTGACAAGGAAGGCGTCTTCTACTGCAACGAGCTGGGTACCGGTAAGGTCTACTCCTTCACCCTGGAGACCATGGATGCTCCCGAACTGCTGATGGAAGATCCCTTCCTGACCCAGGAGGATCCCATCTACGGTAACCATAACGGTACTGAAGGCAACATGGCTATGGAGTATAACCCCAATACCGGCATGATTGCTTGGAACTCTCATATCGAGGTTCTGATGGGTACCTACATCACCTTCGCTTATTACTATGAGATCGATCCTGCTACTGGTGAATTCACCCGTTATGCTGACTTCTGGCACGAAATGGGCGGTCTGATGATCCCCGACCGTACCGGTGCAGGCGGCAACTGGGCTGATCCCACCAATCAGGTCATCGGCGTCAAGCTGAACCGTGATGAGATCTCTGTTATCCGCGGCACCAGCGCACAGCTGACTGCCAATGTCATGCCTTGGACTGCTACCGACCGCACCGTTACCTGGACCAGTGCTGATGAATCCATCGCCACTGTGGACAAGAGAGGCGTGGTTACCGGTGTCAGCGAAGGTACTACCGTTATCCGTGCTACCTCCAACCTGGATCCTGACTTCTATGCTGAGTGCATTGTGAATGTCGAGATTCTGGATGTCACCATCCACGGTACTACCACCGATGCCAATGGCAATTCCATGTTCTTCGATTGGGACATGTCCACCGGTGATAGCTGGAAGCCCGGTGCAGCTCTGCCTGAGACCATGACTTCCGCTTCCTATTCTACCGCACTGGATGTCTTCTACATGATGGACAATGTGTCCAGCAAGTGGATGATGCACAAGGTCGATGCCAACGGCACTATCCTGCAGAGCGCTGAGAATACCATGGGCGTTGCTATGTGGGATATGACCTACAACCCCTACTTCTCCCAGATTCATGGCGAGGAGCGCGTCTCCGGTACTTACTACTATTATCTGCTGTCTCCCAAGAATCCTATGGACCTGAACTCCGTGGGCTTCAACCTGGGCGATCTGGCCAGCTATCTGGTCGGTATCACCTCTAAGGGCTATGAGCAGCAGGTCGACGAGAACGGCAATGTGTACGAAACCGAGCATCTGGTACTGCTGGACAACGACGGCTACGTCTGGGACTTCTGGATCTATGATGTGCCCGGTGGCGGTATGAACGCTCTGTATAACATTACCAAGAGCGACCTGGCCCTGGAGTTCCCCGGCGACGGCGCTATGGATAATCTGTACACCTCCCTGATGGTTGGCGACGACGGCAACCTGTACCTGTCCGCCTATGACGGCAGCAGCACCAATGAGATCTGGCACATGTCCTATGATCCCATTGATCACAAGTATGTGGCCGTAAAGGTTGGCGACATGGGCGAGAATGTCTACCCCGCAACCATTACCTCCGTTACTGTTAACGGCACTGTCAACAAGAACGCTGCTTCTCCCAAGCCTGCCTATACCATGGCTGCCACCGAGATCAGCGATGAGGAACTGGCTGCTGCTTCCAGCAAGAACGCTTACACCGTTTCCAAGGTTGAGCGTGACCACAAGCTGGGTCTGTCCGACCGTGGCAATGACCTGGTGATCAATGCAATCGGCAGCAAGGACGAACCTTACCAGTTTGTCATCGGCGACAACACCGGTGTTGCACCCACTTCCGGTAATGACAAGTATTGCTACTTCACCTACACCGCTGCAAAGGACGGCACTGCTACGATTTGCGGTCAGGGTACTGACTGGCGTGCTAACTACTATGTCAATGGTGAGCAGAAGAATACAAACCTGATCAATCCCAAGTATGATGGCGAAACCATCACCCAGGAGCTGAAGGCCGGCGATGTGCTTGTGCTGATGATCAGCCCCTATAAGAACTATACCTATGGCGGCGAGATCACTGTCAACTTCAATTATGTGAACGCTGACGGCACTCCTGTCGATCCCGGCACTGAGCCCACTCCCGATCCCGAGCCCACTCCCGATCCCGATCCCGAGCCCACTCCCGATCCCGAACCCAGCACCGATAACCTGGTCCTGGGCACCAACGAGCTGACTTCCGGCACCAAGTATACCTATACAGCCGCAGCCGATGGCCGTCTGGAGTTCGACTTCGTTGTGAAGGATGCCGAGGGCAAGACCATCTACCAGTATGCTTACGGTCAGGGCAAGCGTGTCAAGATCATGATCAACGACACCTATGTTCCCAACCTGGCAGACACCAAGGTCAGCGTCAAGACCGGCGACACCATCACTCTGGAACTGGTAAGCGTTGACGGTGGCGAATACACCGCAACCCTGACCATGACCGCTCTGGAGCCTGCCGCTGCACTGATCCTAGGCGACAATGCGATCGCACTGAAGAAGGATTACTCCTTCATCGCTACTCAGGATGGTACCCTGTATACTACCATCGTGGAACTGTGGTGCGACGGCACTTACTGCTCCGCAGCATCCCTGAGCTCCTCCGTGGTCTTTAAGATCAATGGCGCCGCTGTCTATAGCTTCGAGAATTCCTACGAAGTCAAGGCTGGCGATGAGATCACCGTGCTGATGGGCACTTCCTTCGGCGAGTCTGCCAATGCCGTGCTGAACCTGAGCTACGAGGGCTTCTACAAGCATCCCGCCGGCTCTCGCGGCAACCCCTACATCCTGGAATACAGCGAATTCCCCACCACCACCGTGGAGATCCCCGCAGGCGAGGCTGTTTGGTACAAGCTGACCGGCTTCTACTCCGGCTACTACATGGACATCTACGGCGAGAACGCCTATGTTATCGTGGGCGGCAAGACCTACGCTGTGCCTGAAAATGGCCTGAGAATCCCCGCTGTTAGCAGCCTGCAGATCGGTAACTCCGGCAATACTCCTGCTTCCTTCCAGCTGTATGCTGGCATCGAAGAGGGTACTTCCGGTAACCCCAAGGATCTGGTCAACGGCGAGCAGACCGTGGAACTGGAACCCTCCGATAACTTCTACTATGACTTTGTCGCCACCCAGGCTGGCACTGCCACCTTCACCGTGTCCGGCGACAACTGGAGATTCTTCTACACCCTGATCGGTGCTGATGGCACTGTTCTGGTCAGCGAAGAAGACCACCGCATGGTCAGAAACGGTGACTCCGACACCGTGACCGTGGATCTGGCTACCGGTCAGACCATCATCATTAAGCTGGCCACCATGAACTCCAGCTGGAGCTCCACTGGCGGCGAGCTGACCGTCAACTTCCGCTTCACTCCCGCTGACGGTGCTTGCACCCACGCCAACACCGAGGTGCGCAACGCCAAGGACGCTTCCTGCGATAAGGAAGGCTACACCGGCGACACCTATTGCCTGGATTGCGGCGTGAAGATCAAGACCGGTGAGACCATTGCAACTGTTCCCCATACTCCCGGCGCAGAAGCTACCTGCACCACCGCACAGATTTGCACCGTCTGCTCTGCTGAGCTGGCTCCTGCCACCGGTCACAACTATGTCGATGGCAAGTGCAGCGGCTGTGGCCAGGACGAGCCTGTTATCAACCCCGAGTACGCACTGTCCCTGGGCACCAACGAGCTGGTCTCCGGCAACAAGTATACCTATGTTGTCACCGAGGAAGGCCGTCTGGAGTTCGACTTCGTCATTAAGGACAGCGATGGCAAGACCATCTATCAGTATGCTTATGGCAAGGGCGAACGTGTCAAGCTGATGATCAACGGCAACTATGTCACCAACCTGGTGGACACCAAGATTTCCGTGCACGTAGGTGACGTGGTCACCGTGGAGCTGATCAGCATCGATGGCGGCGACTACACTGCCACCCTGACCCTGACCGGTCTGGCACCCGCTGTCAAGCTGGGCCTGGGCGATAACAACATCGCTAAGGATACCGACTACTCCTTCATCGCTACCAAGGACGGTACCCTGTACCTGACCATCAAGGAGCTGATCTGCGACAACGCTTACTGCACCGAGGTTTCCCTCGGTTCCTCCGTGGTCTTCAAGATCAACGGTGTTGCCGTTTACAGCTTCGAGAATTCCTATGAAGTCAAGGCCGGTGACGAGATCACTGTTCTGATGGGCACTTCCTTCGGTGAGCCCGCAAGAGCTGTGCTGAACCTGAGCTATGATGGCTTCTACAAGCATCCCGCTGGCAGCCGCGGTAATCCCATCGTGGTTGACTTTGCCGATATGCCCACCTACACCGTGAAGATCCCCGCAGGCACTGCTTACTGGTTCAAGTTCACCAACTTCCCCGCCAGCGCAGAGATCAAGCTGTTGGGCGCTGAAGGCGCTTATGTGATCTACGCCGGCGAGACCTACATGGTCCCCGAGGGCAAGGCTATGAACTTCGGTTCTATCCGTAACCTGCAGATCGGCAACTCCGGTACTGGCGAGGCTTCCTTCTACCTGTACTACGATCTGCTGGAAGGCACTGTCGACAATCCCGATGAACTGGTGGAAGGCAATAACACCGTCGTGCTGGATAAGTCCGCTAACTACTACTACGACTTCGTGGCACCCCAGGACGGCACCATTACCTTCACCGTTTCCGGTGACAACTGGAGATTCTTCTACTCCCTGTTCGGTGCTGACGGCACTGCTCTGGTCAGCGAGGAAGACCATCGCGCTTCCAGAGGCGACGCAGCCACCGTTACTGTGGATGTGACCGCAGGTCAGTCCATCCTGCTGAAGCTGGGTACTCTGAACTCCAGCTGGAGCGCACCCGGCGGTGAGATCACCGTTGCATTCCACTTCGAACCCGCTGAGGCTGCTTGCCAGCATACCAACACTGAGATCCGCAATGCCAAGGAAGCCACCTGCGCAGCAGAGGGCTACACCGGCGACACCTACTGTGTTGATTGTGGCGAGAAGATCAAGACTGGTGAGACCATCCCCACCACCGAGCACAACTACGAGAACGGCTACTGCACCGAGTGCCGCGAGCCCGATCCCGACTATGTGCCCGATCCCTCCAATGCTCTGGTTCTGGGCAAGAACGATATGGAGTCCGGTGTTGTCTACACCTACACCGTACCCGCTGACGGCCGTATGGAATTCTCCATTGGCAGCGTTTACAACAGCGAAGGCTCCAAGCAGTACTCCTGGTACAACGGCAGCAAGCTGCAGATTCTGATCAACGGTAAGGCTATGTCCGCCAGCTCCGCAAAGATGAATGTGACCGCCGGTCAGATCATCACTGTTGAGATCGTTTCTCTGGATGGCGACACCTACACTGCTGACATCACTCTGAAGGAAGTGACTGCCGCTGAGTCCCTGGTTATTGGCAACAACAACCTGGTACAGGATCTGGAGTATGTCTACGTGGCTAACCAGAACGGTACGATTTATATTTCTGTTGTGGAACTGCTGTACAACGGCAATGCCAAGGACGCAAGCGTTCTGGGCATGGATGTCCAGATGACCATCAACGGCAAGTCTGTTACCAGCTTCACCAAGTCCATTGAAGTCAAGGCCGGTGACGAGATCGCCATCATCCTGAAGGACTATAGCTGGAGCGGTGGCGGCACTGTTAATGCAGTGATCAACCTGAGCTATGATGGCTTCTATGAGCATCCCGCAGGCAGCCTCGGCAACCCTGTGGACCTGCTGTATGCCGATTGCCCCACCAACACCATCGAGATCGCTCCCGGTACCGCTGCTTGGTACAAGCTGGAGGGTGATCCCGGCGATTATAGCACTCCTTCCAACTATCCCTTCAAGGGCAAGACCCTGGTCATCACTGGTGAAGGCGCTTATGTCATCATCAACGGTACCCGTTACGATGCCGAAAACGGCGTTGTCAAGGTCATGATGGGCGAGGATACTCTGATCCAGATCGGTAACGACGGTTCTGCCGCTGCTACCTTCCAGATCTCTGTTGAGATCCCCGAGGGTCATGTGGATAACCCCAAGGATCTGGTCGAGGGCGACAACAAGGTCACCCTGCCCAGCTACGGCACCTACTACTACGACTTCGTAGCAACCGAAGACGGCATTGTGACCGTTGTGGTTTCCGGTGAGAACTGGAAGTATAACTTCGCTCACTATGCTGCTGACGGCACCAAGCTGTCCGGTAAGGACTACTACGCCAAGAACGGCGATACCGAGACCCAGACTCTGGAGCTGAAGGCCGGTGAGAAGATCGTTGTCATGGTCGGTACTGCACAGGGCTACAGCCAGCCCGGCGGCGACATCACCGTAAACTTCCACTTTGAGGCTGCTGTGCCTCCTTGCCAGCACGAGAATACCGAGCTGCGTAATGAGAAGGCACCTACCTGCACCGAGGAAGGCTACACCGGCGATACTTACTGTGCTGATTGCGGCGAGCTGATCGAAGCAGGTAAGAAGATCGATGCTACCGGCCACGATTATGTGGATGGCGTCTGCAGCAACTGCGGCCACGAGGATCCTGATTACGTCCCCGAAAACGTTGTCTTTGTGGATGTGACCCTGGACGTGGATGCTACCAACGGTGTATTCGTAGTCACTTGGGATCCCACTAAGCTGACTCTGGTCGGTTATGATATCAACGCTGACTTCATCTCTGTGGTCGAGGGCGAAGGCACTCTGACTGTTGGTTACATCTCCATGAACGGCATTGCCGCTGGTGATGTGATCGCAAAGCTGACCTTCGAGGCAGTGAACCCCGAGGAAACTCCCGAAGTGAATATCTTCCACGAAGAGATCAACAACGAGCACTTCTGCAACCATGCCAACACGGAGATCCGTGACCACATGGATGCAACCTGCACCGAGAATGGCTACACTGGCGATGTCTTCTGCGCTGATTGCGGCGAGCTGATCAGCGAGGGTGAAGTGATCACCGCTCCCGGCCATAACTTTGTGGATGGCAAGTGCGAAAACTGCGGCGAGACTGAGGCTATGCTGGGTGACGTCAATGGCGACGGCTTCGTTGATGTAGAAGATGCTATGCTGATTCTGCAGCTGGATGCAATGCTGATCGAAGAGACCGATCTGGATATGCTGGCTGCTGATGTCAACGGCGACGGCTTCGTCGATGTCGAGGACGCTATGCTGGTCCTGCAGTTCGATGCAATGCTGATCGATAAGTTCCCCGCTGAGAACTAACCGATCTTCCCGGATTCCCAACCTAAACTTAAGCGGTGACGGCTCTGCCGTCACCGCTTTTGTTTTCTTATGGATCTGCCAGAGCAAGCAGCAAAAAATGGGCACCTGCCAAAAGCAGGTGCCCTAAAACTTATTTCTTTTTATGCTCGAATTTCCATACTGTCCACATTCTTACCGAGGTGGATACCAGAAGAACACCTGCGGCCATCAAACCGGCAGACACGATCGAGTCCATACCCTTGCTGGCAAACATACTCATTTCTCCGCGCACGGCGTAGTTCATGGTGTAGTAAAGGCTGGAACCGGGGATCAGGGGAAGCAGTGCCATGATCAGGAAACCGATGGCGGGACATTTGCGCACACGCGCCATGATCTCTGCATGGATGGCTGCGTAAATAGAGCCAATCAGCATAGCGTTGTCAGCACTGCCACCAAAGAGGATGACCAGCTGGTACACGCCCCAACACATGACAGCGCCCAGCATGCAAAGGACCAGACCTCTGCCGCGGACATTGAACAGGAAGGAGAAGCCCAGGCAGCCTACACAGCAGGCCAGGGACTGGACGATGAAACCGTAGTCAATGCTGGCGATGCTGACAGGTTCTCCCCATATGGATACAGCGGTGTTCCATGCAAAAGCAGTTCCGCAGGAGATGGCCACAGCGATCAGCAACACCTGCACCATGCGGTTGATACCGGAATTGGTATCGCCGAAGATGATATCACGCATGGCATAAGTAAAGAGCAGACCGGGGATCAGCGTCATGACCGCGCCGATGATGGCAGCGTCAGGATTCTGGATCCATTCCATTGCACCGAAGATGTAGGGGATAAAGGCCAGGGGAAATGCAGCCAACATGGTTTTGAAGAAGTTGTTGGCCTTGAACCGCTCCATGAACATGATGGAGGCACCTGCGATCGCGCCACCCAAGCCACCGACCATCGCATCCAGCAGGCTGCCGCCGAAGAAGATACCAAAGGCAGCAGATCCCAGGAAATAGCCCAGCAGCACAGTGAGCCAGTGGTGGTCACGGCGTGCCTCGCGGGCCTGTGACAGCAGTTTCATGGCTACCTCGGGTTCCGGCTTCTCGGAACAGATACGGCGGCTGAGGGCGGAGTAGCGCTCGATGGCGTCCAGGTCATTGCCGTGCACACCGATGCGGCGCATATAGGTCATAGGTTGTCCTTCAGGGTTTGTGATACTTACGATCAGACAGTTGGGGATGGCGAATACCTCGGACTCCACACCGTAGGCGGTGAGAATGCGGTATACGCTTTCTTCCACGCGATAGGTCTCAGCACCGCTGATAGAGAGCTCGTAGCCGAGATCCGTTGCCATGTCCAATAATTTCTCGTGTTCCATATGTCGCCTCCAAATGAAAGCATTTGCGCATTCAGTATAACAGGGACGGCGGAAAAATACAAGAGGGATATGCAAAAATGGGTAGTTGATATAGTTATATCGATAAAAATGTACACAATAGACAAAAAAGGGGTAAAAAACTTGTATTTTTTGTGCAAAAACACTTGTAATGTAGGTGGGGACTATGTTATAATAACTGCGTGAAATTTGAAAGCAAGAGGAGGAATACCCTATGCTGGACCAAACCTACTACGCAAAGACGGATGAAATTATCGACCATTATGGCAAGAAGCCCGCTTCGCTGATTCCGATTCTGCAGGATATCCAGGCAGAGTATCGTTATTTGCCCAAGGAGCTTTTGAGCTATGTGGCCGAAAAGATCGGTGTCACCGAGACCCATGCTTATTCTGTTGCCACCTTCTATGAGAACTTCTCCTTTGAAGCCAAGGGCAAGTATGTCATTAAGGTCTGCGATGGCACTGCATGCCATGTTCGTCACTCCACACCTGTGCTGGAGGCCCTGTGGAAAGAACTGGGTCTGAGCAAGAAAAAGCATACCACTGATGATATGATGTTTACTGTTGAAACTGTTTCTTGCCTTGGCGCCTGCGGCTTGGCTCCGACCATGATGGTCAATGAGCAGGTCTATCCTTCCATGACCCCCGAAAAAGCCATGGCTGTGATCCAGGAATTGAGAGAAAGGGGCTGAGCGTATGACCAGAGAAGAACTGATCCAATTAAAACAGGACACGCTGCAGACCATTGCTAAGGAAAAATGCCGCATTCTGGTCTGCTCCGGTACCGGCTGTATCGCCACCGGTTCCAACATGATCCATGAGCTGTTTGAAAAGCTGGTCAAGGAAACCCCCGGTATTGAACTGGTGTTCTCTCCCTGTGGCGGCAACCACGAAGAAGTGGTTGGCGTTAAGAAGACCGGCTGCCAGGGCTTCTGTGAACTGGGCCCCCTGGTTCGTATTCAGAAGGGCGAAAAGGTCATCCAGTATGTAAAGGTGCAGCCCGAAGATTGCGAAGATATTTTTGAAAAGAGCGTTCTGGGCGATGAAGTTCTGGACCGCCTGCTCTACAAGAAGGGCGAACAGGCTTATGTTTCTCCCGATGAGATCCCCTTCATTGCTAAGCAGACCCGTATCGTTCTGGAAAACTGCGGTAAGGTAGATGCGGAATCCCTGGCTGAATATGTTGCTGCCGGTGGCTTCCAGGCTCTGCTGAAGGCTATGAGCGAGCTGGGCCGTGACGGTGTCATCGAAGAGATCGGCAAGTCCGGTCTGCGCGGTCGTGGCGGCGGTGGCTTCCCCGCTGGTAAGAAGTGGAAGCAGGTCGCCCGCCAGAAGGAGACCGAGCGTTTCGTCGTCTGTAACGGTGACGAAGGCGACCCCGGTGCCTTTATGGATGGCTCCGTTATGGAAGGCGATCCCTTCAAGCTGATCGAAGGTATGATGATCGCAGGCTATGCTGTTAAGGCAGAAAATGGCTACATCTATGTCCGTGCTGAGTATCCCATGTCCGTTTCCCGCCTGCGCAACGCCATTGCACAGCTGGAGGCTGTGGGTCTGCTGGGTGAAAACATCCTGGGCACTGACTTTAATTTGCATATGCATATCAACCGTGGTGCCGGTGCATTCGTCTGTGGCGAAGGCTCTGCACTGACTGCCTCCATCGAAGGCAATCGTGGTATGCCCAGAACCAAGCCCCCCAGAACCGTTGAAAAGGGTCTGTGGGAGAAGCCAAGTCGGATCGTAGCCATG
>JAZRGR010000234.1:0-12296 GCA_045644345.1 Faecousia sp. | reverse complement strand
CTATTTATTCAGAGTTTCCTCAGCATAGGGGGATCAGAAGCATGGTACCTTCGGGAATGGGACTCCCGTCTAAGGCATTAGCCTCTTCAATGAGCCCGGTGGAGGTGCGGTAGGCTTTGGCAATAGACCACAGATCCTCGTCCTGCTCTGTGCGGCGCAGGATCAGATCCGGACGTCGCTCCTGTGTCTCGGGCAAGGGGCGCAGCTCTGCTCCCGTAAGACAGGAAACATCTTGATTGCCGAAGCAGTCCACCCTAAGCTGTACGGGGATCCGCAGTTCCGGCGTTCCACCTGCGTTACTGCAATAGACCTCTGTACAGGTTCCATCACAAAGGGCAAATTCAGCCGATTCGTGGAGGGGCAATTCCTGGGTCATGCGGGGATGAAGCTGCTTGCCCTGCAGTTTCCCCTCCTTGTCATAATAGATCACGGAGCAGGTCACCGGGACCGTTAGGGCAAGGGAATCCCCAACATGCTGTCCCTCCGGCTCCATAGTCCATGCCCAGAGATCCACAATCGTCCCCATCTGTTCTTCCCCCCTCCATTGCGCTGTACCGCTGAGGCTATGGCTATCTAACAGTGGGCGGTAGGTCCACCGATCCCACTGGGACTGCATCATGTGATCGATACAGTAGGCATCCTCTATTACACTGACTCTTCGCACCCGATAAACCATTATCCCGGCACGTAAGCCCACACGGAGGAAGAGTCTGCGGCTCTCTACCTGACTGTCTGCCTCCAGATCCCATTCCGTCATATGGAGGACAGTGCGTACCTCTCCCCCCTCTGCATCTGCCGGCAGATCTGCAAACTGGGATATAGGCAACTTCCAATCATAGGTGCAGAGCTTGCCCTGGGGATCCTCATACAGCAGGTGGATGCAAAGCTCTGTCTTAAACACGGACTTAGATCCTACAGTTTTCTGATCCAGTACCGTAAGACGGGTGTTCCATTTCAGTATCACCGAGATTGCGGGAGCGTTCTCCGGCAGTTCCAGCTCCTCATTCAAGGTAAACTGCTTCTCTCCCGGGATCACGGGCAGTACCATAGGGTATTGAGCCATGCGAAGCTGTATCCGGTCCGAGGGCTCCTCTATGTAGGAAATTTCACGGGTACAGGGACAATACACCTCAAAGCTCCATTGATACCCGATCCGCACAAGGAGCTTCCGTGAATTGACCATTCTGGCATCTACGGATCGAAGCTCACAACGATACTGCGGCTGCCCACCGTCTATATTCGTTCCCAGCTCCTTCCGCACACCAAAAGGGATCCTTACCTTAAGACTGTGGATCTGTCCATCCTCCCCAACGATCAAGACCCCTCCGAGAACCGTTCCGGACAGAGACACGGAATCTGTCAGACATTCCATATCCCGGATCGTCATCGTCCCGAAAGCATCCAGGATCCGCTCAACATCCGGGATGCTGTCGGGGATGATCACATCAGCCGTTTGCTCCCCAATTGCGCTGTGACTCCAGACCCGTTCCAAATGCTCCAGCTCGTATTTCTGAAACAGCAATTCCATTACCATCACCTCGTATTGAATTTCAATAGAAATATATGCATGTCAGTGTACAAATATGATGCAAGAATCGAATTCCGATTTGTCGGTCTGTTTGAGATTTGCATAGACCAAAGCCTTCTCCTTGAGGAGAAGGTGCCCCGAAGGGGCGGATGAGGTGGAAAATGTTTCGAATTCGCTGTAGATTTCTATAAATACGCAACATTTTACTGCACACCTCATCAGTCTCGCTACGCTCGACAGCTTCTCCTCAAGGAGAAGCCTTGGCCCCTACCATGCCTTCGAACAGCTCGATAAATCGGAATTTGCTTTTCTATCTTTTTCGGCAGCAGAACAGGCCACCTGCAAGGGCGGCGGTACCTAATAGGCATAAGATAAAGTCCGAGCGGAAGAACATGGACAGGATCAGCCCCGCCCCCAGGGCCATGAGACAGGAGCCTAACATTTCGTTGCGTTTACACATAAAAACCGCCTCCTGCACAAATGTATGTGCAGGAGGCGGTGATTATGCTATGCAGTTATTTCAGCTCCCAGAGCTTGATCTCCTTGGCACTTTCGTAGAGACGGGCATAGCTACTATGTCGGGTGGTCTCAATCTCTCCGGCGGCAAGAGCCTTGAGCACAGCACAGTCCGGCTCCTTCAAGTGGGCGCAGTTGTGATAGCGGCACTGTCCCAGATAGGGAGCAAAATCCGGGAAAGCGTACTGGAGATTCTCCTTAAGAACCAGCTCCATCTGCTCCGTATCGAAGGAGGAAAAGCCGGGGGTATCGATACAATAGGTATCCTGTCCCAGACTGTACAGCTCCACATGACGGGTGGTATGACGACCTCTGCCCAGCTTCTCGGAGACCTCCCCGGTGGCAATGGACAGGCAAGCATCAAATCGATTGAGAATACTTGACTTGCCTACACCGGAATTCCCCGTTAGGACAACGGTCTTCCCTCGGATGGCATCCAAGAGAGCCTCAATGCCCTCCCCGGTCTCTGCACTGGTGGGGAAAACTTGGAAGCCTGCATGGCGGTAAATGCGGATCAGCTCCTCGGCACTGTTGAGATCCGTCTTGTTGATACACAGGATCACAGGAACCCCCCGATCCCCTGCAATGGCGGCTACGCGGTCAATGAGGAAGGGATCCGTCACGGGATTGGCTCCGCTGGCTAAGACCACCAGAGCATCCACATTGCTCACCGCAGGACGGATAAAGCTGTTCTTCCGATCTTCTATGGTCTCGATCATGCCCTTCCCCCGTTCCATGGAGAAGGTCACGTTGTCCCCCACCAAAGGGCTCATCTTCATTTTACGGAAGATGCCTCTGGCACGGCACTCTATGATCTTTCCCTCGGAGGTGTAGACATAGTAGAAGCCGCTGAGGGCCTTAACGATCCGTCCGTTCTTGATCTGACTCATCCGTTTCCGCCTTCCGATGCCTGATTTTCGGGAGCAGTGCTCTCCGTAGGTGCGGTGGACTCTGTGGTAGGCTCTGTCACATTGGCAGGTTCCTCACAGAGATAGATCTGGATCGTTGCACCCTTCTCGATCTGGGTCTCGGGCTGAATGCTCATACCGCCCACTCTACCGGGCTCTACACCCTCGTAGAAGCCGGGATCCCCCACTGTCCAATGGAGGTGAGCATCCTCCAGTGCCTTCTTAGCCTCTGCCTCAGTCATACCAATCACATTGGGAACAGTTGTAAACTTGCTACCCGTAGAAATATAGACCTTGATGGTCTGTCCCTTGGACAGGGTCTCACCGGGAGCAGGCTCTGTACGGCAGACCTTGCCCTCTTCTATGGTCTCACTGCTCTCCTCCAGCTCCAGATTGGGCTTGAGATCCATGTCCATAGCCTTTAGGAGAGATTCTGCATTATTCTTGGACTCGCCGATGAGGTCAGGCATCTTGTTAGAGCCCAGGGACACATAGATCGTGACCTGCTGTCCCTTGACCAGCTCTGCCGCCTCCGCAGGCTCCGTACGGATCACGTAGCCCTTGGGAATGGTATCACTGGCTTCCTCCAAAACTGCAACCTTAAGATTCAGATCCATCATAGCAAGACGCTTCTCTGCGTCTGCACGTGCCTCACCGGTCAGCTTAGGCATCTTGTTAGAGCCAAGAGACAGGTACAAAGTAACGTTCTGGTTCTTGGTCAGCAATTCCTGGGCAGCAGGCTCTGTGCGGACAACATAGCCCTTGGTAATATCCTCACTGCCGATCTCCTCGGTCTTGATATTGAGACCTAAGTCCAGATTCTTGAGATACTCCCAGGCATCCTCACCGGACTGATTGACAAAGTCCGGCATAATATTCTCGTTCTTGCCCTTGCTGATAGTCAGACGGACAGTGCGTCCTCTCTTGACCTCATCCCCTGCCTCAGGCTCCTGCTTGATAACGTAGCCTGCATCATACTTATCGCTATATGCCTCGGCAACATTCACGATATCAACCTTAAGATGTGGATAATCCTCCGGGTCAATGTCATCCAGATACATCCCGATAAAATCATCTACAAACACATTGGCAGAGGTGTCCTCTGTCAATGTCTCTGTGGGATCCGTATTGCCACCGCCTGTAAGAGCCAGTACCAGAACCACAACCAAGATCACAAACACCACAGCCGCAACAGCAATCGCTACGGTCAGGGTCTTCTTGCGCTTGTCCTCAGCGATTTCCGCTTCCTTACGGACTCGCTCAGCTCTGCGCTCGTCGGCACTGCGGCGGTCCGTCTTCTGCACATGGGCCATTGCATAACGCTCTGCGTCTGTACGGGGCTTAGCTCCCGTGGCAGGCTTGTGTGTAGCACCGCTAAAGACGAAGGTCATGTCCGGGTTCTTGCGGAATTCCTCCATATCCCGAAGCATGGCGGCAGCAGAGGGGTAGCGCTGATCTGCATTGTTATTCATGGCATGGAGAGTGATCTGCTCCAAGCCCAGAGGAATACCTGTCACCAACTCACTGGGGCAGTGTGCGCCGCCGTTAATATGCTGGATGGCAATGGAAACAGGGGTCTCTCCATCGTAGGGAGGTCTGCCGGTGAGCATCTCATACATGACCACACCCAGGGAGTACAGGTCACTGCGGTTATCCACCAGAGAGCCTCTTGCTTGCTCCGGGGATATGTAGTGGACGGAACCCAATGCCTCACGGGTCAGGGTGTTGGAAGAAGCTCCCACACGGGCAATGCCGAAATCGGCCACCTTAATGCTGCCGTCCTTGAGGATCATGATATTATGGGGCTTAATATCCCTGTGGACGATTCCCTTGGAATGGGCGTGCTCCAACGCTTTGGCAATCTGCATAGAGAAATGCAGTGTCTCACGCCAGTTTAGGTTCCCCTTACGCTCCAAGTACTGCTTGAGGGTAATCCCCTCGATAAGCTCCATGACAATATAGTCCCCGGTGGCAGAGGTAGATACATCGTACACTCCAACAATATTGGGATGGCTGACCATTGCAACTGCCTGGGATTCTGCATGGAATCTACGGCGGAATTCCTGATTGCGGGACAGCTCATCCTTAAGGATCTTAATGGCAACCGGTCGATTGAGCCGATGATCCAGAGCTCTATATACTACTGCCATACCGCCGGTGCCGATAACCTCAAGGATCTCGTACCGACTGTCCAGCAGTCTACCTATGTAACTCTCCATAGCTACTCCTTATCGCATATGCGATCCGTTCCGAATCGGTGAACGGCAACCGTAATATATATAAAAGATCATACCTCTATCAAGACACAAGTCACATTGTCCGGTGCCCCTCGCTCCTTGGCGATATCCAGGAGTCGCTGACAGCAATCATCCTGCCGCACTCCGTGGGCGATTTCGAATAAGATCTCCTGATCTGCCATTTGATTGGATAAACCGTCGCTGCACAGGAGGAAAAAGTCCCCCTTGTGAACAGGAAGGGTAAAGATATCTGCCAGCACTTGACTCCCGGGGCCGATAGCACGGGTGATCAGATTCTTGCTGGGATGGTTCTTGGCTTGCTCCGGGGTCAGCTCGCCCCGTGCAACCATATATTGGACCACAGAATGGTCCGTAGTTACACATCGGATCCCGTCGGGATCCACATAATAGGCACGACTGTCTCCAATGTTGAGGATCAGTGCATCCTCACTGCGGACCAGTGCAGATACCATGGTGGTCCCCATACCCCGGAATTCCTCGCTGAGGCAGGATTGCTCATAGACCGACACATTGGCAAGAGATGCGGCATTGCGCAGGACTCGCTCCGTCTCTCCTTGGGTCATATCCTGTTTATAGGATCGCAGAACCTCCTCTGTGAATACCTCACAGGCAAGTCGGCTGGCAACGTTACCCGCCTTGGCACCGCCCATACCGTCGCAAACAACGACTAAGATCGCATCGTTTTTAAGGTCTGTGATCTGGTAGAAATCCTGGTTCTGGCTACGGACATTCCCTGTGTCCGTAATGCCCCACGCCTGCATGGCATTCACTCCTTTCCTTGGGATTTTTCGTACTTTCTTCTAAGCTGGCCGCAGGAGGCATTGATATCACTGCCCAAGGTCCTGCGAACCGTGGCAGGGATCCCCTGTGCCTCAAGGGCCTGTTGGAATGCCCGAACCACCTGGGGGTAGCTGGGCTTAAGGGGACTCTCCTCCACATCATTGAGGGGGATCAGATTTACGTGAGCCGCAATTCCCCGTAGCTTGCGGATCAGAATTTGTGCCACCTCCGGCGTATCATTGACACCGCGGATCATGGCATATTCAAAGGAAATACGGCGCCCCGTTTTCTCGAAATACTTCCTACAGGAATCCAGAAGCATATCCACGGGATACCGTTTGTTAACGGGCATGATGGTATTGCGGATCTCGTCCGTAGGTGCATGGAGGGAAACGGACAAGGTGAGCTGCAGATTCTGCTCAGCCAGCGCATCGATACGGCTGACAAGTCCGCAGGTAGATAGGCTGATGTGCCGCATACCGATGTTCATCCCCAAGGGGGAATTCACCAGCTCCAGGAAACGGAGAACCGCATCATAATTGTCCAGCGGCTCACCGATACCCATAAGCACAATATTGGAAATGGGCAAGCCCGAATCCAACCGGGTAAAAAGCACCTGATCCAGCATCTCCGAGGGCTCCAGACGGCGAACCAGTCCACCCAGAGTCGATGCACAGAATGCACAGCCCATAGGACAGCCTACCTCAGAGGAGATGCACACTGTATTGCCGTGATGATACTGCATGAGAACAGACTCCACACAGTTTCCATCCTTTAGACGCCAGAGATATTTGATTGTTCCGTCCTTCTTGCTCTCCAGCTTCCGCGCCACTGTGGGAGCGTACAGGAAAAACCGTTCCTGCAGCTTCCTCCGCAGATCCTTGGACAGATTGGACATATCCTCAAAGGACGTGGCACCCTTATGGAGCCAGGTAAAGATCTGCTTGCCACGGAACTTCTGTTCCCCCATGGCAAGGAGCTCCGATTCGATCTCGGACAGGGTCATGGATTTCAGATCCTTCACGACTTCCTCCTGCATTTACAAATAAAGAACCCGTCTGTGCCGTGGTCACAGGGGAGCAGTGTGGTCATGGCCCCTGTGGGGATGCCACTGTCCTCCGGGAAGGTCACAGCTTCAAGGGAGAAGTCCGGGTTCTGCCGCAGGAATGCCTCTCCCACGGCTTCGTTCTCCCGTTTTAAGATGGTGCAGGTGCTAAACAGGAGCACCCCACCGGGTTTTACGTAGTTGGCTTGCTGATTGAGGATCCTGAGCTGGAGAGCCGGGAGGGCTTCTGTCTGCTTCAGATCCTTATAGCGGATATCCGGCTTCTTGCGGATGGTGCCCAAGCCGGAACAGGGCACATCTGCAATGACCACATCCATGGTGCCATTCCATTCTGTAACAGGCTTAGAGGCATCCTGCAACCGCGTTGTCAGAATAGAGATCCCCAATCGGGCAGCACCCTTCTCAATGAGCTTGAGTTTGTGCTCATGAATATCGCAGGAGATCAGCTCCCCACGATTCTCCATAGCCATGGCAGCGGCAAAGCTCTTGCCACCGGGAGCAGCACAGCAGTCAAGGACCCGCTGTCCCGGCTGTATCCCTGCGGCGATCACTGCCAGTCGCGCGGCAGCATCCTGAACGTAGAAATCTCCCCGTTGGAAGGCATCCAAGCTGTCGATACTGCCTCCTGAGCGAAGAGTCAGACAGTCCCTGAGCCAGGGATGGGGCTCTACCTCCGCTCCGAGGGCATCCAGCTCAAGAAGAAGCCGTGCCCCTGTGGTCCTAAGGGTATTGATCTGCAAGACCGTGGGAGGCGTGGCATTGTGAGAGGCTAAGAGGGCCTCTAACCGTTCCCCTACATTCTCTCCCAAGAGCGTAACCAGTTCCTGAGGATGGCTGTAGCGGACGGACAGCTCCTCCGGCACAGCCAAGGGCATGGACCGCAGGAGGGACCGCAGGACACCGTTAATAACCTTGGCGGCCTGTGGGTTTGCATATTTCTTCCCCAACTCCACTGCCTCGTTGACAGCGGCAGAAGGGGGGATCTTGTCCATCATGGTGATCTGATACACTGCCAATCGGAGGAGCTCCTCTACAGCAGGCTGGAGCTTTCCCCGTAGAAAGGGACGGATCCAATGGTCCAAGAGGCTCCGATTCTGGAGCACTCCGTAGCATAGGCGGCTGGCAAAGGCCGCCTCACGCCGATCCATATCCCGTAGCAGATCCTTCAGGGCTCCCTCGGACCAGGCTCCGTTCTTCCTGCAAGCCAGGAGGGCGCGGAGGGCAGCTTCTCTGCCGGTCATCATAGGGTAATGGGGTGACCCCGGAAATAATCGGGAGCCGCCATACGCTTGCCACCCTCAGCCTGGAGGACGGTGATCACAAGGACCCCACCCCCGCCGCAGGCGATCTCCAACCCCACCTTGGTCAGTGCCAGGAGGGTACCGGGTGCCTTTTCGGTCGTCTTGTTCACAGGGCGGACAGCATAGATCTTAAAACGTTTACCTTGAATTTGAGTCGTGGCAACAGGCCAGGGATCCAGTCCCCGCACATGGTCAATGATCTCACGGGAGCTACGGCTCCAATCAATGGGACACAGGTCCTTGGTGAGCATGGGAGCATAGGTTGCCTTGGTCTCATCCTGGGGGGTACGGGTGGCACGTCCCTCTTCCACTGCATCCATGGTATCGCACAGGAGCTTGCCACCGATGTCTGCCAGCCGCTCTAAGAGGGACTGTGCATTCTCGTAGGGATCAATGGGAGTCTTGCGGATCTCGATCATATCACCCGTATCCATCCCTGCCGCCATATACATAGCGGTCACGCCGGTCTCATCCATGCCGTTCAGAATCGACCACTGGATGGGGCCGCTGCCACGGAGCTCCGGCAGGACACTGGCATGGATATTCACACAGCCCTTGGCAGGGATGTCCAGGATCCGCTGGGGTAGGATCTTGCCATATGCCACAACTGCAATGCAGTCCGGCGCCAAAGCCTTGAGCTCCTCGTACACAGCATCATCCTTGAAGGTGGTAGGCTGGTATACGGGCAGGTCGTGGGCAAGAGCCAGCTTCTTAACATCGGACATTTCCAGCTTCATGCCTCGGTTTTTGGGCATATCGGGCTTGGTATAAACGGCAATGATCTCATGCCGACTCTCCAAAAGACTGCTCAAACAGGTTGCCGCAATATCCGGCGTTCCCATAAAGACAATTCTCATTCTTCATCCTCCGTACCATAGATCTCAGCCAATTCCTCCTCGGTGAGTTTATGGTATGCGATCTCCGTATATAAATGACCGTCTAAGTGATCATTCTCATGGCAGAGGCAACGGGCGATCAGCTCCTCTCCCTCGATCTCGAACCAGTCACCGTAGCGGTCCTGGGCTTTCGCCTTGACACGCATGGGGCGCTTGACCAGCCAGAACTCATTGGGCACACTGAGACAGCCTTCCATGCCATCCTGCTCGCCCTCGGTCTCTACGATCTCGGGATTGATCAGCTCTACGATCTCCTCACCTATGTCTACGATGAAAATACGGCGGAGAATGCCCACCTGAGGCGCGGCCAATCCTACACCATTTGCCTCAACCAGGGTCTGTGCCATATCATCCAGCAGATCATGGAGCTTGTCATCGAATACAGTAACGGGTCTGCAACGCTTGTGCAGGACCGATTCTTCCTTGGTTAAAATCTTTCTGAGTCCCATAGTTCTCTCCTATTCGTTGCCGTTCACATCGGCGTAAATACCGATGTCACGGTAAGTCTTATTCTTGCGGAATTCTCGCATCAGATGTGCCAGGAGCTGGCGCAGAGTGCGAGTATTTCTACACATCAGAGTCAGTCGGTGGCGGTAAACAAAATTCACCTTGGGGATCCGATCCGGTGCAGGTCCCAAGATCCTCACCTGCTGATCTGTGTAAAATTGGCTGTTTAAGTGGGTTATAAGGAGACTGCGGAATTCCCTTGCTCCCTGTGCGACCCGATCCTCCACCCTACCGTGGAAGGTGAGACAGATCACATCCGTAAAGGGTGGGCAACTCCGTAGCTGTCGCATATTGATCTCCATACGGTAGAAGCTATCGTAGTCCTGCATAGCTCCCAAACGAATGACCGGGTTCTCCGGGGTCATAGTCTGGATCAGTGCTCTGCCTCCAATGGAGCCTCTGCCTGCTCTGCCGATCACCTGAGTGATCATGCTGAAGGTATTCTCCGCTGCCTTATAATCCCCAATATACAGGGACATATCCCCGTCTAAGACCCCTACAAGGGTCACATTCTCGAAATTTAGGCCCTTGGCAACCATTTGTGTACCAAGGAGAATGGGAATTTTCTCCTCCCGAAAGCGGGACAGGAGCTTTTCGTGGGTGTTCAGTGCAGAGATCGTGTCTGCATCCATACGCAGGACACTGCCCTGTCCGAACCGTTCTTCCAGTCGTTCCTGGATTTTCTGCGTTCCAACACCGATCTGCTTAAAAGCACCGCCGCATTGAGGACAGCGACGGGATGCCGGGATCGAATAGCCGCAATAATGGCACATCAGTCTGCCATTGGCATGGTGATAGGTCAGATGCAGATCGCAGCCGGGGCACACAGGTACCTGTCCACATTCTACACAGGACAGCATGGAGCTGGTTCCCCGACGGTTTAGGAAGAGGATAGACTGCTGACCTAAGCGTCTGTTCTCCTCTAAGGCAAGGTACAGTGCCTCACTGATAGAGGTCCCGTTGCCCCTGCGGAGCTCCTCCTTCATATCTACGATCTCTACAGAAGGGAGCTGCTGCTGATTATATCGGTGCTTCATGGTAAAGAGACTGTAGATCCCCTGCTCTGCACGATACATGGATTCTACAGAGGGGGTTGCTGAGCCCAGGAGCACCGGAATCCCCTCCTGCATCCCCCGATACATTGCTACCTCCCGGGCATGATACCGGGGAGCCTGCTCAGACTTGTAGGTATGCTCCTGCTCCTCGTCCAGAATGATCAGTCCGAGGTCAGTGACAGGGGCAAACACGGCAGAACGTGTCCCCAGGACCACTCGTGCCTCGCCCCTACGGATCTTCTTCCATGTATCATACCGCTCTGTTAACCTGAGACTGCTGTGAAGCACAGCCACACTCTCTCCAAAGTGGGCGGCAAAGAGGGACAGGAGCTGGGGCGTTAATGCGATCTCCGGCACAAGGAGAATGGCACCCCGTCCCCGGTTGAGACAATCATAGATCAGCTTGATATATACCGAGGTCTTGCCACTGCCTGTAATGCCGTATAGAAGAGAGACCCCCGTTTTCTTTTCGCGAAGGCCCTCGTATGCCTGCTGTTGCTCCTCGCTGAGAACCGGCTCGCCCCTTACGGTCATGGGCTGTACAGAGGGCAAACGGAGCTGTTCCTCCTCCACAAGACGGACAAATCCCAGCTCTTCCAGACGGCGGATCACGGGGCCCGTAGCCCCTGTGTAATAGGTCAGATCCTTCTTGGCACACTGCCCGAAGGAAGCAAGCATCTCAAGCACACTGCTCTGCAGGGGTGCAGACCGCTTCTTCTCCCCGGCATATTGGAGCGCATCCTCTACAGAAGATGCAAGGATGACGATCTGCTCCGTCTTATCACGGACCATTTGGCGCTTCTGTGTCTCGCAGGAAAGAAGCTTCTTGCCCAGCAGGTAATGCAGTGCCTTGGTCAGAGGCTCGTCATCAAACTGTCTGCGCAGCAAGGACTCCTCTGCCCGTCCTCCCAGATCATGGATGGTCTGCATCACAGACAGGGCTACAGGCTGGCGATGGATCTTATCCTGCCAGCCCTCCTCAATAATGGTATAGCTCTCCCGAGAACGGAACCACACGCCCGCCGGGAGGATTGCCTTAATCGCATCATAAAAGGTACAGAAATATCGTTCCCGCAGGAAAGCAGCAAGACGCAGGAGCTTCTCATCCAAAAGAGGCTCCTTGTCCAGCACCGAGAGGACAGGCTTTAGCCCATGTTCCTCCCCTGTTCCTATTTGCAGTACGATCCCCTCTACCCGGCGGTCTCCCCGTCCGAAGGGTACCATGACCCGCTGTCCCACACAGACAGCCAATTCCTCGGGGATCCCATAGTCGTAGGGCTTATCGATTGCATAAATAGCAGTTGAAACAGCAATTTTTCCGATCATAAAGCCCTCCGACCGCACCCATGGTGAGATAATGAAAAATGGAAAATTTTGGTGTAGCTACCCAATCAGTAATAGAGCAAATTCCGATTTATCGCTCTGACGAGCGATAAGGGAATTTGAGTGAATAGTGAATAGTGAATAGTGAATAGTGTCGG
>JAZRGR010000233.1:0-14092 GCA_045644345.1 Faecousia sp. | reverse complement strand
CACCAAAAGCTTGCTTTGCACGCAAAGCAAGCTGCCGGTGGCAGCTTGCCGTAGTTCCACCCCTACCTTCAGCCGACCCCGGTCACCGGCACCAAAATTCCCGTCTCCCCTTTAGGGGAGGTGGGAATTTTTCGTAACGGTCCGGGGTCGAAGATTAAATAAGCCTCAACCAACAGCACCAGCCAAATTCTTTCATCGCACCCATAGCAAACTGCCGGGGGCAGTTTGCCATAGCTCCTCCCTTACCTTCAGCCGATCCCGGTCACCGGCACCAAAACAGTCGTTTTTCGAACAAAAACGGCTGTTTTTATTTTTTGTTTCATCTACTCGAACTTCAGAGCATCAATCTCCGTTCATTTCGGGTAAAATCTGCAAAATTGCATTTGCTGAGTTTATCTTGGAAGCAAATTCCTGATGTACATATATGTTGGCTGTTGTTGAAATCGTGCTGTGTCCCAGCCATGCTTGAATGTCCTTCAGATTCACTCCGTTGGCAAGGAGCAAGCTCGCACAACTATGGCGCAGATAGTGGAATCGAATAGGCCGTAATCCATGATTTTCAAGGAATTTCGAGAATCTTGACAAGTAATCGGGGTTAATCAATTTTCCCATTTCATTGACATATATGTAGTCCATAAATTCGTTGCAATAGCATCTTCCACACAAACTACGGTTTAATTCCTGTGTGGACTTGATCCGCAGTAGAAGTTCCTCAAAAGGAGCCACCAAAGGAAGTGTGCGGTAACTGGATTTGTTTTTTGTGCGATCCTTCTTCACTAAGCGGTTCCTACCATTGTCATTGACTGTCATTACAGTATGCTTGATCGTAATGGTCTTACGCTGAAAATCAACCGCTTCCCATTTCAAGCCAAGAATCTCGCTTCTACGCAATCCATAATAAGATGCCAAAAACACACCTAATTCCAGATGGGTTCCTTTTACAATTTCAAACGATCTTCCCGGATCGCAGAAGTTCATATCCGGTCTTGGTGCTGATATTCCCCAGCATTTCGCACATCTGGTTTACATTCACCACATCGGGGTATTTTCTAAACATCACCCGCAAAGCCTTTGCTGTTTTCATAGAAAAGCCTCCCTTTATATTTCACCCCATCTGCAAAAGAAATCTTTTTAGCAGATGGGGTTTGCTCTACAACGTTAACATTAAATAATTTTACGGCATCTATGCCTCCGTGGTCTTTTCCTTGGGGTCCCTATGCTAATATTAGCGGCTCTATCAACGCTACGCATAAGCCATTTGTCTGCCGTACCGATATAGCTCATCAAGTATCGCTTGTCGATGGTAGATAATTGCTCCAACATAAGCATGGACACTTCCGGCAAACCAAATCTGGCTCCGATCACAATGTGGGTAGGTTGGCGAGTCTTTTTGATCTCCGTGGTAATGGCGGCTACGATTACTGTAGGTGCATGACGGTTGCCCACATTATTCTGTAGGATCATAGTGGGTCGGATGCCCTGCATAAAAGAGCCGGGAACCTTGCCGAAATTCACGAAGTAAATGTCGCCTCTTACAATAGGCTTATTCATTTTCTGCCCCTCCTTTTGCTCTGCGTTCATAGAGAAGCAAATCCCGACCCTTACGCTTCTGGCAGATATCGCAATAGTTCCGTTCTTCAAGGTCGGTCATAGCAAGAACTATGTAATAGCGTTTGCTGTTAAAAAATACATCCGCACAAGACTTACACAAAGTCAGATCCATAGGCGTAATTTTGGAATTGGGCCTAATATCCTGTGGTTTTAACCTCCACAAGTTCTATTTGAAAAGGGCATCTGCACAGTTAGTTGCTTGATTCTCGAAAAATAATGCACAGGTTATGCACAATTACGCTCTCAAAAATCTCGATTTTTTTGAGAGTGCGGTTTTTACGCCCATTTTTACCGAAATTCTGTTCCGGCGTACAGTTCCCTAACAAATATTCAACGGAGGACCTCTTTGCAGAGATCCTCCGTCTTAATTTGGCTGTTTCTTTGCAGCCCCTTTGCATATATCATATATTAAGAGGAAAATGCCAAGTTTACGCTGACATGATAGCAAATGCCGTCTTCTGTTTCCGTACCGATGGGATGCATCATGCAATTCTCACCGGAGAAGAACCCTTGCATAGCTAAGTCTTTCATCATAAGAGTAGAATCATCATCATTCAGAACGCACCCAGCATCATTATAGCCAATGGACAGCGAACAGTTAGACAGTCTCTGCGCAACCGCAAAGAATTCCACCATCAGCATCGGCCTTTTGTAAGCTTTTTTCATATAGTCTTATCCTTTCTCCCTTCGGAACACAATTTTCTCAGTGAGGATCGGTGCAGAAACATCAGGCAAACAGCTTAGAATATAAACCGGCACCTTTCTGACCAATTCCTGAACCAGATCGCACAGACGATCTACATAGCGCTTGTCCCAATCGTGGACAATACATTGACTGTAAATTTCAAGGAAAGCAATTTTAGGTTCGGCGGGAAGGATCCTGTTTTCCTTCCCCTGTCGTAATAAGATAATCGCCTCGATCGGCACATGCTCAGGGCTGTAGATCTCGGAAGAACCACACCAGGGACTTCCCCCTGCTCGGAATCCGTCCTGCGTTGGAAAGATCACAGCTCGATCACCGTTTAGGATCTCGGCGCCAAAGGTTCGTTGCCACAGATCGGCCTGGGTGGATTTCCCCATACCGCTGGGGCCACTGAACAGGATCCCCCGTCCCTTGTAAGACACAAGAGAGCTGTGGAACACTATGGCATTGTGGCGGAGCAGGAGCTCCTCCCCATTCATGATCCCTCCCAACCGGGAGCCCATTGCCATATGCTGAGCCGTCTGTTCCCGAACATAGATGGTATGTCTGCCGGAGTGTCGCAACCGACAGGCAAATACGATCCCCTCTTGGCTCTCATCGCCGTAGATCATAAGGGAGCCCTCATCTTCCCGATAGGCGCTGACAGCCCTGTTGGAATACAGCAGTTCCCCCTGTGGTTCCACGGAGCCATGAAGGATCCGTAGCTCATAGGTATCTGTGGGACAGCCGTTTTCCAGAAGGAAAGGCTCCATTCCCGACGGCACTGCCAGAGGAAATTCCGATTGGAAATCAATGATAAGGTCGGCAAAGCCGATCTTAAATTCTCTGACCATCACAGATTCACTCCGTAGTATCCACACGAACAACGGCGCAGCTCATTTCTGCGCTGTGACCGGCAGTAACCTGCACAGTCTGTCCCTTCTCCACGACACCGGTGGTAACGGTATAGGTAATACCCCCCAGGTAGTTGCCGTCGGAGTGCAGTTGCTTGTAATAAACACGGATCTCGGAATAATCCTCATCGGAGTTGTTAGTCACTTGGAGCTCCCCATTCAGGAACAGGATCTCTATTCCCTCTGCTTGTGGCAGATCTCTGAGCTGACTGACCGTCTGTTCCAGGTAGGTGAATTCCTCACCTTCTTCCATAGTCTGCACTTGTTCCTCCGCCACCCAGGCAGAGGCGCCTCCGGGAAGACCCGTGACCACAAACTTACAGGTTTTTTCTCCCACCGTAGCCTTTACCTCACCGTAGTCCAGGTACTGCTCCGTGGTATTTTTAACCAAGATGCAAGCCACCTTCTCAACAGCATCCCGGGAGCCGTCTTCCACATAGGCACCGCTGTAAGTGCCCCACTGTAGAACCGCGAGGGCTTCCGGCTTTTCCCATTTCTCTGTAGGCGTCAGGATCTCCGTTGGTGTGAGAAATTCCACAGCATCCGGAGATAATGTTTCCGTGGGGGTCTGTTCCGATTTCTTGCAACCCGAAAGACACAGAAGCGTGATGAAACACCCGATTAAAAGAATCTTTTTCATTGATCTCTTTCCTTTATGCCTTCCTTTCCTCCCATTGGGAGGCTCTGTGGAAGCCCCGGTGTCGGGGCTTCCACTATTCTGTTTTGTTCCGAAAGAAGTTACTGAGCCTTGTTGAAGTAGGCGGCTGCAGAGTCGCCGTACTTCATCATTGCAATTACCAGGGGCTGTAACTTCAGTTGAGCTGCTGTGGTACCGCCCATTGCCTTGGCACCGTAGCTCTCAATACTGTAGGTCATGGTATTACTGATACGCTCCCCGTTTTCCCCTACGATCCAGGTCATAAAGGGTGTACGCATCTCTGTCGCATTCAGCATATCAAAGGTCAGGGAGTAGTACTTGCCGTTCTGCACCGGGCAATCGGAGGTGATCGCCAGATCCTTCACCACGGTATTGCCGTAAATGTCGGTGTAGGCAACCTTAAGGGTTCTGCCGATAACGCTGTTGCCCTCTGCGTCGGTCATGTTCACAAAGATATTGACCTTGACCTTGTCCTCCAGGATCAGGGATGCGCCAACTACCTGAGTCAGGTACTCCGTTACGCCCTCAGGCATGGGAGCCAGCTCATTGGGGCTGTCCTTATCCGTACAGGAGACCATGTTGGGCTGTGCTGTGGTTGCATAGCTCTGATATGCCTCGAATCCGGCATTTGCAAGATTTGCAGTGTTGTAGCCGAAATACTTCTGTGCCTCTGCACCGTAGTTGACCATATCAACCAGCAAGGTTTTCAGTTCCTTGCCAACATCTCTGGCAAGCATGTTCATAGCATAGCGGACAACGCTGTAATCCCGGCTCTCGCCCGCTACAAGGCGTACCACACTATCCTCTGTTGCAAAGATCTGCATGGTGACATTGCTGTTCATTTCCTTGGCAGACAGGTCGTTGTAGTCAAAACGGAGGCAATCCTTACCGGATACCTGAACGATTTCATAATCATACAGCTTTACGGTTTGGACAGAAGCCTTACCGTTCTGGTCGTAAACGGTCTTGCTCAGCTGAACGTAAGGCTCGCTGTAGCCTTCCAAGAGAGCCTTTTCAATATACATGTTCATACCGATACTGCTCTGGAGACTCAAGGAGACGGAAAGGAACTTCAGATCCCCGTTCTGAGCAGGAGCCTCGTCTTCGGGAAGCATGCCATTTGCGGCCATGATCTGTCTGGAGATCATCCACAGGTTGGGCATTTCCATAGCCATTGTCTCTGTAGTGGATACAAGCTGTCCCATTTCGTTGTAGCGAATGGTGGAGGCAAAGGCCGGATTGGTATACAGTTCCAGTCCGCTGACCTTCAGGTTGCTGAGGGAGAATGCACTGCTATTCTTGGCAGTAATAACAACACGGTAGTAGTTCGTGCCGTTCAGGGTATCTACCACGCAGTTCTTATAGTCAATGGTGTAGTACTGCTCAGTATAGCTGATAGCCTTGGTACCGGAGACAAGGGTCTGGAGAACCTCGCCACCTGCACCCAGAACCGCAAATTCGGGAGCCTTGTTGTCGTCGCCCTCAGCCTTGTCGAAGGATTCGGGGTTCAGATTACGGATGCCGATCTGGAGCATACGAGTATCCGTGCCGGTCTCCTTGACGAAGAATACCAGAGACTGTGCATTCTCGTTGAAGTATACCTCGTTGTTGGGGCCTGCCAGCAGATATTCGTTAACGGAGCTAACTTTGGTGCCCTCGTACTCAAATGCCTTACCACCCGTTTCTACATAGGAAACAAGGCCGGAACCGAAGGTAAAGTTGCCCTTGGAGTCGAACTTCGCAGAAGCCGCCTGACCGCTTATGATCATGTTACGGATCTGCAGGAAGGTTGCAGTGTCTTCGCCGGGAGCATAGTGCTCACGATCATCTGCGTCCATAGCAAGGGGATTGAAGACCCGGATGCCATCAAAGTACAGGGTCATGGGAATAACGGGGGGGTAATTTCCATTCCATTGCTCCTTGGGAGCATTCCAGTTATAGCTGACAACCGCCTGGATCTCTACACGGTAGGTGCCATGAGTCAGATCCTGTACATGGAGGACGGGGACTTCATAGATAGCCGCATCCGTAGTAGTTCCGTCGCCTGTATAGTTAGTATTCAAGGAAGCCTGCTTAATAATGGTGTCATTGGAGTCATAGACTCTGTAAATGAAGTATCCGCTGTCTGCGGTAGTTCTGCCCATGAGGTCAAAACCGGTACCGGTGAAGGAGAAGGTCAGGATCCGTCCCGGTCCGGTGACAGTGATCTTCTTAGAAGTACCGCCACTGCCGTTATAGGTGCCGTCGTTTACATAGCTGTATGCGGGATCATTGCCGTGGGGAGTGCTGTTACTGCCATCTTGATAAGCACCGTTTCCGGTACCCAAAGGGGTAATGGTAACACCCTCTGCATTGTCGGGATCCCAGTTCATAACAGCATTGCTGTCCTCGTAGTAAACAACATTTGCGGGGACAACAGTGATCTCCTTGTACATTTCCACTTCGTTAAAGGGATTCACAGTACCAACCGCACTGGGAGCGATGCCCTTTTCATAGACGCGGAAGACATTGTAGATCTTGTCGGAACCGTTGATGAGGGTTCCGCTCTTGGGAGTATAGAGGATCTCCCCTGCTTCGCTAACGCTAAAGCTACCATAAGTGCCTGTATGAGTCTTATTGACGCTCTTGAGTTCGGTCATATCGGGAGCACTTGTGACATAACCCTCGGGCAGAAGATCCATAGTACCGTTCTCGCCCACACCGGGAAGAATATCCTGTGCAGTAAAGCCCTCGTTCATCTTAAGAGCGATGTCGTAGTCCAGAATATACACGGTATCCTTGACATCATATACCATGGGAGTGAGGTCTACCAAGAAGGTACCGCCTTCTCCTGTGTCATTGTTGACATAGGTAACCGTCATAACGCCGGTGAACTCGCCGCCGTCGCCGCCGACGAAGGTATATCCGGTATCGGTCTTAACAACGGTCAGAACTTCCAGATTCTCGGTAATAGCTGTAAAGGTATAGTTACCGTCTTCCTGCAAAAAGGTGTTAGAGGCATCTGCCTTCAAGAGCTCTGCAAAGAGCATTTCCTGAGTCACCACAGTGTCCTTATCCTTCCACAGGAGGATGTTTACGGGATTTTCCAGCTTGGCAGCTGCAAATTCTACATGGATGAAAATGTCATTTAGGGGCATATCGAATTCTGCAAAAGCTGCACCGTTTTCATCATAAGTACAATCCAGCTGCTTATACTCGATATTCGGAGTTGCAGCCCTCATAGACTTATAGATCTTGTCCACATACTCTCTTTCAATGTCGTAGGCATAGTACATGGTAATGGACTTGATGTAATAGCCCTCGTAGGGAGCTGCGTTAAACTCCACATGGGTGCGAACCTTGCCGTAGTAGTCATTGCCGCCGGGACCGTAATTGGGATCTGCTAATGCATAGCCCATGGACTCGTCGTTTACGGTAACCGTAATCTGAGGAGGTGTCAGATAGATCTCACCGTCGGTGGGCTCCAGGAATACGATGTAGCCCTGAGTGCTGACAAAGGGAATGTAGTCGCATTCGCTCTTCTCGCTCCAGCCTTCGGTAATACGGTAGGTCTCCCCACGTTTGAGAACAGGTCTGATCTCTACGCTGTAGAGCTCATCCTCGGGAGGCGTGACCTTGCCTGTGATCTCAATGGGAATATGGTTGTAGAAATAGAAGTCGGCATAGTTGCCTACACAGTCGATGTCCATGGTGCCTTGCAGCTTATAGGAACCGCCATAGATCAGAACCGCATTGCCATCCACGCCTTCTTTCTTAATGACACCGTTCTTCATAGTGACACTGGAGCCACCACCCTCACCGTAAATCGTGGGACACATCTTAGAGTAAGGAACGCCATACATGGACAGGGGTTCATCACTGTTAGGCGCTGTAGCCGTTGACACAAGGGTTGCACCATCGACCACGATCTCTCTACCGGGCCATGCTTGTGCTGCGCCATCGGGATCAAATCCGATAATGGTACCGCCTAACAGCACCAGTCTACCAAACTTTGCACGGTAGGATTGGAAAATAGCTGTACCCTCATCACCGCAGTCCTCGATGGTAGTGGTAGAATCCACCGCATCTACGTCAAATTCACGGTTAAAGGAGAGTGTATGATCGTTTAAGCACAGATGCATGTCTCCTCTGGTGAGAATAGGTGTCGCTCCATCAGGAATAGTCGCATCCTCTAACATGAAGTAGGTACCGGCAACCCATGATAAATGTTTTTCTTGTACTTTATCCCATTTAAATTTGTCACAATTTTCCTGGGTAATATGGTAATAGAACTTTGCGATAACGTTGCCGTTTTCGTCATAGTGCTTATGAGGAATACCGACAAAGATTTCCCAATCGCCGGCATCGGTGATCATCTCATAAGCTTCGTACTCGTCATCATAGTTGCCGGGGATATTATCGGGATAATATACAAAGGGATGTCCTTCAAGACCTTGGGCATTTCTTGCCTCGCCCCAGCCTACAGTGATCTGGATGGGTGCACCCTCTACGATCACCGGCACGGAGCCGTTCTTTTCCAAGGATACGGTGATCTCCTGACCCTCGGGGACATTGAAATCCTTACCGATGTGGATGATAGAAGGATCCCCGGACTTGTTGTAGGTATAGCTCAGACGAATGTCTGCATTGTTATCGGCATCAATGACGGTGGTTCCGCTCAATGTCAGCTTGGGAACCTCCACGTCAACACCCACACCGGTTTTATGACTCAACAGGGTAGAATTACGGATCTCAACAGAGTTGTTATAGTCCTCATAGCCGACAATCTTCTTACTGCCGATACCTTCAATGGTACAGCTGTCGATCAAGAGCTTGCCCTTACCGCTCTTCATAAGGAAGGGGGTCATTGCCTGACCGGTGGTCTGCACGTCGGTGGTACTGTTGATATACACACTGTAAATCGTGGTCTCGCCGCTGATCTGCCAATAACCGGTTTGGTTAAAGACACCGTGATCCGTGCAGTCACAGAAGTAAACCTTGCCGCTGAGCTGAGCCTGTCCCATGCTTATGGTTCTGCCATTGAGACATAACCGAATATTGGCACTCAAGGGTGTCTGTTTGGAAGCTCTGGTATCCAAAATCTCGAAATCGCCCTCGCCATCCAGATAGAAAGTGCCGCCATTCATGATAGCCTCAAAAATATTGACGGTTTTCCCTGCGGGAGCATAGAGCATTTTTGCGAAAGACTCTTCCGTTCCCTCGTGTTCGTGAGGAGGCAAATAGCTGACATACAGCTCCCCTTCCAGCTCACGGATACTGTATTTGTCATTGAAGGAAACAAAGGGGATATCCGAAGCACCGGCATTTTCCCAGCCGTCAGTGAGCTGATAGTCCTCACCGAGAGCCAGCTCCTTACCGATCTTTACTTTGTAACCACCGGCCTGACCGGTAATGGGTCCGGTAATAGCGACACGGACGCCGTTTTCCAGATAAATATCCTCCGCACCGGTGCCGCCCTTAATAGTCGGACTACCGCTGAGCTCAAAAACGCCACTATCCATGTATACTGCAGGGATCCCTGCAACAGAATTGGTAATACTGCCGGATTGGATCACCACAGTACCGCCGTCACCTACAACACCGCCGTATTTGGTGCTGGAGGTATTGATGGTTGCTCCGTCAATGACAAGACGGGAGTTCCCTGCAGCATGAAGGACCGCCTGCCCGGACAAATTGAAGGTACCACCGTAGAGATAGACCTCACCATTGCCCTGCATCACGTTCTTTTTGCCCGTGACGATACCACTCTTGGTATTGCAATTGTGGATAAACAGTTTGCCGTTTCCTTCTACCTGGAAAACGCCGGCGGCTGTAGAAGTAATACTATTGCCATTGAGGCAAATATAAACTTCCTTATCTCCATCAACCTTAAGGGTGGTGTCTAAGGTAAGAGCCTCTGTAAGATGGTAATGACCGCTTGCGGGACAATAATAGCCACCGGAATAAGTACCATCCAAATACTCCTTGGTAAGCACCTGGGAGAAATTGAAGGTATCATGGTAGTGGGTACTCTTTTCCAGATACAGTTCCTTGTTGCCGTCGGCATCAAACTTCTCGGTAATAACATAGCCATCTAATTTGGTTTCAAAGATAGTAATATCCGTATCACCCTTATTGGCACCCCAGCCGTCGGTCAGTCTGATGGACTCACCGTCACCGGGAGTATTGGCGGTCACGACAGAATAGATGTCGTTATTTGCAGGATGAATGGGGCCGGCGATATTGATGTACTTACCGCTCTTCAGGAGGATATCACCGGAAGGACCGTTAATGATCGGATCTCCGGAAAGATAGAATTTTCCACCCTCTACATAAACACCGTAGGTAATGCCTTCCACCTCACCGCCGGACAGATAGACACTGCCGCCGTCTACATCAAGAGCAGGATAGTAGCCGTAAATATAGCCGTCATGGACATAAACATTACCACTCTGGGCAATAATAGCGGAAGCCATGGAACCCGATGCCTTTTCCTTGTCGCAAATCTGACCGCTATAAACATGGATGTTAAAGGTAGAAGAAGCTACCCATAACAATGCCTGGGTCTTACCGCTGTAGATGGAACCACTTTGGTCTCTGCTACAGTCACAGATATTCAGGGTGCCGGTTCCCTTGAACTTAAATGCAGCATACTCATTGGGATTGGTGATCGTATGTCCATTCAGACACAGGTTCATATCCATGCCCGTGATATCGATCTGCACTCTGTCGTAGCTGACATCTTCCATCAGCACATAGTTACCGGTAGCACCGCTGGTAAATACAGATTTAAAATTGGAGGCGTACAGAGGGATAAAGTCCAGATTCTCGTCTCCGTTGGTGCTGACATGGCAATCGGTGCTCATGGTGTGGCTGTGGCCCTCTGCCAGATCGAAGGAGTAGATCTGTCGCAGGGTCTCACCGCTTGCGGTAGCGGCGGCAGTAGCCTCTTCCAGAGAGGTGTAGTAGTCGCGGTATGCGCCCTCTCCTACCACAGCGGCAAACTCAGCAGTCGCCTCGTTGTAAACAGCCAGACCCACAACGCTTGTCATCTGAATGAGCTTGTCAAGATCAAAGTTGGTCGTCAAGTTGTCCGAAGGCTTATGATAGTAGCTTTCAACAGACAGCGTTGTCGTGTTCTTGTTCCAGAAGAACTCTGCAGCAGGGATCCCTGCATCATGGAGGGAAGCATGGTCTGCATTGTAGCCCTGGATCACCTTGAAATGCTCCTTACCGTAACCCAGAGACTGAGCCGCATTCCAAGCAGATACGGTAGCATAATTATCGAAGCTGCCTTTTTCGTTGGAAGCGGACATCATGAGCATATAGAGGCAAGCGGGTTCGCCGGTTGCGATCATGTCCAGATTGTATCCTGCAATAGCATTGAGCTTCTGAGATTCTGTCATATTTCGGGCAAAATATGCAGAGCCCTGCTTATTGTACTCCTCACCACAGAAGGAAATGAAGCAAATATTATAATTGGTATCAATTTTCTTGAATGCTCTTGCCAGAGCCAGCATACCGGCAATACCGGATGCATTGTCGTTGGCACCGGGAGCTCCGGGAACAGAGTCCACATGAGCCGTGACATACAGAGTCAAGTCGGTATTCTTGGTGCCGTACTTGATAGCGATCACGTTTTCGGAGTCAGTCGTAGTGGGCAGAGTCAGAGGAACGGTTTGCGTACGAACCTCATAACCCAGATCGGCAAAAACATTTGCAACATACTTCTGCGCAAGCTGTTCCTTCTCGGTTCCTGCTACGCGATCTCCCAGAGTCTCAACCAGATACGTCATGTCCGCCATGATCTCCTCGTCAACAAAGGTCAGAGGATAGGACTCGTCCAAAATCACAGCGTTCTTGTACTCGGGCTTTTCGGTCTCCTGAGTTTCCTCAACGACTGTTGTCTCCTCAACGGGAGTGGTTTCCTCTGTCTCGGAAGGCTCTTCCGCGAGAGTGGTTTCCTCAGCCTCGGTAGTCTCCTCAACGGGAGTCGTTACCTCTTCCTGAGGGGTCTGCACGGACTGCTGAACCTGCTCTGCAGTAGTTGTCTCGGTCTGTGCGGCAAAGACATGACCGGGCAACATAGACAAAAGCATGGCAACCAGCAATGCAAGGGCTAAAATGCGTTTTTTCATTCCATCGCTTCCTTTCGTAAAAGAGTGATTATAGAAAGATTGCTCCTTTAAGTATTATGCATTATCAGGCCGGAAAACAGCGGATCTTCCATTATTTGCCAGTGTTTCCTGCCTAATACTGCATAAAAACCCAAATTAACCATACTATGTAAAAGCATAACATATATTATCAAAAAATGCAATTAAAATTTTAGCTAAAATCAAACTTTTTTTGGTTAATCATTAGGCAAAAATTCCCAAACATGATGTTTTTCACTGTTTCTCGAATTTTATCACGCTAAATCGTGCAGCTGTTTTCCACATCCTGTCAATCGCTTCCAAACCGCTCCCCTACCGCTCTCATCAAATTGCCGTTTGTCGAGCTGTTTATAAATTTGCACAGACCCTTGCCTCTCCAATGGGAGAGGCGGGAATTTTTCGTAACGGTCCGGGGTCGAATATCAAATAAGCCGACAACACAACAGAACCATGCAAAATCCCACTTCCCACCAAAAGCAAACTGCCGGTGGCAGCTTGCCGTAGTTCCACCCCTACCTTCAGCCGACCCCGGTCACCGGCACCAAAACAGTCGTTTTTCGAACAAAAACGGCTGTTTTTATTTTTTGTTTCATCTACTCAAACTCCAGAGCATCAATCTCTGTTCATTTCGGGTAAAATCTGCAAAATTGCATTTGCTGAGCTTATCTTGGAAGCAAATTCCTGATGTACATATATGTTGGCTGTTGTTGAAATCGTGCTGTGTCCAAGCCAAGACTGAATGTCTTTTAGGTTCACACCATTGGCAAGGAGAAGGCTTGCACAACTATGCCGCAGATCATGGAACCGGATGGGTCGGAGATCATTGTCCTTTAGGAACTGTGACAGTCTGGACAAGTACGATGGCTTAACCAGTTCGCCAATCTCATTGACATATATGTAATCCAAATATTTGGTGCAATAGCAGTTTCCACAAAGTCTCCGATTCTCTGTTTGGTTTTCTCTGAGCCGAAGTAGCAGCTCCTCGAAGGGTGCTACTAAAGGAAGTGTCCGATAGCTGGACTTATTTTTTGTCCGATCCTTTTGCACAAGCCGTTCCTTACCGTTGTCATTTACTGTCATAACGGTATACTTGATGGTAATCGTCTTTCTTTCAAAGTCAATAGCGTCCCATTTCAGTCCTACGATTTCACTTCTTCTCAAACGAATGTAGGGATACCAAAGCCAGCGAACTTCCTTCGGCACAATCTCGCTGGCCTTGACGATTTCAAGCTTTACGCTTGTGTCTGTTTGTTCTGTCATTTATTAGTCTCCTTTTCTAAAATAGTGTGGGCATAAATTTATTGTGGTGCGTAAGCTACCCTGCAATTCCTTTCCTCATTCTGCAAGGCTCATCATATTCCTCCCTCCACGCTCATCAAGAAAGATTATCCGTTCTCTCTCGATTTACTACAGCATCAGGGCATATCCATCAACTCCTTTCCCAGTGCCAATTTATAATTCATTCTTGAAATGCAAAAAGCCTAAAACCTCTCCGAAGCTACACGCTTTCGGGTCGATTTTGAGCATTTTTTTGATAATAGTGCTGTTTGATATGGAACAAACGTTTCCGCTATCTTGTACCAATGGTCACTAATTGTTATGTTAGGGATGTAAAAAGGGCTACACAATAGATTGTAATAACCTGTTGTGTAGCCCGGGTTGGGAAATTATGAGATTAACTTTCCAGTGAAAAATTCTACCGTGGAATGACAAGTATTTATGGAATAGGAATGGACGAGGCAGTCAACCGTACAGATGTGAAAAGCCGGATTTTTTAGGATCGTCGGGGTGGAGATTGTGTGCCGTGAGGTTACCGGTGGGATCTCCATTTTCTCGAAGCATACTCTCGTCTGTGCCCCCTCCAACACACATCTCCGTCCCCTCGTATAATGGAGTCGTAGCTCAATGTTGTTCAAAGTGTGAACCTGTGCTACACTGTAGAGGATGCTGCGGATCGGTTTCCGTCCCCTACCACTCGATGGTTTAGCACAGGCTCCGACCACAGCCCTTTGCAGGATTGTTAATCAGTAAGATACCGCTTGACGGTTTATTTCGCACGAGGCTACAGGAGCAAGGGTGTCTGCGGATACAG
>JAZRGR010000232.1:0-16289 GCA_045644345.1 Faecousia sp. | reverse complement strand
CGACATTTTACATTATACATTTTCCATTTTCCATTATTCCGATTTGCGCGACCGAAGGGAGCGATAAATCGGAATTTGGCCGGGTATGGAAAAAGGGAGTCACGCAGGATCCTGCGTGACTCCCTGTGGATCAGTCTTCTTCGGTGGGTTCCGGCTCGGGGGGAGGGAATAGGGTCTCCTCCAGATCTACGATATCCTCTACAATGGAGGTGTAGGCACTATCGTCGATGCGGAGATAGTAGTTATTCTCGTACAGACGGATCGCATCCTGTGTAGGCACCACAGCGTAGCTCGTGGGGTACTTGTTCCCGTTGTCTACAGTGCTGACAGGTACGTAATCCACACTTGATATGCTGTGCTCTCCCGTGTCGTGATCCTTGGTGAATTGTAGATTGAGAATGATAGAGGTGTTGGTCTTGCCCGGTGTGGTGGTGCAGAAATCGCCTAATCCGTAAGCAATGATGCACTCTCGATCGGGGCGGTTATCGACTTGCACGACTCTGCGCTCGATCTTCTCCAATCGGTGGGAATGGGAACCGATGATCACATCTACTCCGGCGTTGATAAGGAGGTCGGTGATCTCCTCCTGGGTGGAGCTGATGCCGCTGATGTTCTCACTGCCCCAATGAAGGGAGGCTATGATAAAATCCGGGTCTGCGGCAATAGCTGTATCTACCAGATCACGGATCCCTGCACGGTCTACCTCCTCGTAATCTGTGGCATAGTCTTCGTAGAGGAGATTGACACAGAACTCGGAGTCTGCAGGCAGACCCATGCCGTTAAAGCCCTTGGTAATACCGATAAAAGCGAAACGGATGCCGTTGACCTCCTTGATTAAGACACGCTCCCGATCCCATTCTTCTTGAGAGCGGAAGGTACCAAGAGTATGAACTCCCTGATCCTCGATAATAGACTTGGTGCGGATCAAACCGGACAGACCCTGGTAGACACTGTAGGAGCCGGCGGTCTGCAGAATGTCAAAGCCGCAACGGGCGAGATCCTCAGCCAGACTGTCGGGATAACTGCCTGTATCGGTATTGGCAAAGGTCCCCTCTAAGGTGCCCAGTGCCAGATCTGCCTTGGTGATCTCGGTGACCACAGAGGAGAACAGGGGCATAAAGTCATAGACGCCTGACATATTCCGTGCATCTCGGAGCATGTCCTCTGTTAAAAAGATGTCGCCCACTGCACTGATGGTGGCAGTGGTGACTCCCACGGACTCAGACGGGGTATCGGGGTTAGAACCGCAGGAGCATAGGAAAAGGGAGAGTAACAACAGGAGAATTGTCAGCCTCCCCGGAAATTTAAGCTTCAAGGATGATCCCTCCAATCTATATTATTCTACTATAAAACAGAAATATATACAAGAGAAAATTTTCAAATTGACGGAATTCGACAAATATGATATACTCATTGGGAAAGTGAGGGGGGAAGCTATGAGAAATTACAGCAAATGGATCACAGCGATCCTTGTGTTCATAGCCGTTATGGTAGGTCTGTTTTATCCCCGTGGGGGAGAGGCAACCTCTGTAACAGAGCCGATCATTCCACGCATACCTGAGAATGACTATGTTCAGGAGAATTTCTATTGGGAAGATGCCTTCCTCCGATATAAGGACCGTGAGCATCTGATTGGTATAGATGTATCTACCCATCAGGAACAGATTGACTGGGATGCTGTTGCAAGCAGCGGTGTAGAATTTGCCATCCTCCGTGCCGGCTATCGAGGTTCCACTGCCGGCAAGCTCTATGAGGATGATCGGTTTGCAGACAATCTGAGGGGTGCCAAGGAGGCAGGGCTTAAGGTCGGGGTATATTTCTTCTCCCAGGCTGTCAATGAGGCAGAGGCGGTGGAGGAGGCACGGTATGTCTGTGACCTGCTGGGTAGGCAGAGACCGGAGCTCCCTGTGTTCTATGACTGGGAATACTTAGAGGGCAGAGTCCCTACACCGGGATTGCTACCTATGACAGAATGTGCTGTAGCCTTCTGTGAGGAGGTCAAGGCACAGGGATATACTCCCGGGGTCTATTTTAACCAGGATTACGGATATAACTATCTGGATCTGCGAGAATTGGCAGGATATTCCTTGTGGCTGGCAGAATACGGGGATATTCCCGATTTCCCATACCTGTATCATATGGTCCAATATACCGACAGTGGTACGGTGTCGGGAATCGACGGCCCCGTGGATCTGGATCTGCTGATCCTGCCGGAATAAAATCATTTAACCAAAAGAACCGAGCTCCCCCGGCTATGATGCTCATAGCCGGGGGAGCTGTGTGTAAATGGAATCAGAAATCGGCAGAGTCTGCATCGACTCGGCGGATGTCTGCGCCTAAATCACGGAGCTTTTCGATGATGTTCTCATAACCGCGCTCGATATACTTGACGTCCTCGATAATAGTGGTACCACGGGCGGCTAAGCCGGCAATGACCATAGCGGCGCCTGCACGGAGATCGCATGCCTTGACGGTACAGCCGGTAAGAGACTCTACACCGGTGATCACTGCCTTCTTGGTGTCCACCTTAATGGAGGCACCCATGTTGCACAGCTCGGCACAGTAGCGGAAACGGGTATCATAAATACTCTCGGTGATCACACTGACACCGTTAGCCAGTGCCATGCATACAGCGATCTGGGGCTGCATATCTGTGGGGAAACCGGGATAGGGGAGGGTCTTGACATTGGCTCTGCGGAGGCGGTTGACACGCTCTACGCGGATGGAGTCATCATATTCGGTAACTCGTGCGCCCATCTCACGGAGCTTGGCACTGATGCAGTCCATGTGCTTGGGGATCACGTTTTGTACTAAGACATTGCCACCTGCAGCGGCGGCTGCTGCCATATAGGTACCGGCTTCGATCTGATCGGGGATGATGGTGTAGGTACCGCCGTGAAGGGACTTGACTCCACGGATCTTGATGACGTCTGTACCTGCTCCCGATACCTTGGCACCCATGGCATTGAGGAAGTTGGCAAGGTCGACCACATGGGGCTCCTTGGCAGCATTCTCGATAATGGTAATGCCTGCGGCAAGGACAGCACCGATCATGATGTTCATGGTAGCGCCAACAGAAACCATGTCCAGATTGACACGACCGCCTGTAAGTCCCTGCTGGGGAGCGGTGGCACAGACACAGCCGTTAACGACCTCGATATCGGCACCCATAGTCTCGAAGCCCTTGATGTGCTGGTCAATGGGGCGAGGACCGAAATTGCATCCGCCGGGCAGTGCTACACGGGCATGACCGAAACGGCCTAACTGGGCTCCGATCAGATAGTAGGAGGCACGGATCTTGCGAACCAGGTCGTCGGATGCCTCGGAATCGCGGATGTTGGCACAGTCAATCTCCAGGGTATTGGAACTGATCTTGCGGATCACGGCACCCATGCTGTCCAGGATCTCTAAGAGCAGACGGGTGTCTGAAATATCGGGGACGTTCTCGATACGGCAGCTACCCTTGATCAGCAGGGTTGCGGGAAGGATGGCAACAGCGGCATTCTTGGCACCGCTGATGGTCACTACGCCGGAAAGGGGCTTTCCGCCTTGGATGATATATTGTTTCATACAGCTTCCTCTCATCATGTGTAACAGGAATATGGAATAATCAAATATGGTACTGTCTCTATGCCGGTGGCATACAGATCCGTAGGTAGAATTGGTATACAAAGGTACGGGTCATAGGAATGACATTTACACAATCTCCATATTAGTATACCACAGTCTGTGGCAAATGTAAAGAGGGGAATCTGAAACTTTATCAGAGGTATGACAGGAATGTTCTATGACCTATAAGACACCGTGGCACTGTAAAAGCAGCACCACGGTGGCTCAGAGTTTATCCTGCGAAGTATGCCTTGGCACTGTCGCTGTAGGCAAACAGAGCTTTGCACAGGTCTAACAACGCACCGGTTTTGTTGTTGCCGTAGGTGTCGGCACTGTATTGCAGTGTGGCAGAAAGGGGCGTACTGCCCATATAGATCCGTGCGGAGATCACCGACCGCAGCTCTGCGGCCAACATGGTATCTAAAGTAAAGGCATAGACACCCATAGCCTCATTGTAAAGCAGGGGATCTGTAAGGGTCAGGGATTTGGTAGCACCATAGGCATCGGTGTAGGAAATGCGGAGGACCAGATCAGACAGCTTGCCCCCATAGCTGCCGGGGTAGAAGGCGAATTTCAGGGCGACCTTGGATTCCAGATTCAGAGACTTCCCTGCCCATGTAATGGGAGCATTGGGCAGATCCGACAGTACCCTGTTGGTATTGCCGAAGTTCACGGCTGTTATATCTGACAGATAGGCTCTGTGGCTGTCCGTCATGTCCCCATCAGCGAGAGAATCTGTACGGTAGCCCTTAAAGATCTGTGCCTTGGCACCGTAACGGAGCAGATCGGCACACAGGCGTTTTAGACTGTGGTCTCTGTCGGGATTGTCCATCTGGGAGTAGGCATAGGTCGCAATGGAATAGACATCTACGGGAGAGTGATAAACCTGTCCGTCCTTGGATCCGTAGAGTACAGATGAGATCTTGTCATTCATCTGCACCGCAGTCAAGCCATTGATGGTGAAGTAGTAATAGTTCCCATTGTCTACGGGGGCAACCTTTAGGGTTTCAGTGCCTGTTTTCTTGTTGCCCTCATAGGTTTCGACGATGCTCTCTACATAGACTGTGGTCGGATCAAAGCCCTCCAGCAGGGTCTTGGAAATCAGAAGATTTACAGAAATATCACTTGCCAAATTAAGACTGTGATTGAGCTTCAAGGTGGTATCCTCTACCGGCTCTATGTGTTCCGGCATTTCGGCTCTTGTGCCAATATAGATGTAATCAATGAGGATCTCACCGGGAGTTCCTGTCTGATTTGCAGTAAAATTGTGGAAGCCCAGACGCAGTCCGCTAATAACTCCCCCATCACAGAGGGTGGTAGTGGGGAAACCGGGTACAGAAGCGTTAGCGGTGATATCTGCCTGTGTATACAGATCGATGGTTGCAGTCATGTACTCACCATCTGATACGAAGTTTGTGCCTAATTGGAAGGCCCTGTCATAGGTCTGTACAGCCGCATCATTCACTGTCTTGGTATACCAAAGCCGGAGGAAGGGCGCGGAGGTGGTTGCAGCCTTTAGATTGTTCATTTTGAAGCGGATCTGCACGACCTCGGCATTGGTGGGGTCATACTTGAGAGGGGTTTCGCTTCCTGCATAGGGCTTTACCCATACGGCTCGGTTGACGGCATCCCATTTGGAAAGCGTGATCTTCATGGTGCCCTCGTTGGTATCTACCGTCTGCGGAATCATGGTGGTGGCATTGGTAGCAGAATCATAGAGCTCTGCCTTCCAGCGAGCAGTTCCGTCAAAGTTAAAGCCACCGTAAGCAGGATCCGTCTGGTATCGCTCCTGATCCGCAGGAAGATTGTCGAAGGAAAACCGGAGATTGTCCGACTCTCTGTGAGCTGTCGTATGGACAGATACAGAGCCCAAATCTTGGATCGTGTTGTTGGGATTCTTGTATCGGATAGTTAGGGTATAGTCACCGATTCGGTTAGGATCGTAGGCGGGGGAGCATTCCAGCCAATAGGTCCCCGGCTTCTGAATCCCGTAGGAGTCATACGGGATCTCTCCCGTGACACCGAAACTGTCAAGATGGTAATTCACACGGAGATCCCCTGCAACCAGACTGATCATATCTGCAAGAGTGGGGCCTGCAGTAAGGGTGTAATCCCTGTGACCTGTCCAGGATAGGCTCATCTTGGAGGGTGTAGCTTCGTAGGCATAGAGGCAGGTCTGCAGGTAGTCTAACTTGGCATTAGTCTGTGCCTTGCTAAGCTCGGTAACGCCCCAGCCTCCGTCTGTTGCAACGGAAGCATCCCGATAGAAGGGGTAATATATCCCCTTGTAATGACGGTAGATCAGGAAGCTGCCGTCCTTGAGGGCATCTATCCAGGTGCCTGTGGCAAGGCTCTCAAACTGATCGGCACCTCTTGCCCAGGTTTCATACATTCCTGTGGCGGTGAAGGTATCGTTTTTGCCCAGGACCATACCTGTAGGTAGGGAGGAAGTACCCCAGTAATCCCCCGTACCCTTCCGGATGGGGGTTCCACCGTAATAGGTTTTGACACCGTCTACAGCGGCGCTCGTGTGGGTCTGGAAGGTTGTGTAACGGATCAGCCAGTTGACCAGAGGTCGCTGAGAAGCAGAGAAATAATACTTGCCACTGTTAAACAAGCCGGTGTAGTTACTGCTGACGGTTCCGCTGTCGGCATCGTAGGCAAAGACTCTGTCCAGCTTCTTGTCTGCAATAATATAGGCACGGTCTTCTGTGGTTAAGCTACTGACTTTGCTGTAGCCATAGTAATCCTCCGCGGCGGTAGTGACGGGGGAGGTATAGGGATTCTCCTTCTGTACGGGATAGGTTGCTGAGGACCAACCCAAATAGTCCGTAGGAGTGAAGGGCTCGCGGTAGAAAATGCCCCTGCTTGCACTGTAGCCTACGGTCTCAGTTCCGCTCCAGTAGAGCTGGCCGCAATAAGCCTTCCAGGAGGCATGATTGGAATAGACATTGAGTCTTGCCCGTGCAGTCTCTACTTGGTTGATAAAAGAGATCTTTGGAGCTACGGTCTTGACCAGATTTACATGATAGTCTGCGCCGTGATGAGGGATCTGGAGAAGATCGCTCTTGAGGTCTGCGGCAGGATACATACCAAGCAGGATGGCTTCTGCCTTCTGCAGATCTCCGGTAAGGAGGAGCTTCTTGCCGTCGAAGGTGACCCGTAGGACGGTAGAAGTGTTGTTTTCGTTGGGATAATCCGTACAGGAGCTGTCATTCAGGAGGAGTTTGTTGCTGCTGTTGGGCTTGTAACGGTCCTCGGTGGTGTAGAGTACATCGAATTGTACCCCTGCAATGGTAAAACTGTCACCGGTATGGGGCTTATAAAATTTAGCCTCGGGATAGAGCTTACTTACGATACGGGTGTAGGATCGGGAGGAGTTGAGCACCTCGAAATTATACATGATGTTCTTGACCAGGAAGGAGTCATTGTATAGGGAGATGAAACGGGGGAAGCCTGCATAATGGTCTGCATGACCGTGGCTGATGAACCAGGTATTGATGATCATCCGTTCTCCTTCGGGAACATCGGTGATCTCACGGCAGAAGCGGTACAGCTTCTGCGCATCTCGATCACCCATTTGCTCCAGACCACCGCCGTCGACAATGAAGAGGCTGTTGTCAGGCATCTGTATGATGTACATGGAGCCGGCTTCGTTCCGCCTCTGGGTGGTATTGGGATCGGTACCCGCTGCGTAGCAGTCATCGGGATTACTCAGAGCGTACATATATACCCGGGTCTCCCGGGTTCCGGAGCCGGTGTAGGAGAATCTACGGAGGGTGTCCGGGTGGGTATCTACGATCAGCCGAACCTGCTGACTTGCGGCAGTGTAGTAGGCATAGATGATGTAGTCGCCGTTGGGGGAAAGGTAGCGTAGGTAACGGTTCTTGTCGCTCTGTGCGTCAATGACCTTGGAGTACAGACGGGTGTAACCCTTGGCGAGCAGTCCCTTGCAATAGCTCAGGTACTCGGTAGCGTTGGTGTTGCAGATGATCTGCATCTTGGACTCATAGGGCTCATCCTGCCATGTGGTAGCCTGTCCGCCATCGTAGACCATCCAGGTAGAAGCAGTGCCGTGGGTATAAGCGGGAATGGAAATACTGCTGACGGAGATTGCCCGACGGGGAGGGGTGGGCTCCTCTGCATCGGGGGAGCCTGCAAGAACAGGGGATAGGAGAGACAGGAGTAGTAGCGGAAGAAGCAGAAAAACGCAGATGCGGGTGATGTACTTCATATCGGTAACCTCCTATGGATATATTATGGCCTATCCACCGATGCGACGCAGCCCCTTGGGGTAATGGTTCTTGAGGGTGCCGTCAGCACCCTTGACCCAGCCTAAGCTGTAGCCTTCGACAGTCAGAAGGGTCCAGCCCTTCGCCTCTCCCGGAATGGTCTCGCCTCTTAAGTAAGCGATCACATGGGGACTGTCTGCAGGCAGATCATGGACAGAGGGATAGGTGCTTAGGGCAAGAGCGAGAGCATGGGCAGGAATAAACCGCCCCTTTCGCACCTCGCCCAACTCCAACCCTACACGGAGGACCTTGAGCCCCTTGAGAGTCGGCAGATCCTTGGGGACCAGGAACAGTGTCTCACCGAAGGTGAGGCAGGAGCCCTCTATGGGAAGGAAGTCTCTGACAGCAGGGGGGAGGGGGAACGTCTTCTCAATAGGTAGGGAGGCGGCATCACCGTGATCGGTGCGCTGCAGTACGGCTGCGAAATGTCCCTCGCCCCGGAGCTTGTGGGGTAGGAGGCGGAAGCAATGCTCCACTCCGGGAGCAGGATCATGGATCCAATGGGGACAGGCAGGGCTGAACCAAGGGGCATCCACCTGCTTGACGGTAAAATTAGGGTGACTATGGAGGAACCGGGAGATCACACCCTCGTTCTCCTCCGGGGCGAAGGTACAGGTGGAATACACCAGCAGTCCGCCGGGAGCCAGCATCTGTGCCGCAGAATGGAGGATCTCAGTCTGTCGGGTGGCACACATGGCTACGGTCTCCGGGCTCCAATCCGTGACGGCGGCATCCTCCTTGCGGAACATACCTTCCCCGGAGCAGGGGGCATCCACCAGGATCCTGTCAAAATAGTTTCCGAAACGGTCTGCGAGCTTAGCAGGGTGCTCGTTAAGTACCAGTGCGTTGGTCACAGCCATACGCTCAATGTTGGAAGATAGGATCCTTGCCCGTTTGGGGTGGATCTCGTTACATACCAGGAGTCCCTTGCCCTGCAGCTTCTCTGCGATCTGGGTGGTTTTCCCCCCGGGGGCGGCACACAGGTCCAAGACCCGCTGGCCCGGCTGTACATCCAGCAGTCCTACGGGAGCCATAGCACTGGGCTCCTGCAAATAATAGACACCTGCATCATGGAAGGGATGGAGGCCCGGTCGGGTCCCTTCCCGGAGGTAATAGCCATTCTCTGCCCAGGCAATGGGATCTGCGCAGAAGGAAAGGGGTGTGTTAGGGGCTTTTAGTGTATTGATCCTGAGTCCCGTGTTCCTGGGACGGTCATAGGAGGAGAAAAAGTCGGGGGCTTCATCTCCTAACAAACGGGTCATCCGCTCTGTAAATTCCAGTGGTAACATGGTTCCTCCCTGTAACAAGGTTTTTTTCTATTTTATCACGAAACAACGGAAAAAACAACCTGCATTCACGGGGATTGTATACAAGGCATGAGGGGCTAAATTGGGCATTTTGGCGAAAAAATCGGAGTGGGTCCTTTGTGCTTGCGTTTTCAGGGAAGAAATGGTATCATTCCTGTATAATAGGGGAGTATCCCCGAATATCAAATGGAGATGATCAAATGAAACGTGCGTTATCACTTGCGCTGGTTCTGGTCCTGTTATTGGAGCTGTTCAGTAGCACTTGCTTCACGGTTGAAGCTGCCTCTGCCTCCTATAACAAGGGCAAGAGAGATGAGATCTGTACCGCCCTGTCCTCCAAGGCGGTCAGCTACTACACAGGGAGCTATTCCTACAACTCTCTTTCTGCTCTCACCACGAGCAGTCTGCGTACCAAGCTCCGCACCCTGGTCACCACAGGCCGTAAGACGGTAGGCTATGACGGACTTAAGACCTATTTCCCCCACACCGATGCATTTGAGGGCAGCAGCTCCAAGCTCCGTCTGTTCTACTGCGACGGTACTACTACCAGCAAGTGGGACAGTGCCAAGACCTGGAACCGTGAGCATATGTGGCCGGATTCCAAGGGTGGCAGTGCTATGGAGGGAGATCTCCACGCTATGCGCCCCACGGATCCCAACACCAATTCCACCCGTGGCAACAGCAAGTACGGCAATGTAACCAATGGCAAGGCAGCATATACCAACCAGACCAATGGCTCCCTCCTGGGTGGTCATTATGTCAGCGGCACCTTCGAGCCTCTGGATTTCTCCAAGGGTGACTGCGCACGTACCATCCTCTATGATTATGTAGTAACCTCCTCCATGTCCTCTGTGACTGTTGTATTCCAGGACGAAAAGACCCTCCTTGAGTGGTGTGCAATGGACCCCGTTGACACCTATGAGATGTCCCGTAACGATGTAGCCCAGGAGATCCAGGGATGCCGCAATCCCTTCGTAGACTATCCCGAGCTTGCATGGCTGATCCTGGGCAAGGAGATCCCTGCCAATCTGCAGACTCCCTCCGGCGGACAGGGACAGAGCTATACCATTACAGCATCCTCCAACAATACGGCTTACGGTACTGTTAAGCTCCAGGGCAGAACCATAGTGGCAACTCCCGCGCAGGGCTATTATGCCGATAGCTATACCATCCTCAGTGGCAAGGCAACTGTAACCCGTGAGGAGAATAACTTTATCGTGGATCCCCAGTCTGATTGCAGTATCCGTATCAACTTTGCCCAGAAGACCAAGGTCACTGTCAGCTTCCATGGACTGGCTGAGCCCGTCAGCGGCTATGCAGGGGATACTGTGACCCTGCCTAAGGGAACAGATGTAGCTCCCTATACCTTTATGGGATGGGTAGAGCAGGCAATTGACAAGACCTCTACCAGACCCACCTATTATAAGCCCGGCAGCTCCTATACACTGACCCGTGATATGGATCTGTACCCCCTGTACAGCTTCTCCGAGAATGGCACCGGCACCGGGGAATGGACTCTGGTGACCCGTACAGAGGATATCCGCGTAGGCACACAGATTGTCATTGCACACAATGGCAAGGGTAAGGTAGCAGGGGATATTTCTACCACCTTTATGGCAGCGGAGGATGCCACCTTCTCCTCCGATCTGGAGATCATTACCGACCTGCCGGATACAGCATCCATCCTGACTGTAGGCGGACAGAAGGATGCATGGACCTTGACAGATCAGCAGGGCAGAGCCCTTGGCTGTTCCGATGCCAAGAAGCTGGGCTGGGGAGCAGGCACCCTGACTTGGAAGATCGAGATCACCTCTGAGGGGGCGGATATTTTCAACACTATCAGCACCTATGGTCGGATCCTGTATAATATTTCCGCTCCTCGCTTTACCACCTACACCGGCAATCCTGCCACCCATCTGCCCCGTCCCCGGATCTATATGATGGACGGCTCTGCGGGAACCACCTATTACACCACCGAGATCGGTACCTGTGAGCACAATTATGCTCCTACGGTCACTGCTCCTACCTGCACCGAGGCAGGCTACACGACCTATACCTGCACCCTCTGCGGCAATCAATTTAAGGAGGATATGACTGAGGCTCTGGGCCACAGCTATGTACCGGTTATCACTGCTCCTACCTGCACCGAGGCAGGCTATACTACCTATACCTGCTCTGTCTGCGGTCATAGCTACGAGGAGGATGTAACTGCCGCTCTCGGACATGACTGGGACGAGGGGACTGTGACTCTGGCTCCTACGGAGGAGACTGAGGGTGTGCTTACCTATACCTGTCTCATCTGCGGAGAAGCCAATACCGAGGCGATCCCCCCTCTTACACCCTCCGATACAGAATGTGAATATGGGCAGGCTTGCGGCTCCCTTACCTTTACGGATATGCCCGAGATAGGGAACTGGGCTCATGCAGGTATCGACTTCGTAGTGGAGAAGGGCTTGTTTAACGGCATGAGCAAGGATACCTTTGCTCCCGACAAGACCATGACCCGTGCTATGCTGGTTACCGTTCTGTGGCGCAGCGCAGGAGAGCCCGAGGCTGAGACTGCCGACTTTACGGATGTTCCCGGGGATCAGTGGTACAGTGAGGCAGTAGCATGGGCAGCAGAGCAGGGCGTGGTCACCGGTTATACCGACGGTACCTTCCGCCCGGATCATCAGATCACCAGAGAGCAGCTTGCTACCATCCTCTACCGCTTCACCAAGCTGACAGAGATGGATCCTGCAGACAGAGGGGATCTGGATGTGTTCCCGGATCGGGAGGACGTACAGTCCTATGCCGAGGAGGCTCTGCAATGGGCAGTAGGAAAGGGCTTGGTCAATGGCATCTATGACAGCCATACAGAGCAGACCTACCTCCGTCCCCGAGGCAGTGCTACCCGTGCCCAGGTTGCAACGATTCTGATGCGCTTCCTGGGTGAAGAATAATCGATTATAGTATTAGGAGATAGAATATATGAAACGATGTTTATCCTTTGTCCTTGCAATCCTGCTGGTCTTAAGCTGTTTCGGCGGCATACAGATCTCTGCGGCAAGCAAGGCATCCTACAATTCCGGCAAGAGAGATCAAGTTTGTACCGAACTGTCCCCGGCGGCTGAGGCTTACTATACAGGGAGCTATGACTACGATACCCTGTCCTCCCTCAGTGGAAGCAGTCTGAGATCCAAGCTACGTACCCTTATTACCTCGGATCGCAGTACTGTGGGCTATGGTGGGCTCAAGACCTATTTCCCCTACACCGATGCCTATGAGGGCAGCAGCTCCAAGCTCCGCCTGTTCTATTGTGACGGCACCACTACCAGCAACTGGGACAGTGGTGCTACCTGGAACCGTGAGCATATGTGGCCCGATTCCAAGGGCGGTAGTGCCATGGAGGGGGATCTCCACGCTATGCGCCCCACGGATCCCAAGGCGAATTCTACCCGTAACAGTAATAAGTACGGTTATGTAAGCGGTGGCAAGACTGCCTATTCTAACGAGAAGAACGGGGAAATCCCTGCAGGCACTTATGCAAGCGGTTTATTTGAGCCCCTGGACTTCTCCAAGGGAGACTGCGCCCGTACCATCCTGTATGACTATGTAGTTACTTCCTCTATGTCCTCTGTGGGAATCGTCTTCACAGATGAGAAGACCCTCCTTGAATGGTGCGCATTGGATCCCGTTGATACCTACGAGATGTCCCGTAATGATGTAGCCCAGGAGATCCAGGGATGTCGTAACCCCTTTGTTGACTATCCCGAGCTTGCATGGCTGATCCTTGGGGAGAGCATTCCCGCAGGCTTGACCACTCCCTCCGGTGGGGAGGTAGTGACCTATACTATCAAGGCTACCTCCAACAACACTTCCTACGGCACGGTCAAGCTCAGTGGCAGAGTGATTACCGCCACCCCTGCAACCGGCTGTTATGTAGAGGGCTATACGGTAGTCAGCGGCACTGCAACAGTGACCCGTGAGGGCGATGTTTTTACCGTAAGCCCCAAGTCTGATTGCACGGTTCGTATCAACTTTGCTAAGAAGACTACGGTCACTGTCAGCTTTAACGGCGGAGCTGCCCCTGTGACTGCCTATGCAGGTGAGGGGATCACCCTGCCACAGGGGCCTGTTGAGGACGGCTACCGATTTGTCGGCTGGACAGAGAAGCAGGTAGCTCCTACTACCGCCCAGCCTGTGTACTATACTGCAGGCAGTACCTATGTTCCCACTGCATCTGTGAACTTCTACCCCCTGTATACCTATTCTGAGGGGAACGGTGGTGATGGCTGGACTCTGCTGACAGACGCAGAGGGTCTCTATGTCGGTGCCAAGGTCGTCTTCGCAACCACCGCCAAGGGTAAGGTGGCGGGAGATCTGACCTCTACCATCCTGTCTGCTGTGGATCAGACCTTCTCTGACGATCTGTCCACCATACCCACCTTGTCTGACTCTGCTCTGGTACTGATCCTGGGTGGCTCTGCCGAGGGCTGGACCCTTAGCAATGAGGCAGGACAGCTCCTGGGCGTGACCTCTGTGAAGAACCTGGCATGGGACAAGGGTACGACTACCTGGACCATTACTGCAGAGGGAACAGGCTTCAAGATCGCTTCTACCAACGGCAGCTACGGCAGATTCCTGTATAATTCCTCTGCAACACGCTTTACGACCTATACCTCTAATGTTAGCACTACTATGCTCCTGCCTCAGATCTACATAAACGGTGGCGGAACCATGTACTATACAACAGAGCTGACTCGTTGCGATCACAGCAGTGCATCCTATAGCAAGGCTGTGCCTGCGACTTGTACAGCACAGGGCAATGTGGAATATTACACCTGTAACGACTGTGGCAAGTTCTTTGCAGATGCTTCTTGTACGCAGACTCTGACTGCCTCTCAGCTTGTGATCCCTGCAACGGGACATACTCCCGGCAAGTACGCTTATGATGCAGACGGCCACTGGGAGCTGTGCTCTGTGTGCGGCTCGGTTGCTACTGATGTACAAGACCATAGCTGGGACGACGGCAAGGTAACGACCCAGCCTACAGAAACTGCAATGGGTGTCCTGACCTACACCTGTGGGATCTGCTCTGCAACCAAGACCGAATCTATCCCTGCACTGGGTGGCAAGCTGACGCTCAGCTTCTCAGTCCCCAAGGGGGCAAATGCGGTTGCAAGCATTACGGGTTACAAGGGTGATACAGTGACCCTCCCCGATGGTGCGGACTATCCCGAAGGGGACTACAGCTTTGTAGGCTGGACTCTCGAGACTGTTGAGGATCGGACGACCTCCGGTGCATATTATACCCCCGGACAGAAGCTGACTCTGGAGCAGGATCTTTCCTTCAAGGCACTGTACCGCTACGCCGTTGACAATGGCGAGGGATGTGCAATGTGGACCATCGTAACCGATACTGCACAGCTTACCGACGGTTCCCGTGTGGTCCTTGCAGCCAATACCAAGGACAAGGTAGCCGGTATGCTCAGCAGTCAATATCTCACCACTGTGGAAGCAACCTTCAGTGCAGACGGGACCACCATCAAGGAACTGCCCGATGATGCACTGATCCTTACATTGGGCTCTGCGGATGGCATGATCACCCTTGCGGACAGTGAGGGTCAGCTCCTGGGTGCCACCGCTGTCAAGAAGCTTGCGTGGAACAATGGCACTACAACCTGGACCGTTGAAGTCGAGGAGGGCAAGGCCACCATTTCCAACGGAAACAGCTCCTACGGCAGATTCCTGTACAACGTGAACAGCCCCCGTTTTACCACCTATTTATCCTCTGCTAACACCACTATGCTCCTGCCGCAGCTCTATACCCTCAAGGGGGGAGCCACCATCTATTACACTACGGAGCCCGGTGAAAGTGAAAAGCCCCAGCTCCCTCAGGAGCCTACGGTAGATGCCGCCATTACCATCGGTCACAGCTTGAACCTGGCAAGTGATATCTCCATCAATTACGCAGTTCCTGCTACTCTTCTGGCAGGCTATGACAGATATCGGATGGATTGCATCCTCCCTGTCTATGAGGGCAACACCCTTGCGGGGACTCGGATCGTGTCTCTGGATCCTGTTCTCAACGGGAGCTACTACTACTTCACCCTCAACGGCGTCACAGCGGTCAACATGAATGATACCATTACCGCTACCCTCTATATGTTTAAGGGTCAAGAGGCTTATGCATCCAAGACCGACACATACAGTGTTGCACAGTATGCCTATTCCCAGTTAGGCAAGATCGGCATCGCAGAGAGTCTCAAGGCTCTGTGCGCAGACCTCCTGCGTTACGGTTCCGCCGCACAGATCTACAAGGGCTATCGTACCGATGCTCTTGCAGATGGGAATATGACAGCGGCACAGAAGGCATATCTTACGGACATGGATGCCGTGAGCTTCGGCAATCATAACAGTGACCTTGCGGATCTGTCTGCACCCAAGGTACAGTGGGTAGGCAAGTCCCTGCTTTTAGACAGCAAGGTAACTCTCCGCTACGTCGTTGATGTGAGTGGCTATGGCGGACGTGCTGAGGATCTGATTCTGCGTATCTCCTATAGAGATTTGAACGGAGAGACAAAGACAGCGACGGTATCGGGTCCCCAACCCTATGGGTCTACGGCAGGGCGCTACAGCTTCGACTTTGACGGGCTCCTTGCAGCCGAGCTGCGGACAGTTCTCCATGCCGCTGTTTACAGCGGAGCCACCCGTCTATCCTCTACCTTGGAGTACAGCGTAGATACCTACGGCAACAACAAGGAAGGGGCTCTGGAAACTCTGTGCCGTGCACTCATGGCATACAGTGATACTGCCAGGGCATTCTTCTCCGAATAATCCCATCTATCCGGGCGAGGGACTCCCTCGCCCGGGCTTTTTGCACCCAAATTCTCGATTTATCGGTCTGTTTATCGTATAACACCGTAGGGGCGACCTGTGGTCGCCCGGTCATTGTCGGTATACTAGTTCTTGATAAAAATGTTTAAAACATTTTTATAGCACCGTAGGTGCGTCAAGAACTGCATGAGACGGGATTTTGCAATTTTCTATATCAAAAATTGCAAAATCGCAACGCATTAGCGGTGCTCTTTCTGATAGA
>JAZRGR010000231.1:0-1829 GCA_045644345.1 Faecousia sp. | reverse complement strand
CCGAAAGTTGGCACAAATATCCCAAATAACGTAAAATTTTGTATTTTTCTCTCCCTCACCGCCTGCGGCGGAGCTCCCTCATCAGAGGGAGCCACTGGTCTGTGCAAATTTCAAACAGCTCGACAAATCGAGGATTTCCCGATCTCCGGGGCAGAATTCTGTGCGACTGCTCCTCCCCATTGCTTTATGGGTAAATTGCACAAAATTTCGTCTTAATTTTTGATAACTCTGTCAATAATTAGGTTTGAATTTTTTCCCTTTTGGTAGTATACTGTGAGCCGTGCCTTTTTCACAATTTTTCTGAACAGAAAGAAGGAATTTTCCCATGTCCAGCTTATTATCCATAGCCATTGCCATTCTGGCAGGGCTCCTTATGACCCGATTGGTCAAGCCCTTTAAAATGCCCGACGTTACGGCATATCTCATTGCCGGCGTCCTCATCGGTCCCTACTGCTTAGGTGCTCTGGGGATCCCCGGTCTGGGCTTCGTCGGTCAGGATGCCCTGCATACCCTGTCCCTGCTCAGTGAGGTTGCACTGGGCTTCATCGCCTTTGCCATCGGCAACGAGTTCCGTGTAAAGGACCTCAAGCAGACCGGACGCCAAGCCTTTATCGTAGGTATCGCCCAGGCCCTTGCCGCCGCACTGCTGGTTGACCTTGCGCTTCTGGCTATTCACCTGCTCATGCCGGACAAGCTCACCGCATCCCAAGCCATTACCTTGGGTGCCATTGCCACCGCTACCGCACCTGCCGCCACCTTAATGGTCGTCAAGCAGTACAAGGCAAAGGGCGAGGTCACCAAGCTCCTGCTTCCCGTGGTTGCACTGGATGACGCAGTAGGTCTTGTGGTATTTGCCGTATCCTTCGGCATTGCCCGTACCCTCCAGAGTGGCAATGTGGATCTGATCTCCATCCTCCTGAACCCTGCTATCGAGATCGTCCTGTCCCTTGCTCTGGGCGCAGTCTTAGGCTGGCTGCTGACCCAACTGGAGAAGCTGTTCCATTCCAATACCAACCGCCTCAATCTGATCATTGCCTTTGTCTTTGCCACCGTAGCTCTGTCTATGATGGAATTCCACATCGGACCTGTCCACATCACCTTCTCCTCCCTGCTGGTGTGCATGATGCTGGGCACTGCATTCTGCAATCTGTGTCCCCTGTCCCATGATCTCATGGAGAAGTCCGATCGTTGGGTCTCTCCCCTGCTGGCACTGTTCTTCGTGGTCAGCGGTGCAGAGCTGGAGCTGAACGTCTTTGCAGATCTTGCCATCATCGGCATCGGCGTGGTGTACATCCTGTTCCGATCCCTGGGCAAGTATTACGGCTCCTACTTCTCCACCAAGTGGGCAAAGTGCTCTCCCAATGTCTGTAAGTATCTGGGCATTACCCTCCTGCCCCAGGCAGGTGTCGCCCTGGGTATGGCAATGACTGCCCGTCAGTTAGGTGCCGAGGGAGATCTGATCCGCAACATCGTCCTGTTCTCTGTCCTGATCTACGAGCTGGTAGGCCCCATGCTCACCAAGATGGCTCTGACCAAGTCCGGAGACATCCACCCCATGCCCGACCACATCAAGAACCGCCGCGAGACCAAGCTCAAGGACGCCGGCAACCAATAATCCCCTAACCCCAGCCAAGGTGCTGTGAGATCCCCATCCCACAGCACCTTGGTTTTCAACTTCCCGATTTATCGAGCAGTTCGATTTCCGAATTTGTTCGTAGGGGCGACCTGTGGTCGCCCGCAAAATGTTTCGATTTTGTCGGAAAACTCGTGATAATCCCGTAATTTCGTCATTGTCGTTTAACGACAATGACCGGGCGACCACAGGTCGC
>JAZRGR010000230.1:0-3226 GCA_045644345.1 Faecousia sp. | reverse complement strand
TGTGTATACTATCTTACTACACCACACACTGTGGTCGCCCGCAAAATGTTTCGATTTTGTCGGAAATCTCGTGATAATCCCGTAATTTCGTCATTGTCGTTTAACGACAATGACCGGGCGACCACAGGTCGCCCCTACGGTGTTATACGGTAAACAGCTCCATAAATCGGAATTTGGTAAAATACGCTTCGAAGGGATAGGCAAAAAAAGAAACGGTGCAACCCTTGGAGGATGCACCGTGTTCTTGTGTGGTTCGGAATTAGATAGCCTTCTTAGCGGTCTCAACCAGAGCAGCGAAAGCAGCGCTGTCGTGGATAGCCAGCTCGGAGAGGGACTTGCGGTTCATCTCGATGCCGGACTTCTTCAGACCGTTCATGAAGCGGGAGTAGTTGATGCCGTAGGGCTTAACAGCAGCACTGATACGAGCGATCCACAGACGGCGGAAATCTCTCTTCTTGTGCTTACGGCCAACGTATGCGTATACAGCAGACTTCTTGACAGCCTGCTTAGCCATCTTAAAGTGAGTGGACTTGGAGCCCCAGTAGGACTTAGCCAGCTTCAGAACCTTATTTCTTCTCTTGCGCGTCATCATTGCGCCTTTTACTCTTGCCATTTCTTAATATCCTCCTGTTAGATTGTTCTTCCGATTACTTGTAAGGGATCATCTTCTTGATGGCCTCGACATTGGTGACATCAGCATAGGTCGTGCTTCTCAGACGACGGCCGCGCTTGGTGTCCTTCTTGGTGAGGATATGGCTCTTGAAAGCGTGAGCTCTCTTGACTTTACCGGTCTTGGTGAGATTGAATCTCTTCTTTGCACCGCTATGGGTCTTCAGTTTCGGCATGGTACTTCTCCTTTTGTAAAATAGTGAATTGAAATGGGGTTTACTTACCTAAATTACTTGGCACTCTTTGAGGACAGGAAGATAGACATGTTTCTACCCTCCAGCTTGGGGCTCTTATCCAGAGTAGATACCTCGGAGCATCCCTCTGCAAAGCGGATCAAAAGCTGTTCACCGATCTCGGTGTGTGCCATTTCACGACCGCGGAAGCGAACAGTGACCTTAACACGGTTGCCATCGGTCAGGAACTTGCAGGCATTGCGCATCTTGGTGTTCAGGTCGTTGGTGTCGATGCCGGGAGACATGCGGATCTCCTTGACTTCTACAACGCGCTGATTCTTCTTGGATTCCTTTTCCTTCTTCATCTGGTCGAAACGGAACTTGCCGTAGTCCAGAATCTTGCATACCGGGGGAACGGCATTGGGAGAGATCTTGACCAGATCCAACTCGTGTTCCTCTGCCATGGCCAAAGCAGCCTCGGATGTAACGATGCCGATCATGACACCGTCGGGGCCAATGAGTCTGACTTCTTTGTCACGAATTTCTTCGTTGAGCTGATGATCTAATTTGCCGATGGTAAAGCACCTCCAATAAACGACAAAAAGTGCGGATGCCAACAGCACCCACACAAACAGACAGAGAGATACTCCGAGCATAGCCCGGTAAACTCTCGATATCAGACCTCTTCGCCTAAGCCTAAGGTGAGGGCGGTGCTGCCGACCTACTTCGTTTTGCCCAACAAGTATATCACTAAAAGGGAGGATTGTCAAGAGCTATTTTAGAAAAAATTCTTGCAAAATAAAGAAAATGTGGTATCATAGACATAGAAAGCTTCAAAAAGGAGGTGGATCCGTGAGAGACCTGCCAATTGGTGTATTTGATTCCGGCTTGGGTGGGATCAGTGTTCTTGGGGAGCTCGTGAGGGAGCTACCTTATGAAGATTTTTTATATTTCGGTGATTCGGCAAATGCCCCTTACGGCTCCCGTAGTACGGAGGAGATCCGTTCCTTGACGATCCGCAATGCCGAGATGCTATTCGGTCGTGGGATCAAGGCACTGGTCATTGCCTGCAACACAGCCACCTCGGCAGCCATCGAAGCTCTGCGGGAGATGTATCCGGATCGTATTCTGATCGGTATTGAGCCTGCATTAAAGCCGGCGGTCAGCCGCTTCCCCTACGGGAAGATCCTCGTCATGGCCACAGATGCCACCCTGCGGGAGCACAAGTTTGCGGCACTGTTAGAGAAGTATAACGGGACCTGCGAGATCTGCAAATGTCCCTGCCCGGAATTAGTCGCCTTCGTAGAACGTGGAGAGCTGGACAGCCCTGCACTCCATGAGGTTCTTGTTAAGGAGCTGGGCCCCTTCTTGAGCCCACTGCCGGATGCTGCAGTGTTAGGGTGTACCCATTTCCCATTCCTCAAAGATGCTGTTGCCAAGGTGGTAGGCTCCCAATGCATCCTTATGGACGGAGCCGCCGGCACTGCACGGGAGACGAGACGCCGTCTGGGAGAGAACGGGCTCTTAAGAGAGCACGGAGAAGGTACAGTGACTTTCTGCAACAGCTCGGACGATCCCCGGCTCCAAGAGCTGGCACAGGAGCTTATGACACTACTTTCTAATAGAAATGTTGATTTCTATTAGAAAGCGCAACGCTAAAGCTTCGGCATCGAAAAGAGTGAGCCCTTGACCGATGTCAAGTCAAGGAACATACATACGAGTTGCTGTGGTAGAACCCTATAAAACGCCTGTTTCCCATTGTGTTTTTATGGGAAGCAGGCGTTTTGTCGATATATAAAGAAGTCAAATTCCGATTTATCGCTCCCTTCGGTCGCGCAAATCGGAAATATGGGAAATGGAAAATGTATAATGTAAAATGTCGGTTTCCCTTCGGGATGGATTTAAAATAGAGCAACATATTGTCGATACAATCTCTGGTATTTCCAAAATTTTCTGTGAAAATGAAAATATTTTATGATTAGAATTTCCAGTTACGATCATTTTCCATTTTCCATTTTCAATTTTCCATTTGCGATAGCATAACAGCTCGATAAATCTGAATTTGGCAAATCGAGAGCAGGGGTATAGCCACCGTGGACGCAGAGGGATGTACGAGGAGCCTCTGCGTCGGGGAGGGTGCAAAGGCTCCTATGAAGCGTGTCCGGCTTCGCCGAAATATTGTATTAGGGAAACTCTGAATAAATAGCCGTCGGCACTCAGCGAATCTTTTGTCCCAACTTTTCGGTTTGAAAAACTTGAAATACACAAAGTATTCCTGCGTTTTCCAAACCTCAATTTGGAATAAAATCTCTCGCCGATTGCTCTCGGCGATTTCATCAGAGCTTCCTTAGGAAACGATGGGCAGGCGGATACGGAAGGTAAGA